>JAHFGV010000023.1 GCA_023247255.1 Candidatus Omnitrophota bacterium | reverse complement strand
CACCAGCGGGTGGCAGCGTCAAGGGTGGCCTTTCCTGGACATACAACGATGACACCGGTGCTCTCATCCAGCGCGGCCTGATTCAACCTTCTCTTGAGCTTCGCGTCCCCCGAGTGACACCGGTTGCCCACAGTTTTTCGGTAGCTGTTCCCAACAAAGTGACAACCAAGCTTTGCTCAGCCGGTATCAACGGCGGAATCATCATCGCACCGAATCAAAGTCTCTACAGCAGCGTGCGCGTTAAGCTCTACCTAAGCTATTACATTCAATTCGTCAACGCTTGGGCTTCACCCGGTCGCATTGAGCTCTTCCTTGAGGAAGGGGAAACGACGATTCAGAAACGTACCATCAAGCAGGAAGTGGTAGAAGGCCTAGGCGGCTTATTACCCGGGGCTTTGTTTTCGTTCGTCGACATCAGCGCATCAGCCGATTTTCAAGATCCTGAGTTAGCCGAGCAAACAGGCCTTTTGGCTTCAGCCTTCGATGCCCCTGAAGTGCAGCAGCGCATTAAGCTCTCCACCCAACAAATCGAGCAGCCCTTTCGGGAGCAGAGCCCGCGCACCGGAAACGGAAAACTGAGGAACAGGAAATTGCGAGCCAGAGAAAGACTAGCTCTGAGCAGAAGGACGTGAAAATTAGGGACGATTCTAATTCTTTGAGACATGGGACAGGAGACGCGAGACAAATGAGGGGCACGAGATACGGCTCGCGGGGCGTGGAGTAGATTGTTGCCAGCCTATTTTTGCGTAATAAGGATGCTTGTGTAAGGTGGAATGCGTAGAGTGGAACGGAGCAGGTAACGAAACGAATGGATACGATAGCGTTCAGATCCTCTTAGTCCGAGCCTACTTTGACACCGCGTGTAGAATCGCAAGAGTTTCTTAAACCGAATGAATATTCCTGAACCAGTGATTGTGCTTGGCGCAGGGGCATCTCATGGAGCACGAGTGGATGGTAAGAAAACACCTCCGCTTGATGCGGACTTCCTGTCAGAAGCCCAGCAGCTTTTCGCAAACCGGCATGGAGGAAAGGACAGACAGCATATCGCGGCTTGGAGGGTGTTTGAGAATCACCTCAAAGATGCTAAGTTAAAGTTCAAAGAGGTTAAGAATTGGCGGTTGGAGCAACTTTCTACCTTTTTGGAGGCCCGGTCGAATCTCCGTGGACTACAACTCGGTACTGGCAGGCCTCGCGAATATACTCGTGCTCTTGATTCGCTTAAAGTGGTCATCGGGCACGTTTTGCTCAAGTGTGGAGGGGACAAGGCTTGTCAATTTCACCGGATGCTTTTCCAGGCAGTGCAAGCTCGATCTATAGTTTCGTTCAATTACGACCTTATTGCGGACCAGACGCTACTGCAGATGGGGAAGCTCAATTGGCGTAGTGCCAACTACCGAGGTGCTAAGGTTGCGCGGATCCCCTCAAAAAAAGGCAAGTCATATTCCCGTCCGCTTGAGACAGCAAAGCCACGGGGCACAGTCCCGCTTCTCAAACTGCACGGTTCTATTCACTGGGAAAAGTTAGACAGAGGCGATGGCTATCGCCTTAGCGGATGCCGCTTACCTGAATCGAATGGTGAAACCTTCGATGTAGTCTCGGTTCCGGAACACCCTTACTTAATCCCGCCTGTTGCGTCGAAAATTGAAATCAAGGATGGCGTGCTGAGGAAGCATTGGTATTCAGCTGTTCATGAACTCCACGACGCAAAGTCGTGGATTATTTGGGGATATTCCTTTCCTCAGATCGATACTATCGCCCAAGTGCTCTTTCGAACGGCTCTGGACAGGAATAAGAAACCCAAGCCCGTTTTTGTCGTTAATCCAGACGCATCTGTGGTTGAGAGGGTTAAAGATGTGTGCAGAAAAGTAAAAGTTAAGCATTATACCTCGATTGAAAGTCTGCTTTATGAGTTGGGTATCCTAGAAGAAAAACAGAGAGATAACTGGGTGCCAGTGATCGGGCAAGAAGACGTATAACCTGAGTTCAAGTTTCTAGCGCAACTCCTTTCTCCTGGGTCAGACCAGGATACAGGTGTTGCGCTAGAAACTTGAACTCAGGCTTCTTCTCGAGACCGATTAGCTCCTACCCCTTTGGTGAGGAGATAATAGACAGTGGTTAGGGTTGTTGCGCAGACATAACCAGGCAGGTTTCCTCGTTCAACATATGAAAATAGCTCTGCCACTGTAGTCGCAAAGGGTTCGCGGTCCAACAAGACATCTAATACGATGTTTGTATCAAAGAGCATGACCGAGTACGCAGAAGACGTATTACGTAACTTATTGTTATTATGTGTGTTATAGAATATTTATGGGTGGAGATAAGGGGAGAAACGAAGCATGAAACCAAGGGTGAAGCGACGCTCGATGAGAGCGAAGGCTAGGCCATTGCAGCAAATGAGTAAGGAAGAGCTGTTTGCGAGGATGAATGCGAGTGCGCAGAAAGTGCTGGATAACTTGATGAAGGCGTACGAGGCGGGATCCAAAGAAGGCTTCGAAGCAAACGATGAGGATGAGGTGATTGAGTTGTTGAAAGAGGCGAAGGCGCTCAGGGAAAAGGTGAAAAACATTACGGGAACTTAGAGAAGATGGAGAGCGGTGATGGTTGAGGGATGGAGTTCTCAAGGAAAACGGCATGTGCTCTGTCTCATTCTGAGCGTTGGGTTGCCACAAGCTGCCGCTGCCTTCGGACTGGAACATCGTCCTAACTGGAAAGACGTCGACAAGCCTGTTCGATTCATCATCAATATGGCACATGTGCCATCGACCTATCCAGAGGCGGAATATGTCGCCCTGATCCAAGAATCCTTCAAGCCATGGACCGAGGTGGAAACGGCAGAGGTGCTCTTTTCGATAGATAAGAGTGTGATTCGCGATGAGAGTAAGAATCGTCCTCAAGCCGATGGGGTGAATATGATTCTCTGGAACGTCGGGGTTATCCCGCGTAATGCGAGAACTTGGGGACGGGCCTTCCCCTTCGGTGACGAGTGTGATATCGTTGTGGAATTGACGACGCCGTTTAAGCGCGCGGACGTGGTGCATACGATTCAGCACGAGTTCGGTCACTGCTTGGGACTCGCGCACTCAACCGCTGTAGCGACGATGGCGCGCTTCAGCCACTTCCTTCCGACTTTAACCCATGACGACCGAGTGGGAATCTCGGTTCTTTTTCCGAATCCTCGACGGCCATTAAATCAGGTGACGGCGACGTTGCGGGGACGTATTATGTTCTCCAATGGGGAGGCTATCATCGGAGCAGTTTTAAGTATCGTAGAGGGTGCCACACGCCAAACCGTACTCTCTGGATTCAGCGGTTTAATCGATCAGCAAAAGCAGGTGGATCGTTCAGGGCGCTTTGAACTACCGGGTGTTCCCCCGGGGAGCCATCAATTGCTGATTCAACCTCTCAAGATGTATGGTGGGGTGAGTGATGATCATCATGGAATTCCCACCGAGGACTTTCCCGATTTTCAGTCTCTTAGGGTTGATTTGCCCAAGCTCAAAGCAGGTGATGTCGAAGACATTGGGAAGTTGGTCGTCAGGGAGTAATTTTCGACTTCCCGATTCCGTGGGTTCGGGATGCAAAACAGTATTTCATGTAGGAGGCTAGGCGAGATGAACAGAAAACTGATTGCGTGGAGTAGCCTTGTGATTTTTCTGGCAGGATGCAAGCACAACGGGAATCTGCAAGTGAGTGGGACAAATCCCATTGATTTTGGGGAAGTCCTCATTGGGATGACGGCAACACCACAAACCGTGCGATGGACAAACGCCGGCACCCAGGCGACCGATATCGATGCCGTTGCTGTTAGGCCAGGTAATGTGTTTCAGGTCAGTGGCACTTGGCAAGCCGAGTCTGTTGCGCAGGGTCGGCAGTCACAGACCGTTTCCATTACGTTTACACCGAGTGCTGTGGGTCAGGTGACTGGAGAAGCCATTCCTTCAGGCTTAAGCTGGGCGTTTCTGGCCGAGGCTGATCAACCGACGATTCAGCGCGCTCAGTTGCAAGGACGGGGTGTTGCCCAGATCGCGCGAGGAGGTCTGACCATCACCGGTGGCCATTGGGTGTCCGGTCAGGAGTTGGATCTAGGCGATGTTCAGGTTGGCACGAGTAGCCAGCCCAAAATCTTTAACGTAACGAACACGACAGGCAATGCCGTCTCCGTAAGCGCGCGATGGATTCGTAACGACCAGGGTTTCGTCATCGCTGGGCCTGGCATGAGCTTCACCATACCGGCTGGCATTACCATGCCTGTGGTTGTTACGTTCACGCCTCCTTCCAAGGATGCCTTTACCGATAACCTCATCCTTTCCGATATTTCGGGACGAATCATGGTCGGCACAGCCGTTAAGGGACGCGGGGTGCAAGAAGAATAAGGGTAGGAGATGAGCCCAGTCATTGGCGTTTCCACGGATCCGGTGCAGGAAGAACGGGCTAAGCGTGAAGCTGAGAAGAAACAGGCGCTGGCTGAGCTTGAAGCGTGGTCGAATCAGAAACTGACGTTAGAGCGTCCTGTTTTCTTCGTCCCTGGCTGGGCCGGGGAAGAGGGGAAATGTTGGACGGGCTATACGAAAGTGTTAAAGAGCCATCAATCAGTTAAGTTCTGGATCAACCGGATCGTGTGCGAGCCTAGTCGTAGTCAGTTTGTCCACTACCTCAATTTCACCCGTAAGGAATCCTTATCGTGCCCCACGTTTCTCGAGTTTGCCGAGCTCCTCAAGGCGAGGGTGTACGAAAAGGTCAGTCCCTCTGAGCCACTCGATCTCATCGGCCACAGCATGGGTGGGCTCGACATTATCGCCACCCTGACTCTTGGGGATGAGCCGCTAAAGAATCCCGTCGTCAACTGTGTAGCCGTTGGCTCACCCCTGCAGGGAATCTTCTATGGCAAGCTAATACCCAAACTGAGGAAACTGTTGCCTGGACTCTTCGAGGGGAAGAAAGAATGGCAAGACCACCACTATCGACAGCTCAAAAATCTAGACCACAACGCTGAGCCGATCCATCTTGTCAACCAACTGAACCTGCGGAGGCGGTTTTTGGCGCGTGTCGAGCGGTTCTACCCGATTTTGGGAACTCAGGATGCCGTGGTTGGAAGATCCGCTCGATTGAAGACGGAGGGATTGTCTCAAGAGGATAAACAGCGGATTATCGAGTTGACCATCGCGGGCGCCACCCACAACGGCGTATTAGGCCTCACGCACGATCCGAGGACGGTGGTTGGGCTCCTGCGTCTATTGGTAGGTATGCCACTTGAGATGTTGATAGGTAACAAGGGATTTGTCATCGGAGGTCCAATATAGAGCGAGGGTAGTCGCTCTTGGCGAAGGGGATATCCATTCAAGCTCGCGTGTTTCTTGTTTCTTGGATTGCTTGTTTATTGTGCGTCGGTTCCTTCGGTGCGGAGGAAATGCTTTCTCCAGAAACATTGGTGTTGCTCTAATGATCTGGGTTACGAAAAGATCGCTCAACGTATCGCGCAGGTCGTTGAACCCCTATTGCGCTAATGACATCGAGAGATGAAGAGGAAGCTGGCAGAGTGGGTGTGATCACCGACTCTGAGATTCAGCGGGACCGGATTCTTGGGACCCTTGAGGAATACAAAACGATTCGCGCAGAGATGCTCAAACGGCAGGAGTCACGTCTGTTCATCGTCGGCTTTACCGTTGCAGCGATCGGGACCATCATCGGATTGACCCTCAAACCACAGCCAGTGGGTGAAGCTCAAGGAATCGGTTTTTACGGACTCTTCCTCGATGGGTTCGGATTGTTGGTTCTTGTGGCGGCGCAATTGTTGACGATCCGGCAGACACAGCAAAATGCCATTATGGCCGAATACCTCAGGCGATTCATTGAGCCCGTCGTGCCAGGGATCCGTTGGGAGTCACGTTGGACTTGTTACCGTAAGCTGAACCGGACGACGGATGAGCCTCTGGGGACGTCCGCAGCCTTGGCGTTGTATTATACCCTCTTAACCGCAGCGGTCTATGCTGCGGCCCTAGTGATTGGTCTACACCGGCAGTGGATGAGTTGGATTATCGTGTCGCTGCTGGCGCTATGGTCGTGGGTCTGTTCTTTGGATTTGCTCCGGCGTACCAGTCGTGGCTGGCAGGTAGACTGGACCGGGGTTACCCAACTTTCCGAAGCGGATGTGACCGCGGTGATTGGATACGAGACCGCACCGCAGAAATAAGCAACCAAAGGATCCTCAGCGATGCGTGTCGGCATCCTATGTCCGATGGAAGATGAAGTAAAACTGGTCGCTCAGCGGATGGGTCGAGCGCAAGATTTTAAACTTGCTGGGATGCAAGCCCATCAAGGTGTATGGCGCAGCCACCAATGCATCGTCGTGAAATCAGGGCTTGGGAAGGTGGCCGCAGCAGCGGTTGCGCAAGCGCTCATCAGCTCCTGTGAAGTCGACGCGATTGTGGTTGTCGGATTGGCTGGGGCGCTTGTTCCTTCGCTTCAGGTTGGGGATGTGGTGATTGCGGATCGTCTCATTCAGCACGATCTGGACGCACGGCCGCTGTTTGACTACACGTTGATTCCCGATCTGGGAGTGAAGTGGGTCGAGACGGATATGACGCTCCGTCGGGAAACGGTGGAAGCCGTGCAGGGTTTGCTCCAACAAAGGGAAGAGTTTTTTGCTGAGGATATCCGGCGGCGGTTTGGAATGCTTCGTCCGAGCGCTTACGTGGGGCAAGTGTTAACGGGGGATCAGTTTGTCTCAAAGCCAGCTCTGATTCGGCTGCGGGAGTTATTCCCTGAGGCCCTCTGTGTTGAAATGGAAGGGGCAGCTGTAGGACAGGTGTGTCGGATGAACGAAGTCCCTTTTGTAGTAGTCCGCATCGTTTCGGATCGAGCCGATGACGGCGCTGCGATCGATTTTTCTCGATTTCTCACTGAGGTGGCGAGTGTTTACGTTTCTGCGATCTGCGATGTTATCGTCAGAGTCGTTGACGTCTCGACGGCATATTCCAAGAAGAATGCAGTCAGATAAATAGTAGAAGGCATGAGCGTTTCCAACTTTCTGTGATGACATTGATGCCCGAAGGAGAGCAGCTCAAGCTTACCTCAACCGGAGAAATCGAGGGGATGGCTCAAGCCTTGCAGCTTCAGCTTCGTTCCCAGTGAGGTGGGGTGAATGGTCAGTGGGTCGAAAGCCATCGGTGCGGGGCTCCATAGGCGAGGAGTTCGGCGATCCATCTTCGGTGAGGGCCGGAGAGGGTGATCTGCTTCAATCGATTCAAGCTCACCCAATGCAGATTTGCTGAAGAAGGGATTCTTAGGATATTTTCCTGAGTTAAATGGACTGCATAGATTTCTTCCTCGATGCGTTGATTGCTGATGGAGCGTTTTCTAACCGCAAGCAACCTTTCATCTGCCACCTGGAAAGGAAGTTTTTCAAGCAGAGGCAACTCATAGATTTCCGCCAAGCGCCGAGCCGTTTTATCCTGTCTTTGTAAGAGCAAGGCACCCTTGTGGATCAGCCATAGGCGCTGGATGCTTACACGCGCTGTCTTTCTTTTTGAAAATCGCGGATAGGCTTGTGGGATTCCGGATTTATAAGCTTGGCAATACCCTCGGATGGGACAAAATCCGCATAGAGGTTTTTGGCGAAGGCAAACGGTGGCTCCCAGTTCCATCATCGCCTGGTTGTAATCCCCGGCGCGGTGAACGTCGATTAGGATTTGTGCCAAGGGTCGGAGTGCTCGCGCAGCCGAAGCCCCATCTTTAAAGGTAGTCACAATGGCCAACAACCGGCTCAATACGCGAATGACGTTTCCATCGACGACGGCTACGGGAGTTCCAAAACAGATGCTGGTAATGGCCGCTGAAAGGTAAGGGCCTACCCCAGGGAATCGTTGCCACGACTGCGCGTCTTTCGGGATTTCTTTTAACTGCACGATCTGGCGCGCCAGTCGATGTAGGAAACGCGCGCGCGAGTAATAGCCGAGACCTTCCCACTGTTTAAGCACCTGACTTTCTTTCGCACGAGCGAGGGTCTGGAAATCAGGCAAGACACACAGCCATCGATTGAAATAGGAAATCACAGTCTCCACCTGCGTTTGCTGAAGCATGAACTCCGATACCACGGTTTTGTACAATGAGGGAGACTGACGCCACGGAAGCTCGCGCCGATGATTTCGGTACCAACTCAGCAATCGGCCATGGAACGCCTGCTTGTTTTTGAGAATAAGATCACTTGAACAATCGCACTCAGGCATCTTTCCCACCATTATAACGGCTGTTTCGGCTACAGGGTGCAAAACAGGAATCCATAGACCAGGATGAAATCCTTCCAAGAAACCCTGGATGCGTTTGTCCAGTGGGGAGTGATGTTCGCTGCAGCAGGAACGATAGGAAGCTGGTTAGGGGAAGTCTCATGGGTGTTGGAGCTGACGAGCCACTTTCGGATGCAATACGCTGGGGTACTCATTCTCGGGGCTTGCTTCTGGTTTCTCAGACGCAGACCTCGTGCAGCCGTCATTGCCGCAAGCTTTGCTTGCATCAACCTTGCGCTTATCCTGCCGCTTTATTTCCGCCCGGACGAGCTCTCGGCTCATGAAACGCCGCCGTTACGTCTGATGCAGGCTAACGTCTTCAGGCACAACAGGGACTATGACCGCCTCAAACGATTCATCCGCGATGCCAAGCCTGATTTTGTTTTTCTCGAGGAAGTGGATCATCGATGGATGGAGGCCCTTCGGTCCCTGAAATCCGACTACCCGTTCGGGGAAGCCGCGCCTCGGGAAGATAATTTCGGAATCGCGTTCCTCAGCCGTTCCCCTGGGATACAGACAGAAGTCGTTTCTCTGAGTAAAGAGAAAATCCCCGCAATTATCGCTTATGTGTCGATCGGATCCCAGAAATTGACGCTGATCGGGGCTCATCCCCGGTCGCCTATCAATTATTGGCAGGCTCGATTGCGCAACGAACAGTTGGATGAATTGGCGCAGATCGTCGATCGTCTGGAAGGGCCATTGGTACTTGCGGGGGATCTCAACACCACTTCTTGGTCACCGGTATTTAAACGCTTCCTGCGCACCAGTCGTCTGCGAGATAGCTGCCAAGGATTTGGGATTCAACCTACCTGGCCGGCAGGCTACTGGCCTTTGTTCATTGAGATCGACCACTGTCTGGTGTCGCCGGGGATTGTCATCCACAAACGTTTTGTCGGTCCCGCGATCGGCTCCGACCACTACCCCCTCGTTGTGGAGTTTTCACTGGAAGCTTCAGACAAGACTGTTGAAGTCGATTCGTCGATGGAGCGTAATCCGCTCAGGTGGAAGGAGCAGAAGTCAGTCCGACGCTCGGCCACGATGGGGTAGACTAAGAGTGCCTAACATAATGAGCACATGGCCGCGTTGCGATCGCCAGGCGGCCAGATGCAAGTCAAGAGCCTACTTTGGTATCGGTGGCCCGTCATTTCAATCTGGATGAGCACTAGCGACCAGTGAAACGCTCTCGATGAGAGACGCGTAGGGATGCATCAAGATATTTTTGTCCACCGACTTCGCCTATGTGTGGAAGGAGACTCGGTTGGATAACGACAGGAGGATAGAATGGCGCATGGCATCGGGGCGTTTTTGCTTTCGGCGGTAGGAGGCTATTGGGTGTTAGAGCGTGCGGCGCGTCAGAAAGGACAGCTCAAACGAGTGGGGCAGTTGTTAGGAGGTTTGATCATTATAGTGAGCCTCATCGGGGCGTTCTGCCAAGTCTTGTGTCTGGCGACAGGATCGATGGGCATGTGCCCGTTGGAGAAACCAAAGAGGGGGTTCTTCTGTCCCTTCAGTGGAAAGCCTGCTACTTCCGAATCCGCATCCAACCCATAAACCTAATCTTATCTGAAGAAAGCCGTCAGCCAACAGGCTGGCGGCTTTTGGATTAGAAGAATCAGTAGGCATCTGCATGAGTCTCATGAGTCGTGAGGCTTTGCTGTCACACTTGCTGTCGCGTTGCTTGACATAACACACATCGATATTAGAATATCTGCAGGGTTTCGGTAAGTACTGGGACTCGAAAGGAGTAAACCGAATAGGCAATCCTGGCGTCTTACTCAGTAACTGAGGTTTTGCAAAATGCATCGAGGTTAGTGGCAGCGCTCACGTCTGTGTCATAAGTCATGTGTTATGTGTCATGAGTCATGAGTCATGGAAAGCAAAAGGCGTACTTTGGCCGTGCTTGAGATGCCTGTTTATTTTCCGCTTTTTCATGACACATGACTCATGAAACATGACACAATTCGCAGCACTTCTCTTGGGACAGGACACAACACTCGGTCAGGGCGTTGGCTATTTTTGCAAAAGCCCAGTTACTCAGTAAAACAGAGTAGGCCTGGGGATAACCGAAGGAGGTTACTGATGTGGCAAAGACGAATCCGGGTAAGCCGTAGGTACTTCATGATAGCGATTTTTACCATTCTTTTTATTCCCCCCATGGCTCAGGCTCAAGACGAAGGAATCGCAAAGTCCCAGGACTCCGTTCAAGACACTCGAGAGTTATTCAGGAATCTAGACAACTACAATCCCGAGCGGTTGGACCAGAATTTTAGAAAGACCGATGCGAATGCGGACAGTATGATCTCGATGGAAGAAGCGAAGGCAAAGAGCAATACCCCGTGGACCCAGCGACGTTTTCAGCACGCGGATACGAATGGGGATGGGGAGGTGTCCCTTGAGGAAGCCCATGGGCAGCGAGCCTGGGAGGCCGAGCATGCGGATGAAATCCGACAACAAGCCAAGGAGCAAATCCATCAGGGGATGAAGGAACGTTTTGGTGCCGATGCCCCTATGGACATGAACGAAGCTGTGAGTCCTCAGTATCTCGAAGATCATCCAGAGGTTACGGAGTGGATGGCCAATCATCCTAAAGCTGCCGAGTATCTGGCGACACACCCGGAGGCTCGCGATAGAGTGGCAGCGGCCCATGAGCGATGGCAGAATGCAACCCCGCAGGAGCGTCAACAATTTCTCGAAAAGCATCCGGGTATGCGGGACCGCGTAGAAGATCGATGGGACCAACGTGAGGATCGTCAGGATCGACGGGAGGACGCAAGAGATCGTACGGAGAACGTCCACGATCGACGTGAGGATCGGCGCGATCATCGCGAGGATGTCCAGGATCACGCCGAAGACGTCTGGGACGCCCAGCATGATGGGGGACGTAGAGATAAGATGGAGGATGTCCGCGATCGCCAAGAGGATGTTCGGGATCGTGGAGAGGATGTTTACGACAGGCGAGAGGATCGGCGGGATCGTCATGAGGATGTCCGAGACCGTCATGAAGATGTGCGTGATCGGCGCGAGGATCGACGCGATCGAGGGGAGAACATCCGAGACCGCCACGAGGATGTGCGCGAGCATCATCGAGAAGATCAGCGCATGGACCGTCGGCAGGAACGTCGACAGCAGCCCGGTATGGACCGTGGTGTGCGTGATCACGGACGCGGGGAAGGCCGTGCAGGAATCGGAGGCGGCAGTGAACACCGGAGTCCGCGATCTCAAAGGGGTATGCGAGGTGGTGGCTCTCAAGGTCCCCGAGGAGGGAGCATGCAGGGAGGCGGCCGAGGAGAGCTGGGCGGAGGTCATAAGGGTGGTGGCGGAGGGCCTCGCGGTGGCGGCGGAGGCCGACATCGTTAAAACCGATATCCGACTGCATACGTATTACGAATGGTGGATTGATTACGAAAGACGCTTTTAAAAACGGGCGAATCGAAAGCCGCTAGCGGATCGCCAGGCTAGCGGCTTTCGATTTTCCAACGTTGAATCTTATGTTCCCTTGATGCCTTAACTCGCTCACACACCGGCGAAGATGATACAAACGAATTATCCTCTGCATTGTCGCGTCAGGAATTCGTTTGTATTAGGGACGGACCCCCTTTGACTCCGACGTAGGGGCTCGGAATGTGAGCGAGGGCAAGCACCTAGTATATTCCCATGAAGCGTTTAATCGTCTACGATCTGGACGGTACGTTGGTGGATACCCTCGCGGATATCGCCCAGGCTGCCAGTCACATGTTATCTCGGCTTCAAGCGCCTGCTCTTACACCGAGCGAAATCAGACGATTCATAGGAGATGGGGTTCATGAGTTGGTCGCGCGGTGTCTGAGGACCGATGAGCCCGATCGAATTAACGAGGGGGTGCGGATCTATCGGACTTATTATCAGAGCCATTTGCTGGATGAGAGCCGATTGTATCCAGGGGCTGAGGCGATCTTAGCTCATTTCGCTGGAAGAATCCAAGCAGTCATTACCAATAAACCGGGATGCTATTCTCGCAAGATTCTGGAAGGTTTAGGAGTGGCGCATCATTTTGTGGAAATTATTGGTGGAGATATGGGTTATCCCCGGAAGCCAGATCCGAGTTCTCTTAAAAATCTTATGAGTCGTCATGGCGTCGTTGCCGATGAGACTTTGCTCATTGGGGATAGTGCCGGGGATGTCGATACGGCACAGCGCGCCGGGGTTGACACGGTTGCAATCACCCATGGGTTTAGTGATGAAGAAGATATTCGGCCGGCTTGTCCCACCGCAATAGTATCCAGCTTCCGCGAACTGTTAACCTTAGTCGAACGACACGGTTGGTGACTCATGCAAACATTTTTTCATTTTATTGCTAGGGAAGGGTTCCGTCGGTATAATAACGAAGCAAAATCGAGCGATTGATAAATTTTGCGCAGCAGATCATGCGGAGCAAAATGTATGGCTGGACATTCCAAATGGGCGGGAATCAAGCATAAGAAAGCCGTTGTGGATGCCCAGCGCAACAAGGTTTTCTCCAAGATCATCCGAGAGATTACCGTCGCCGCTCGGATGGGTGGCGGCAGTCCAGAGGCCAACTCCCGGCTGCGACTCATCCTCTCCAAGGCGCGTGATGCCAATATCCCCAAGGATACGATCGACAAGGCGATTAAGCGAGGCACCGGGGATCTGCCAGGGGTGTCTTATGAAGAGCTGGTGCTGGAGGGTTACGGCCCAGGCGGTGTCGCAATCCTCATCGAGGGTTTGACCGACAACAAGAACCGCGCAGCCGCAGAGCTGCGCAACCTTATGGCAAGGCATCAGGGAAATGTGGCGGGTGCGGGTAGTGTCTCTTGGCTGTTCCAGAAGAAAGGGATGATTACGCTGAGTGCTAAAGGTATCGATGAAGATCGTCTGATGGAAATCGTCCTGGATTCCGGCGCTGAGGATTTGAAGGTCGAGGGCGATCAAGCCAGCGTGACCAGCAGTCCCCAGACCCTTGAGGCCGTCAAGGAAGCTCTGGCCAAACAATCGATATCCTGGGAGACAGCGGAACTGACGATGATTCCCACCTCAACCGTACGCCTAGAAGATCCCGCTCAGGCCAAGCAGTTGTTGGCATTGTTGGATGCCCTGGAAGAGCATGAGGATATTCAACATGTCTATGCAAACTTTGACATTCCTGATGCGATCCTCGCCGAGCAGGCAGCCAGTTAGGCATTGTCGATTGAGAATGTCCGACAGGTTCAATCGACCCCGCCATTGCGCCACGGGCTTCGACTGTGGGCGATACGGTAGTTAGCAACCGTGGGTGGACGGGATGTCGCCCCACTCGGGGCGGAGTTGCCGGTGCCCGGGCTTATCCTGTGGAATTGTCGATTGTCGATTGAACAGGGGGCTTCCAATCGAAAATCCAAAATCGACAATCGAAAATTCCAAGGCAGTTTCATGATTCCTTGGTTCTGGGGTTTCTGATGGTTATCATGGGTATCGATCCAGGGTTGAATGCCACGGGCTACGGGATCATTCAGGCCAGTCCTTCGATTCTACAAGTTCTCACCGCTGGGCATCTGCGGCCTCCGAGAGCTCGACCGCTGGGTGAACGACTCGCCTTTCTCTATGCCGAGTTGGGTACTCTGATTGAGCGGTACCATCCACAGAACATCGTTCTTGAAATGGTGTTTACCCATCACAATTATGTAGCGACAGCCGCCCTGATGGCCCATGCTCGGGGAGTGGCTTGTCTCATCGCGCAGGAGCATGGGGTGGCGCTCTCCGAGTACCCTCCGGCGCGGGTGAAGAAATCCCTGACGGGTAATGGTGCGGCTTCTAAAAAACAAGTGGCCAGGATGGTGGCTCAATGGTTGCAACACACCGACGCATCATGGTCGGCGGATGCCACCGATGCCCTGGCGTTGGCAATCGCTCATGCGCATACAGGCGCCCAGCGTCAAGTATTGCCTTTGTCAGGGGTCATAGCCCGAATCCGATGATCAGTCGCATTCGAGGGACAGTACGCGAAATCGGCGAGCTGCAGCTCTACTTGGAAGTCCATGGATTGTGCTACGAGGTGCTGTTGCCTGCGTCCATTCTTCGGGTCGTGCGCGATCGAGTGGCCCCGACGGGTGATTTGGAACTTGTGACTTTTCATTACCAGCAACTGGAGGTAGGCCGCGGGATTCCGGTTCTGATTGGATTTTTGAACGAGGTGGAACGTGAGTTTTTCATGCGATTCATCTCGGTGGCAGGGATCGGACCCCGGGCGGCGGTAAAGGCCCTAACGCGGCCGATTCCGATCATTGCCCAGGCGATTGACGAAGGGAACGTTGGACTACTGAAGTCGCTGCCAGGCATTGGTGAGCAGCGGGCTAAAGAGATCGTAGCCAAATTACAGGGAAAAGTTGGGAAATTTGCCCTTTTGCGTACCCCCCAAGAAAATCCGCAATCATCCGACGATACCCTCAAGCAGACGAGGCTTGAGGAAGAAGCCGTTGCTGTATTGGTTCAATTGGAATACACACGACTCGAAGCCAGACAGATGGTGAAAGCGGCACTGGAGAGAAACATAGGAGTGAAGACGGTAGAAGACCTGCTCAACGCGGTTTACCGTGGACAACGTCTGGCGGAAGAGACAGTGTGAGAGCGATCGGTGACAAGGCAACAGGCGTACGGGGATGACTAACAGGTTGTGGAAAAACACCTGTTTGCTCAAGGCTGACGATGTGGGGCACGGGGCGGGAGACGTGGGGCGAGGGGGGAACACGATTTGGAAACACATCGGTTGAAACCGGGGACGCTTCCAGGAGAGCTTCATCGACAGCTTCATCCGGCTGCCTCAGCCATTGTGCATCAGACGGCTGAGAACGACGAAGATCAGATTCTGAATCTGAGTCTGCGCCCGAAACAGTTTGGAGAATTTGTCGGCCAGTCGCGTGTGGTGGAGAATCTCCGGGTGGCGATCGAGGCCGCGACGCATCGGGGAGAGTCGCTGGAGCATTTGCTTCTGGCTGGACCTCCGGGATTGGGCAAGACCAGCATCGCCCATATCGTGGCCAACGAGCTGAAAGCCAAGATCACGGCCACCAGCGGCCCGGCCATCGAGCGGGCAGGAGATTTGATTGGGATTCTGACCAACCTGGGACCGGGGGATATCCTCTTCATTGATGAAATCCACCGGTTATCGAAGGTGATCGAAGAGTTTCTCTATCCTGCCATGGAGAATTACGAAATTGATTTCGTCATCGACAAGGGTCCCTACGCCAAAACGATCAAATTCCATCTCAAGCACTTTACCCTCATCGGCGCGACGACTCGCTCCGGGCTTCTCTCGAACCCATTACGCAGCCGGTTTGGCATGGTTTATCATTTAGAGTTCTACACCCCTGACGAATTAATGGAGGTGGTCAGGCGTTCGGCGAAACTTTTGGGAATCGCCATGGCCGACGATGCCGCACGGGTGATTGCCGAGCGCTCACGAGGGACCCCGCGCATCGCCAACCGGCTGCTGCGTCGCGTGCGTGACTATGCCCAGGTGAAAACCGGTGGAAAACTCTCTAAAGAAGTTGCCGAAATTGCCCTCTCGGCGCAAGGGGTGGATGCCTTGGGGCTTGATGAAATTGACCGGCGCGTCCTTCGAACGATTATTGAATTTTATGGCGGAGGACCGGTGGGCGTAGATGCTTTGGCTGCGGCTTTAAACGAGGAGCGGGACACGATTATCGATGTCGTCGAGCCCTACTTGCTGTCCGCCGGTCTTCTGAAGCGTACCGCTCGTGGCCGTAAAGCGACGCGGCTTGCGTATCAACACGTGAGCCAATTGAAAGAGCAACCGCTTGAGCTGTTTGCGGAATCCGCTTCCGCTGCTTCGTGAGTGAGCTTCTTTACTAATACAAACGCGCTTATTGTTGAGACATTGAGTACGTTTGTATTGTACACAACAGGATGTCTTATCGTATGATACAAACGAATTATCCTCTGGCATTGTCGCGTTAGATCATTCGTTTGTATTAGCATGAATACGGATCTGTCGTCATTCGGGCGTTTTTTCTTGATACTCGCAGCGCTCCTTGGGGGCGTCGGCTTGCTCCTCATTTTGAGCTCCAAGGTGCCTTGGCTGGGCCGTCTGCCCGGTGATGTTCTGATCCAGAAAGAACGCCTGACGATTTACATCCCGTTGATGAGCTGTTTGTTGGCGAGTGTGTTACTGAGTATTGTCTTGTGGCTGATCGGGCGTTTTCATCAATGATAGTCACTCTTAGCTGGCAGAATGCTTCAGACCGGAGGCTTTGCGAATGATCAGGGGTATCAATCCGCAATCCAAGCCAGTTTTGAAGCAGGTTTTATCAATCGGCATCACGTTCGGGATGTGTCTTCCCATCGCATGGGCCCAGCAGCCGAATGTGGATTCCATTCGAGTGGCTGTTTCCCAGGAAGATTCCCAGGTGGAGCTTCAGGTGAAAGGCCTATTTTCCATTGTCACAGCCAACACCGGACGCACCCTCCATGAAGGACGTCGGCTCCATCGTCTGAAGATTCAAGGGACATCCCAGGGGATTGCTCTGGGAGAGAAACAGTTGCCCATTTTGGGTATTCGTATCGAGCCCAAACGGGAGGATACGACGATCAGCCTCAACGGCCGGCCCTTGCGTGGGGCTCTTGAGATTACTCGTCGGGAAGATCTGACGCTGCGGGTCATCAACACCGTTGCGCTTGAGGACTACCTGCGTGGGGTTTTAAGCCGTGAGGCCCCGGATTACTGGCCGATCGAGGCCCTCAAGGCGATTGCCATCGCGGCGCGCACCTACGCCCTCTTTCAGCGAGTCACAAAGGCCGAGCAGGACTACGATGTCACCGGCGATGTCATGTCCCAGGACTACGGAGGCAAGACCTCCGAGAAAGCAGCCACCACTCGTGCGGTGCAACAGACTGCGGGTTTGATCCTTCTCTACCAAGGCCGTCTATTTCCCACCTTCTATCATTCCACCTGTGGAGGGATGACGGAACATGCTCGTGTGATGGGTCCTTTCGATGTGCAACCGCTTAAGGGAGGCGTGAGTTGCTCTTTGTGTTACGCTTCCCCCTTCTATTCCTGGCAGAGGCGCTTGAGCCGAGCGGATATCGGATGGGCGCTTCACAAGAGTTCTTACGGTTCCATCGGTCCCATTCAGGATTTGCAGGTGACACGCAGAACACCCTCAGGCCGGGCCCAGCAGATTACCATTACGGGCAAGTCGCGCACCTTGTTGTTGAGTGGTTTTGAGTTCCGCTCGCTGTTTGGTTTCGATCACATCCGCAGCCCCCTATTTTCGATTACGCCCGTCGAGGACGCTTTTGTGTTGGATGGACACGGGTGGGGGCATGGAGTGGGTCTGTGTCAGTGGGGAGCTTTGGAGTTGGCACGCCGGGGATTTTCGGCTGCCGAGATACTCGTTTTTTACTATCGGGGCGCGGATGTGGTCAGTCTGAAAGATCTGAAGGATCAACCCATCACGGCCATCATTCAAGGAGGGAAATCAAACTGATGCCACCACAGACAGCGTCGGCACCGGGACCGTTGGAAATGTTGTTTCCTTTAGCCATGGTCATCCTGATCTTCTACGTGTTGGTCTTCCATCCCCAGACAAAGGCTCGCAAGGAGCATGAGGAGCGGATCAAGAATCTCAAGAAGCATGACGAGGTGGCGACTGCCGGCGGGTTGATAGGAACGGTGGTCAACGTCAAGCCCCAAACGGTTACGCTCAGGGTCGATGAAAACGTGCGGGTGGAGGTTGAGAAATCTGCCATCAATCGGGTGATCAAGTCTGCGTCAAAAGAGGAGCAGTCATGAATTCACTGCCTGCTGACTTACGGTGGAGAGTTCCGCTTGCGTTGATAGTCATTGGACTTTCCTGTTGGTACACGTTTCCTTTCGAGAAGCGAATCAACCTGGGACTGGACCTCCAGGGAGGAATGCATTTGGTGCTCAAGGTTGACACCACCCAGGTGCCCACCGAGGCGCGCAATACCGATGTCACTGCCGTGGCGCTGGAAGTCATCCGCAACCGCGTCGACCAGTTCGGGGTGCGCGAGCCGTTGATCCAACGACAAGGAACAGACCATATCTTGGTTCAGTTGCCTGGTGTGACCGATCGTGAGCGGGCGCTTAAGCTGATCGGGAAAACGGCGTTGCTCAAGTTCCAACTGGTCTCTGAGAGCCAACGGTTGTTGGAACGAGCGCTGGATGACGACGTCCCGAAGGGCTATGAACTGGTTGAGGATGAAGACGGCACCCCGCTTTTGTTGGAGGATGAAGGGACGCTGACGGGGGCCATTCTGGCGGATGCCTGGGTGGATGCAGGGGATTTCGGGCTTCCGGAGGTGAGCTTCAGGTTGAATCGCGAGGGGGCAAAGGCGTTCGGGCGCCTGACCGGATCGCATATCAACCGACGCCTCGCAATCGTTCTGGATGGCAAGGTTCAATCCGCTCCCGTCGTGCAGAGTCGCATCACCGATGCCGGGCGCATTTCCGGCAGGTTCACCCGGGAAGAAGCGCACGATCTGGCTATCGTGTTGCGAGCCGGTGCGTTGCCGGCTCCTATCATTATTGAAGAAGAGCGAACCGTCGGTCCGACCCTGGGGAAAGATTCCATCCGTGCCGGCCTTTTAGCGACCGGCGTTGGGGCTGCGCTCATTGTGGTGTTTATGCTGGCCTATTACCACTTGGCCGGTGTCATCGCGGTGACTGCTCTTACACTGAACTTGCTGTTGATTATGGGGGGATTGGGCTATTTCCAAGCGACCCTGACTCTGCCGGGTATCGCGGGTATGATCTTGACGTTGGGTATGGCCGTCGATGCCAATGTGCTGATCTATGAACGCATGCGTGAAGAGCTGAAATCGGGCCGTCCCTTGAGCCTGGCCATTGCAGCAGGCTATGAGAAGGCCCTTTCAGCCATTGTGGACTCCAACCTGACGACCCTCATCGCCGCTTTCTTTCTTTACTGGTTCGGCACAGGGCCCATCCGAGGGTTTGCCACGACGCTAGGCATCGGTATCACCGCCAGCATGTTCACCGCCATCTTTGTGACTCGCATCGTGTTTGATGTTCTGCTCGGGTGGGGGCAGTTGAAGCAGCTGCGGATGTTGCAATTGATCCGTGGTACCCAGATCGATTTCATCAAGCAGAGGCGTTTCTGTTACGCCCTTTCCTTTCTGGTGATCGCCATCGGCATTGGCGCGTTTCTGATGCGTGGCGATGATCGCTATGGCATTGATTTTACCGGAGGGCTCCTGCAGGAATATCGGTTCTCCAGTGCCACCACCACCGAACAGATCCGTGTGACTTTGGCAAAAGTCGGATTGAAAGACACGGTGATCCAGCAGTTTGGCAGTCCAACCGAATGGCTCATCCGGACATCCGATGATACGGATGGCGAGATACAGCAAACCGTTTCGCGCACCCGGGAGGCAATCTTGTCCGATTACGATCAGGCTGCTCCCGAATTGGTGCGTCTGGAGCGCGTGGGGCCGACGGTGGGGGCGATTCTGCGTCAGAAAGCGTGGCTGGCGATTGCCTGGTCGATGGTCGGGATTCTGCTTTACGTCGCGATCCGGTTCAAACATTTTGATTTCGGCATGGCGGGTGTGATCGCCTTGGTGCATGACGTCGTGGTTGCTGTGGGAAGCCTCTGTGTTTTGGGACGCCAGATCGATCTGGTGGTTGTGGCCGCCCTTATGACCATCGCTGGTTTTTCGATCAATGACACGATTGTGATCTATGACCGTGTCCGAGAAAACCTGCGGCTGCACCGGAAGTTAAGTCTTACGGATGCGATCAATCTGAGCGTCAACGAAACCCTGGGGCGGACACTGCTTACCTCGCTGACGGTCATCTTCGAGGTCTTGGCGCTATACTTTTTCGGTGGGGAGGTCCTGAAAGATTTTTCTCTGTGTCTGCTCATCGGGTTCATCTCCGGTGTTTACTCCACCGTTTATATTGCCTCGGCCTTGGTGATTACGTGGCGGCGTTTTTTTCAACCACGCCAAGCGTAACTACTTGGGTTCTGATGCAGAAGCTCTGGTGTGTGTGTCCTGCCGATCTTGACCGGTCACAAGCCCTGGCGCAAGCGATCGGTATCCATCCCCTTACGGCCCAACTGTTGCTCAACCGAGGCGTCACCACGCCCGCTCAAGCCCACGTATTTCTCGATCCTAGCGCACAGTCGTTGAGCGATCCCTTCCAACTGCCGGCGATGGCCGATGCAATCCGTAGGATACGAAAAGCCGTCACTCACAGCGAGCCGATCCTTATTTTCGGAGACTCTGACGTGGATGGTTTGACGAGCAGCCTGATTCTTTACGAGGCGCTTCGGGAGCTGGGAGCCGTCGTGCGGGCGCAACATTCCAACCGCCTCAACGACGGCTATGGATTTCCAGACTCACTCGCAAGGAAGTTGCAGCGTTCTTCCACAGCCCTGGTTCTATTGGTTGATTGCGGGACCAATCAACCGGAGACGATCCAGGAGCTTCAAACGCGTGGCATCGATACGATTGTGGTCGATCATCACGTTCCTTTACATCCGACGAACCCTGCCTATGCCTGCGTGAACCCTTACCAGGATCCTGGTCCGGGTCGAGAGCTGTGCAGCGCAGGGCTTGCGTTCAAACTCGTCCAGGCCTTGTGGAGTGACAGCGATAAGAGGGATGATCAGCGTCTGGAATCTTGGCTTGACCTGGCGGCCTTGGGGACGTTGGCCGATTACGCGCCGTTTTTGGGGGATAACCGCGCCATTATCCGCAGGGGAGTTTCCCGAATCGTGAACAGCCACCGTCCCGGTCTGCGCCAGCTCTGTGCCAAGACGCAGACGCATACCGATAATCCCGATGCTATCGTAAGACGTTTGGTGCCGTGGCTCAATGCCAGTGGACGTTTGGGCGCGCCACAGGCTTCCTGGAACCTTCTAGAAGTAAGGGAGTCTGCGGATGTGGAGGATTGCATGTCCCAGGTGGAGGCTGCGCATCAAACGACCAAGAGTCTCTTGCGTCAAAGTATCTGCGAAGCCGAAGCTCAGGTCGGTCGCATGCACTTCCGGGATCACTATGTCTTGTTAGTGGCCCGGACCGGTTGGCATCAAGGTGTGATGGGACCGATAGCCTCACAACTCCTGCGGCGCTACGAAAGGCCTGCGATCGCCATCGCCTTTCATCCCACGGGTGAGGGAGTTGGATCAGGCCGATCCGCCGCGTCCTTGTTTAATATGCTGGAGGCCCTCAAGACCTGTCAGAATTTTCTGGAGCGATTCGGGGGACACGCCTACGCTTGCGGCCTGAGCATCCATTCCAAGAACCTTGATCGTTTTCGTGAAGCGTTAAACCGTCATGGAAAGGAACGCTTAGGTCCGAGTGGCCTTTTGACGACGAATCGGATCGACTTGGAGTTGGGGATGGATGCGCTGGATTCTGCTTGGGTGTCGGAACTCAAACGGCTGGAGCCCTTCGGAGTGGGCAATCCACGCCCCACCGTGGTCATTCGGGATCTAGTGGGCGAGATGTGTTCAGTTCGCAAGGGGTGGCTGACAGATGGTAAAAGACGGCTGATGGCGAGGGGCTCTTGCTTGGGACAGATGACTTCCGGTATTGCTTACGACGGGATGGGTAGCCCAGTTTTTGAAGATGGGGAAGTGGTGTTTACGATGATTGATGTACGAAGGTCCGTTGGGCCTTCACCACACGACCCATCCTCAGGCACGCCGTACAGACACGCACTCGCCTGACGCGGTTGTTGAGAAGGACTGTGGCGGATTGCAGATTGGGTAGAAACCGACGTAAATTCGTCCGCACCGTGCGGCGTCCCACCCCCCCTTGTTTTTTCAGCATCCCGCGATAAGTTTTCGAATGTCCGATTACTGGACGCTTACCGCAAATGGCGCACGCTTTCATGGTTTCTCTCGTGGTTAGTGGTTAGCGGCATTGTGTCATCAAACTTGCGACAACGCTAGTGCTGATCACTGGCTTATGTCGTTACAGGGACGCAATTATACATTCTCCATGACGATTACACAAGCGCCATTCCAGCAGGTGCCATTGCATAAGCGTGCCATCCGCTACGTTAAAGGGGTTGGCCCCTCGCGTATGGTACAACTGGCTCAGTTGGGTATCGAGACCATTGAAGACGCCTGTTACTACGCTCCCCATCGATACGAAGACCGAACCACTTGGGCCCAGATTCGAGATCTTGACAGGTTGCTGAAAAGCCCACAGGATACCCAGGCTGCTCAAAAAGGCGCAGATGCAAGGCGCATGCCGCAGCGGCTGAGGAGGCGTACTGAAAAGTACGCTGACGAAGCCGCAAGGTATGCAACGCAGCAGATGCGCCTTTTTCAGCAGCCTGTTAAGATGCAAGCGCAAGAATGGGTGACTATTCGAGCAACGGTGCTCAAGAAGAACATCCGACGGACTCGCCGGGGACAAACGCTGGTCGAGGCACTGTTGGGAGATTCATCCGGTGTTTTATCTTGCTTGTGGTTCCATGTCCCCTACTTGGCGAATCAGCTCAAAGTGGGCGAGGAACTGATCTGCTACGGGCGCATTGAGACGGGAGCCCGTCCACAGATGATCCATCCGGAGATTGAACACATCGAAGCCGGTGAGGATACCTTCCTGCACATGGGCAGGATCGTACCGGTCTACTCGGTGATGGGAAACTTGACTCAACGGTGGTTCCGATCTTTCATCGCTGCCGTCTTGAATGACTCTATAGACGAGGCAATGGAGAGCTTGCCGGAATCCATGCGGCAATCCAGAAATTGGCCGCCGCTTGCTCAGGCGCTTCGCATGATCCATTTTCCCTCTTCCTGGAAAGAACTCGAAGCTGCCAAAGAGCGTTTAGCTTTTGAAGAACTCCTCTGGCTGCAACTCGGCTTGGCGCAACGTCGGGTGAGCATTCGGTCTCGACAGAAACCTCAGCGTTATATCCCCGATGGGCCATTGACCCAACGCCTGCGTGAACGGTTGCCCTTTCGTTTCACCCCCGCGCAGCAACAGGTTTTGGATGAGTTGTTGGACGATTTGCAGAAACCCTATCCCATGCAGCGGCTGCTTCAGGGTGAGGTGGGTTGTGGCAAGACGATTGTCGTGATCACTCTCATGGCCGTGGCCGTACAGAGTCAAGCTCAGGCGGCGTTGATGGTTCCCACCGAGCCCTTAGCCGAGCAACAGGCTCGAGTGATCCAGGATTATCTGGGACCGCTGGGGGTGAGTGTCGAGTTGCTCTCCCAGGCGATTCCAAGTACTCGACGACAAAAGTCGCTTGAGGCAATCGCCGCTGGAAAGGTATCGATCGTCGTCGGCACCCATGCGCTGATTCAACAGTCGGTGAGCTTCCAAAAACTTTCTCTGGTCATTATCGACGAGCAGCATAAATTCGGCGTGGTCCAACGGGCCGATCTGGCTAAAAAAGGGCACGATCCCGATGTGCTGGTGATGACCGCAACCCCGATTCCACGGACCTTGGCGCTTTCGATTTATGGAGACCTGGCAGTATCGACCATTACTGAGCTGCCGCCTGGCCGGCATCCCATTCAGACCTTCTGGATGCGTGAGTCCCAGCGTCAGGAAGTGTATGCGACAATCCGCAAGCAGCTTGCGGCCGGCCGCCAAGGCTATGTCGTCTACCCGCTGGTTGAGACAACGACCGCTTCCGACTCAGTCGGCTCTGAGTTTTTGACTGAGGATGTTAGTAAGGAATCCGTGCGTCGATCCTTGAGCCCTAAGCCCACGGCCAAGAGGGTGTTCAAGCAGGCTTCTCTTGAAACCCTGTTCACCGATTCACCCCGCAACTTGAAGGCAGCCAGCCAGATGGTGACGCAACTGAAGCAGGTCTTTCCTGAATTCAACGTGGGATTGCTCCACGGCCAGATGAAATCGAAACAGAAGGAGGAAGTTCTTAAGGCCTTTGCTCGTGGCGAGATCCAGTTGTTGGTTTGTACCGTGATTGTTGAGGTGGGGCTGGACGTTGCCAACGCTACGCTCATGGTGATTGAGCATCCGGAACGATTCGGGTTGGCCCAACTCCATCAGCTGCGCGGACGTATCGGACGCGGTCCTTATCCAGGCAAGTGCATCTTAATCAGCGATGTCACCCAGCCCCCAGCAGGACAGCGATTGCAATGTTTTGTAGAAAATGGCGATGGTTTTCAATTGGCGGAGAAAGATTTGCAACAACGCGGTCCTGGACAACTTCTGGGTCGCGATCAACATGGCTGGATGCGTTTGCGGATCGCGGATTTGCTCAGGGATCGTTCTTTGCTTGAGCTGGCCCGACAAGAAGCGGCAGCCATCATCGACCGCGATCCAAAACTCAGTGATCCATCCCTAAGAATTCTTCGTGAGCGAATGGCCCGTCTTCATAGGCCGCGTCTGACAACGCCCCTTCGCTTGCGGTGAGCGGGGTTGTGTCCAGGTTCATATGCTTTCCATCACGGGAGGACTTTTCAAAGGATTTCGACTGATTACGCCGCGAGGAATTCGTCCGACATCGGCCAAGGTACGTCAGGCGTTGGGCAATATCTTGGCGAATCGGTTTCAGGGGGCTCGGGTGCTGGATGGTTTCGCAGGAAGCGGCGCTGCGGGTATCGAAGCCCTATCCCGTGGGGCGGCGTTTGTGGCTTTTGTGGACTCGCAGACGGATGCAATCCTGGCGATTCGGGACAATCTGCAGCGGCTTCAGACGCGGCTTCCGAGTCATGCCTGGCGCG
The DNA here is from genome assembly GCA_023247255.1 of Candidatus Omnitrophota bacterium. Lineage (GTDB taxonomy): Bacteria > Omnitrophota > Gorgyraeia > Aquiviventales > Aquiviventaceae > JAHFGV01. Next base: position 15,297 of record JAHFGV010000023.1, on the reverse strand, counting down.
TCGTCCACCTCGATTTAGACAGGGGATTACTTCATTTAGCCAAGGTCGAAAAATCCTTCGATCTTGTTTTTTTGGACCCTCCCTACCAAAGTCCTGAGGGAAAAAAAGCCTTGATCAGCGTCGTACAGTGTGCTATTCTCGCACCCTCTGGAATCGTTGTGGTTGAACACGATCGGCGGACCCTCACACCCTCAGATGTGGGTCCGTTAACACGCTATCGCCAGCACCGGTATGGGGAGACGGTGCTCTCTTTTTATACCTGACCATGCGCGCCATCTATCCCGGGACCTTCGACCCTGTGACCTACGGGCATCTGGATCTGATTCGACGGGCACGCGCCATCTTTTCTGAAGTCATTGTGGCCGTTGCCCACAATTCCAACAAGACTCCCTTGTTCAGCGTCAAGGAACGGGTCGAGCTGCTTCGTCGAGTGACCAAGTCCTGGGGGGGAGTTACCGTGGATGCCTTCAACTGCCTGGTGGTGGACTACGCCCGCCGTAAAAACAGTCGTGTGATGATTCGCGGCCTGCGCATGCTCTCTGATTTTGAATATGAGTTTCAGATGGCCTTGACCAACCGTCGGCTCTCGAGCAATGTGGAAACGATTTTCATGATGCCTTCAGAATCGTACGCCTACCTTTCGGCTCGGCTCATCAAAGAGGCGGGCATGTTGGGAGCGGATTTATCTTCCTTCGTTCCACCCTTGGTGGCCAAGGCTCTTCACCGGAAGTTTTCCGCGCACAACCCCGCCATTGCGCCACGGCCGAAGGATGTGAGCGACACGGCAGTTAGTAGCCGACCGGGTAGGCAGGATGCCGGGCCCATCAGGGCGGTCTTTCCGGTGCCACGGGCTCATCCTGTGGGGCTCCACCCCGCCATCGGGCCTGGGTCTTTGACCATCGGCCCAGTTCGTTCACTTAAACGATCAGGTGGGCGGGATGTCGCCCCACTCGCAGCGGTCTTGCCGGTGCCACGGGTTCATCCTGTGGGGCTCCACAAGCGCTCATGAATCGAGTTGTGGGTTCTAACCAGCAAGAGGTCGAAGCCACCATGAAAATCCACGTCAATCGTGTTCCTGAGTCCGGGCTAGAGGAACATATCAGCTACGATTCCCGTCCCCTCGATATGGATCGGTTTGACGTTCACCTGCATGAGCCCTTCAAGGTGGATGCTTTCATCACTAAAGTGGAACGCCAATTGGTGGTACGGATTCAGGTCTGTTGTACCTTATGTTGCCTGTGTGCTCGATGTCTGGATGAATTTTCTGTCGTCGTTCGACCCCAAGCGGTTTTCAGCTATACGGTCGACCCGCCGGATGTGGTAGACATCACCGAGGACGTGCGTCAGGAGATCATGCTGACCTATCCCATGATTCCCGTCTGCCAGGCCGACTGTAAGGGTTTGTGCATTTCCTGCGGCCAGAACTGGAATCACAACAGTTGTGAGCATCGGAATCAGTGAAGGACTGAAGGAGAAAGCAAATGCCAACACCGACGAGAAAACATGCCCGATCTCGCCGAGATAAACGGCGAGCCAATTGGCGGTTGTCGATCCCAGCCATTGTATCCTGTCCGCAATGTGCACGTCCCGTGCTTGCCCATCACGCCTGCCTGGCCTGTGGTTACTACCGGGGACGACAAGTGATTACTGTGCGCTCTAAGGATTCCGCCAAAGCATAGTGACATGATCAAAGTGGCGTTGGATGCCATGGGAGGCGATCAAGCGCCAGAGACGACGGTCGCTGGCGCCATACGGGCCGCCCGAGAGCTTCCCATAGAGATTATTATGGTCGGCCAACGCCCGGCGGTCGAACAGAGCCTGGCGCATTATCCCAAACGACCGGCCAACCTCTCCATCGTCCATGCCCCGGATGTCATCGGCATGGAGGAGTCCCCAGCGGTGAGTGTGCGCAAAAAGCGCGAGTCCTCGATTGCTATCGGGGTGGAACTTTTGGCAAACAAACAGGTGAACGCCTTTGTCTCTGCCGGAAATACCGGAGCCGTCGTTGCCGCCAGCACCCTCATTGCAGGGTTGTTACCGGGTATCGAACGGCCGGGGATCGCCATCCTCTGTCCCGGTCTGAAAGGAGACACCCTCTTGATCGACGTCGGTGCCAACATCAATCCCAAACCGCTGCATCTGCTTCAGTATGCCTTGATGGGTGAAGCCTACGTGCGATGGGTCATGGGCAAACAGCGTCCGACGATAGGCCTGCTCAACGTTGGCGAGGAGGAATCCAAGGGCACGGATTTTATCAAGGAAGCCTACAGCTTGCTTGAGTCTTCAGGGGTGAACTTTGTCGGAAATGTCGAGGGTCGTGACATCTTCTCCGGGGAATTTGATGTGATCGTCTGCGACGGGTTTGCAGGCAACGTTGCCCTGAAGACTGCTGAGAGCATCGCACAGACGATGCATCAACTCCTCAAACGTGCGTTGTCCATGAATCTAATGACCCGGCTGGGCGCCTGGCTGGCCCGTGAGGCTTTCTTGAGCTTTCGCACGGAGGTCGATTACGCCGAGCGTGGCGGAGCTCCTCTTTTGGGTGTCAACGGCGTTTCCATCATCGCCCACGGCGCATCCAGCAGCAAGGCTATCAAGAACGCCATCCGCGTGGCCTACGAGTCTGTGCGCCATGAGCTGAATCAGCATATGGTAGAATCCATCCAACGCCACAGCCAGCACGTTCCCTCCTCATAATGCAAATACTGGCATTGTCGATTGTCGATTTCCCATTTCATCAATCGACGATCGAAAATCAGACATCCGGAATTCCTGATGGTGTCTAACCCTTCATTGCATAAGCGGGTCGGTGTGATTGGCCTAGGCATGCATGTGCCCAAAAAGGTTCTGACCAATCATGACCTGGCCAAGATCGTCGATACCAACGATGAATGGATCATGACACGAACCGGCATCAAGGAACGCCGTATCGCAGAGCCGGGGACGACTACCAGTGACCTGGCCTATGAAGCGGCGCGTGAAGCACTCCACCAGGCTCACCTGAATCCCAAGGATCTAGATTTGCTCATTATAGCGACCACCACGCCGGATATGCTCTTTCCCTCGGCTGCTTGCCTGGTGCAACGCCGTTTGGGAGCCAAGTCTGCGACCTGCTTTGATCTGTCTGCTGCCTGCTCGGGATCGATCTTTGCCATGATCACCGCTCAGCAGTATCTTATGACGGGTCGGTACCGAAATGCCCTAGTCGTCGGTGCCGAGGTGATTTCCAGTTTTATCGACTGGACCGACCGTTCCACCTGTGTACTCTTCGGGGATGGGGCAGGGGCCTGCGTGATGGCTCCGGTTGAGCGTGGCGGAATTCTTGCGACCGATATGGGCTGTGATGGCCAAGCGGCGGACATGCTCTACATGCCAGGGGGAGGTTCTAAGCATCCCCCATCGCACAGCTCCGTTGACCAGCGGCTTCACTTTCTGAAAATGAACGGAACGGAATTGTTCAAGCTGGCGGTGCGGCGAATGGGGGAATCGGCTAAGCGCGTGCTTGAGCAAGCCGGGATAAGCCGCCAGCATGTGGAGTGTTTCATCCCCCATCAGGCCAACACAAGGATCATCGAGGCTGTCGCCAAGTGGGCGGATCTGCCGCTCGAAAAGGTCTACATGAACCTGCAGCGATACGGCAATACCTCTGCCGCCTCTAACCTCATCGCCCTCTATGAAGTCATCCAGGAAGGCCGCATCAAACGCGGCGATCACATCGTTATGGTCGCTTTTGGCGCCGGCTTGACGTGGGGATCTATTCTCTTGCAATGGTGATTTGTTAGCAGATAGCACATAGCATATAGCACATAGAAAATGGCATACAGTTCTTCCGCTCCTTCCATCTATCTGCTATCTGCTCCATGCGCTATGTGCTGGTAGTCAGTTCTGATGGCTGGGTTCGCCTATCTTTTTCCAGGGCAGGGTGCTCAAGCGATTGGGATGGGGCGTACGTTCTACGACCGCTTTGCCGAGTCGCGGGACATCTACAAACGAGCCAATACCCATCTTGGATTTGACATCGCGGCACTCTGTTTTGAAGGCCCAGCCGAAGAGCTGTTCCAAACAGACAAATGCCAAGTTGCCTTATTCGTAACTGCTATCGCCGCCTTCGCTGCATTTCACGTTAAGAACGTTTCTCGCAAGCCCGTTGGCGTAGCCGGCTTGAGTCTTGGGGAACTCACGGCGCTTGCTGTGGCTGATGCTCTCAGATTCACCGACGCCCTCTACCTTGTCCAAGCGCGCGGGGATTTAATGGCTGATTGCGCTGCCCATCATAAAGGAGGGATGCTTGCGGTGGTGGGACTCTCGTTGGAGGTGATCGAGGCTGTGTGTGTGGAATCCGGGACCGTCGCCGCCAACTTCAATTCATCCGAGCAAGTCGTTCTGTCTGGTTCTCTGGATGCGATTGATCGGGCACAAGCGTTAGCCAAACAGAAGGGTGCCAAGCGGGCGATGAAGCTTGAGGTCTCGGGCGCTTTTCACTCGCCATTGATGCAACAGGCCGCGATGAAATTCAAGGAGGTTTTATCTAAAGTAGAGATCCGTCCGCCGATTTTCCCGGTCATTAGCAACGTCACCGGCGAGATGGTCAAAGACCCTGATCAGATACGCGAGCTGCTCGTGAAACAAATCGTCAGTCCGGTTCTCTGGCAGTCTTCCATGCGCAGCCTCATTCAAGCAGGCGCTACGACCTTCCTTGAATTTCCCCCCGCTCGGATTCTCACCGGCCTTTTGCGTCGTATCGATTCTTCGGTCAGCGGCCTTGCGATCAACGAACCGGAAGATTTTATCCAACTCAACGTTGTCCCTGACGCCTAGATGGGGCAAGGGGCACGAGACAGGGGGCGTGGGGGAAATCAACGAGGGGGCAAGAGGAGCGGGGCAGGGGGTAGGGAAAGACAGAGCAAGAAATTCGAGATGAAGAGTACTATGACTGGTTTTAAAATAAAAGAAGAACGACTTCCGGCTTTCAATGTCCGTAGGGAGCTCTGATCAGTTCCTGTGCCTCCCGCTCCCTGCCCCTTCTTTTGCTTTCCCCGCCCCACGTCTTTCGCCTAAACGATTTCCAGCATGCGCTGGATGGGTCGCAGCGCACGCTCGGCAATGGCAGGCGCTACCGTCACCACGTGCTCTAGTTTCACCAGTGACAGGAAGGCTTTCTCCAAGGTGTTTCTCTGCATGTGGTGGCAGGTGGCGTGTTCGCTGGCTGGATAAAATTGCTTTTCAGGATTCTGCTGGCGCATGCGGTGGAGAATTCCTGTCTCCGTCGCTACTATAAACTCTTTTGCATTTGAGCGCGCGGCGTACTGCACCATTCCCTCCGTTGAAAGCACTTGATCGGCCAGATGCATCTGCTTGGTGGTGCAGCCGCACTCCGGGTGCATCAAAAACTCCGCATCCGGATGTTTCTCTCGCAGCCGGTCCACCTGCTCAGGTAAAATCGCCGCATGGGCAGGGCAGTAGCCTTTCCAGAGATGGATTTTTCTCTTCGTTTTTGCCTTCAGGTAGCTTCCCAGGTAGTAGTCAGGCACGAACAAGATTTCTCGCTCAGACGGGATGTGTTCGATGACTTTAAGGCCGTTAGTTGAAGTGACACACCAGTCACATTCCGCTTTGACCGCGGCTGATGTGTTGATGTAGCAGACGACAACGCCATCCGGATGTTTCGAGCGCCAGCTTCGGATCTGCTCAGGAACGATCATATCGGCCAGTGAGCAGCCCGCTGCAAGATCCGGGATGAGAACGGTTTTATCGGGGCATAGCATCGCCGCCGTTTCGGCCATGAAGTGCACGCCGCAGAAAAGGATTATCTCAGCCTCGGTTTTCTGGGCTGAACGAGCAAGCCCGAGGGAATCTCCCACAAAATCTGCTACGTCTTGGATCGCGCCCTCTTGGTAGTTATGCGCCAGGATCACCGCGTTGCGCTCACGCTTGAGGATCGCAATCTTTTCCTTCAGCATCGCATAATGGGCAGGCTCATGCCCATTCGTCGATGGATGACTGATTCCGTTTCCATTCCCACGGTAGGACATATCCTCTTTTTTGCTGTGTGCTCTCTGCTGTGTGCTGCCTTTTAAAACGGCACGATGATCCCTTTTTCCTGAAGCTTGATGACCTTGGGCTCCGTAAAGGTATAGAGCCTCGCGGGCCGCTGCCGCCCTTTTTTCTTAAACTCTCGCATTCTCGCCAGAATCCGCAGTTGCAGCATCTTGCGTCGGAAATTTCGTTTATCGAGGGATTGGTTCAAGATTACCTCGTAAGAGCTCTGCAGCTCCGTCAGGGTGAAGGCCTTAGGCAGAAGCTGAAACCCAACGGTGGTGTAGTTGATTTTGTTCCGCAGCCGCGCCAGGGCGTATTCCACGATGCGCCGATGGTCGAACGCAACCGGAGGCAGTTGCTTGACGGCAAACCAAGCGGCCGTCTTGCGCACGGAAGATCCCCGCAGGCTCACCTGCTCGGCGTTGACCAAGGCGTAATAGGCTACGGTAATGACGCGGCCGCGCGGATCGCGGTTGAGCTCTCCAAAAGTATAGAGCTGTTCCAGGTAAACGTTTCCGATGCTGGTTTCTTCCTGAAGCGCGCGCAGAGCGGCGGTATCCACCGATTCATCGCGGCCGACCATTCCTCCTGGCAGCGCCCAGGTGCCTTGGTAGGGAGGCTGCCGTCGCTTGATCAAAAGCACCTTAAGCTGAGCTGCCTGGATGGTGAAGAGCACCACGTCAACTGCCAGGGCATGTTTGGGAAGATATCCGTTTGTGTCGCCGCGCGAGTTCATCATTAAGTGTATCCTCTACACTAACCAGCCAATACAAATATAGTGTATGCAATACACTAGTGTCAAGGAGATAAAATGATTGGCGCTTCCGGCTTTGCAGTGGGTAAAAGGAACAACACTTCCCTCTCCCCAAAGGGAGAGGGAACGGGTGAGGGGAAGAGAAAGAGTGAAGCCGATCCGATTGGCACATTTCCCTCCATCAACCCACCCTTACCCCAGCCCTCTCCCTTTTCAGGGAGAGGGGGAAGAATGCCCAGGCTAATCCCGGAAGCGCCAAAGTTTTTCCAAGGATGACAGAGAAGGTTATAAAACGAAGAATCCAATGGCACCGAGCGTCAATGTCGATGCTACCATACACAATGAGTAGGAGCTTCGAAGTAGCCGTTCTTCATTTCTTGTGATAGGCCACTCCTGGAAGGGAAGCGAGGTCCGCGTCGTTCGTTACCAGTGTCGCCTTGTGGGTTAGCGCCGTCGCGTAGACAATCGCGTCGGCCATTTCCAGTTGATAGGTGAGACTGGCATCCGCGGCGGTTAAAGCAATAGTATCGGTGAGCGGGACGATCTGGGTCTTGCCCATTTGTGCGGCGACGATCAGCGCCTCTTCCTCGCTTCGCTGACGCTTGATGACCTTATAGACTTCGTACAGGACGATGGTGGGTGTCAGGATGTCGTTGGGATGTTTCAAGTGCTGCGCGTAGGTACTGGCGAGCGGTCCATTCATAAAGAATTCCAGCCATCCTGAGGAGTCAACGAGCAGCATAGCGATTAGAGTCGATCACGTTTTTCTCGGATTTCTCCGGTCTTCATATCCTTTAGAAATCCCCTAAACGATGCCAAGGGCCGGTCGGGCAGCAGGGCAATCAGCCCTTCCTTCACTACGATAGAGAGCTTCTGTCCCGTCCGTAGCGGTACCTGACGCCGCACGTCCTTCGGAATGACCACCTGATACTTAGACGACACGGTTACCTGTGTCATAGATCCCCCGTAATTTGTCTGGTGATTATCCCCTTGACAAAGTAACCAAGACTGCTAGACTAATCATGGGGGAGTCAAGATGACTCCGCTAGAGCATTTATTCTCAGCCATTTGGTTAAACCATAACCCACATAAGAAATATGTGCTGATGGCAACAACTTACACCGCCTACTTTGATGCGAGCGGTCAGCCAGGCGATAGCCCCGTTACATTTGTAGTTGGATTTGTCTCAAGCGCCACAAAATGGTTGCGATTTGAAGCTCAGTGGCATGCTCTCCTGAAGGCAAATAGATTAGCACCCCCCCTGCATATGACGGATTTTACGAATGGCGCTCCTCCCTATGAAGCCTGGAGAGAGAACACCGATAAAAAGCAGGCCTTCTTCAAAAATGCTATTCGCACTATCAAGCATAACATCCATCAAGGAGTGGTAGCTGGTATTGTCTTTCGAGATATGAAGCAGGCCAGACGCCAATATGAAATGCCTTTGTTAGATGTACCGCCCTATGTTTGGTGCGCCATGATCGGATGCAAAAAAATCATGGATTGGGGAAAGCGACATGGCTTGTCACCTGCCCAAATTGAATTTGTCTTTGAGAGGGGCGACCAGCACCAACATATTTTTGAAGACCATTGTTTTAAGAAGTGGGCTATTCATCCGATTATTCGGTCGAAAACTTCATTGCTCGCCTTTCAACCAGCAGATATGCTTGCTTGGGAAATGCGACGTGCTTACATAGACCATGAAAGCGGTAAGCTTCGTTTACGAGTCTCCGCGTACCGCATGTATGAGCAACTGCCTCTCTTTCTGGGATTGTATGACCAAGAAGGATTCACGAAACTTTGCCAGAAGATCGGAAAGCCTCGAAACTACGCGAGTGTGTCTTAACCAGTCGTCGTAAGGACAGCATCGAGTAGATTGTCATGGTTCCGATGGTTCAATCGAAACGCGAACTCATCCAGGTAGAGGGGTAGGTACTTCGGCGAGACATGGTGGAACGCGCCAGCAATCCCGCGCTTGAACAGCGACCAGACGGTTTCGATGCCGTTGACGTGGACATTCCCTCGGACGTAGGTTTTAGTGTGGTTGACGGCTTCATGTTTGAACTCGGAACGGTTGAGCCAGTTGTACGACGCGAACTCATCAGTATGGACTTCCGCGCCTTTCTTGGCATGAAGCCGGATAAACCGTGCCAAGGCCGGGGCGCGCAGATTACTCATCGCTTGCAGACGGACTTTGCCTGATGCGCGTTCTTTTATCCCGACTACGGGAACTTTATTGGCGGCTCCGCGCCCGCACCTCCCTGGACGACTGCCACCGATATAAGTCTCATCAACTTCGACAATTCCCGCAAACTTCCGACAAAACTGCGGGTCATCCCGCATCGCCAAGCGAATCCGATGCGCCATGTACCACGCAGTCTTGTACGAACCAATCTCCAACTCGCGCTGAAGTTGCAGAGCAGACACCCCCTTCTTCGCCGAGCAAATCAGGTAGATCGCCAGGAACCACTTCACCAGGGGCAGATGCGAGTCATGGAAAATAGTCCCCGCAGTCACCGAGTATTGATACCGACAATCCACACACTCATACAGGTGGCGTTCCTTACCGGTTTTGCCCTCGGCCTGAAAGCGCATAATGCGTTTCTTGCCGCATCGCAGACAGCGCAAGCCCTTCGGCCAGCGAATCCGTTCCAAGTGGGCAATACAAGCGTCCTCGGTGTTGAACCGGCTCACGACCTGAAAAATGGACTTGGCACTTCCCATCTCGCATCCCTCCTCTCAACTGTGAGAGCAGAATAGCAGAGACTGGATACTTTGTCAAGGGGATAATTCCGAAATGATTTTGTCGGGAAAACGTTGCTTGGAAAAGAGATTAACGAGCAGGATGCTTGCGGCAGAGGGCGAATAGATCGAGAGCCTCGGAGGAAATCCGCTCTTGAGTCTGGAAGGCTTCGACGCCCATGTGGTCGTAAAAGCGGGCGATGGGATTGAGTCTGCGTGGGCCCCACTTCATAAGTCCCCATTTTTTCAGCCGCTGGCAGATACGGTGCGGAAAGCTCAAGTAAAGACCGTGCATCTTAACCGAAGGGAAGAAACGTCCAAGAAGTTCCTGCAACTGTGGGCCGGTGAACTCCTTTTCATGGAAGCACAGTTTCTGGTAAGCCTGGCCGGGTTTCTGGTTGTGTTCCAGGTTGAGGGTCGAAATAACGCAGACGCCATCCGAGCGTAGGACCCGTCGGATTTGTGTAAGGTAATTGGGTAGTTCAGGTTCAGGGATATGCTCAATGACCTGAAAGGAGCCGATCACGTCAAAACTTTCATCGGGAAAATCAAGCTTCTGCCCATTCATGTGGAGGAATCGGAGGTTATGACGCAGGTAGCGGAGTTGTGCCCGTGAGATGTTGCCGGATGCGCTGTCGATGCCCACGACCTCCTTGGCTGTTTCTGCGAGGTAGTTAGAGCCATAGCCCTGCCCGAATCCGATTTCCAGAACGCGTTTTCCGTGAACGAATTGACGGGTAAAAGCGTAAGCCGCCAGATGCTGAGAGAAGAACCGAGCGTCGTTTTCTTCCGGCACCAACCCACAGAGTTGCGCTTCCTCCTGCGCCTGAGTCATTGATATTCTGCCATCTTAGTATCTACCCATCCCCATGTCAATGACAGCTGGTGGACATTTCTATTCTCTTGCAACATACACTTTGTCAATGGGAAATTCCTCTCCGGTCGGTCTAGCGGTGTTGCGGTTTAGTTTGTATGAGAAGGTAAAGTGAGCTGGGGAGATGGTGATGAGGTGTGTTCTTGCTCTCTCAGAGTAGCTCGACAATAATGTGAATCTATGCGGCCCAATATGTGCCCGACAGCGGCTCCGATGACGAATCCTCCTGGGACGAAGATATTGCCGACATAGGTACCATAGGCTGGGTAGAGAATATCATAGGCTGAACAGGCTTCCCGGTGGGCGTTCATTCTTTCAAAGCCCGTAATCGCTTCCTCAGATGCCTTGTATTCTTGAAATAGGGAAGGGATTGTGAACCATCCAATGAACGCGTAAGTTCCCTTATACTGGCGTTTATTGAAATCATGCGAGTGTCCCGCTTCATGCAATGCAATTGCCGGATGGTCAGAATAGATCGACACGGTATCGGTATAGGGGTTGTAGTTATCACCACCCACCAAGCCGCCAAAGAGACGGCCGGGGAGGAGTACGTCAAGGATAAGAGTTGTGGGCAGACCTAACAAGAGGCGATAAGGCCAGGCGACTTTACGGTTGTAGATCAGGCGTTTGAGGGCTCGTCCAGGGGCATATTCATTGAGGCTGTAATGAGTGCCCTCAGTTACAGTCTCAGGCGCATCAATGTACTGGACTAGATAGCGCTCGGTGTCTTCCGAGACCCAATGTCGGTTGAACTTCCACTCCCACAGGAGCAGCTTAGATGGAAGCCCAAATACGTTACCCAAAAAATCAATCGCTGGGATAGGTCGTCCTCGAGTGATCTGTGGGTGCGGCCCTTGCCCAACGTACGGTACTGTGGTGGAACAACCAATCAACGTCGCAGCTACCAGATACACAACTGCTGTAAGTCTAAAACGCGGCATTTCGTTTTCCCGTAGCGCAACCCTTAACCGGCTGGCGTCTGAGAGAAGACAGTCTCCATCACTTACCAAAAAACGGAGTCTATTCGTTGATTAGTTTTGGAGAGTCCATGCTTCTCTTCAGGTTCTCTTTCTGCTCGATCTCAAGCATCGTACGGCCGCGTGCAGCATCAGCCGCGATCATGATATGTGGAATAATCCCGATTACTGGGATTGCTCTTACCCATTCGATACTTCGAATCTTGCGGTCATCTAGTTGTTCGCCGACTCTCGGACCTATACAGCATTCAGCGAGCACACCGTCAAACCCCGTCGTACTACCTTGCATGACCACCGCCACAAGGACAATAATCCCGCCGATATAAGGAACGAATCCGCCGAAGGCTCTCGCCCATTCTGTCCCCTTAATAGACTTTCCCTCGTTCAATTCCAAACCCACACGAGGTCCGATACAGCAACTTGCGAAAAACGGCCCAGCCCCTCCCTTCTTCATCTTCGCTACATCCGCGAACACACTTGTCGATGTAGCTAAAAACGTCAGGCAACTCCCCAGCAGAAGACACAGCACCCTTCTATATCTATGGCATCCCATGCGCTCACTCCTTTTTGTTTCTGCCTCTCCCCTGCATCGGTTCTTGCGCTTCTATTACCCGAATTTTCTCCGATGGCGTGAATGCAAAGAGTCCGTCATCTATAGGTTCATTAATTCTGATGCGGCTGTACCTCACTGTCTCCTGGGCAAGTCCTTCTCCAATGGATACGCGCGTTTCGATCTGGGCAGGAAACCAAAAAGTATCGACCTGCTTCATGTCCAAGAACTTCGTCTGACTCACCAAGGAACCATTCTTATCAAATACCTCGTACGCCGAGACTATCCAATTCTGCGGGCTAACCTTCACCACTACTCTGGAAATCATATCTGATCCTACGGGGGGCGAACAGGAAACGATGATATGCCCATCAAAGTCATCGATCCTTTCGCAACGATAGCCATCCGCCAAAAGCTGGAATGGATTGTGTTGAGCGATACCCTCGATTCCCACTGACATCACCTGACCTTCAGTGGGCGAGAATGCCTTTCGGGCTGCTACCCCATTCGTAGAATTGAAGAACCACAGCTCTTTTCCATTGCTTATCAAGCTCTGTTCGGAAGGCTCAAGGTTGTCGATACGGACCATTGCGGGACTGCGATAGAAGAACCTGCCACGAACAACTTCTTTGTGCTCCCCCAACTGATCGCTTCTCTCGAAGTGACCCTGGATAGTCTCTCTATCGCCATACACGCTGTTGACCCTTTCGATAATAGCTGTTACGTCCAAGCTGGGCTGTATGTGCGCCTCGGCGGCGCCAAGGTAACAAAGCAGAAACGCTAATATCGTCCCCCATCTACATCCTGGCAAATACGCCGATCTTCCACCTCCCATCGTGCTCAGAACTCCACCGTGAAAAGTGCCTTGATCGCTGGTTCATAGTCCCCTTTGATGATGTCCATCCGTAATTCTCGCTCAATGGCTTGGGACCTGTCTGTGTGCCGCTGATCATTGTGAAGCCGAGCCGCTTGCCTGGCTCCATAGATATTCCCTGAATAGAACCAAGATTCAATGAATGCTAGGATGCCCCCGAGCACGTTCTCATCGTTCAAAAACGAGGCAGCAATCAAGCCGCCCATAGCTCCATTAACCGCCAAAGCCGCGATTCCATCCACGCATCTGCCTGCATAGCACTGCCCAACTCCTGGCACTGCAGCGGATAGCCACCCTGCCAGTGCCGGAGACTTGTCGTGGCCTTCCTGTAGCTTGAGGTCATTTAAAACCGTCTGCAACGAACGTCCCGGAACTGCGAAGGTATCGTCCGATAAGAGGTTAGTGATTGCTTGCTCGGAGGCCACCCAATCTCCCTTCATCGCCTGCGATGCCGAAAGAAGATAACGCGCGTCCCGGGCTAATGGATCGCCAGTATGGTTATGGAAAAACGTCCGGAAATTCTCGGCCGCAAGCGCATAACGTCTCTCCTCGAAAAAGAGCAGTCCCTGCTCAAACAAACTCAGCTTACGTATCTCCGTAGACCCGTGATCAATGAGGTTTTCAAGAATCGCGGCGGTCCGTTCAGGTTTGCCCAACGCCTTGTAGCACAGGGCCATTTTGAACCGGGCGGAATCCGCTATATCTTTTCGATCCCCAGCAGAATAGACAACTCGGTGATACTCCAAGATTGCATGATCAAACTCTCCCTCACCGAATAGGTAATCTGCGAATCCGGACTCGGAAGCACTGGCCGCTACCGCTCCAAGCATGTAGACAAGTGAAAGCAACCAACACCTACTCCACAATTTCAAGGGCATTATTCTTCGTCGTTGCCGTGCACGAGCACTGGATCAAGCAACAGACCACGTTCCCGCGGGTAATATAATCCCGCACAGTAGTGGCAGCGAAGAAGCCGGTTGGCAGTCATCGCCAGTCCTTTGAGCATCCCGTAGTTACGGATTGCTTGCACAGAATAGCGTGAGCATGAAGGCTTGAAGCCGCACTTGGGACCAATGAGGGGTGAGATGCATTGCTGGTAAAGTTGGAGCGCTGAGAGCGCAAGCCTAGTGCCCTGATACTGAACGACGCTCTCTTTCCTGTCTGGCTGCGGAAGGCAGATAAGGGAAGCGCATATCTGCACATCGGCTCCTGCGACCGCTTCGGTCCACATCAGCAGGATCAGGAGTACACAGAATGGGAGGATGCTTGTTTGAGATAACCGCAAGCACATCACGACTTTTTGCCTGTTATTCTAAGACCTGGCAGGCACAGTTTCACAGGGTGCACCTCGAGAGATTTCCCGAAGATATTAGACCTCGTGTGTAGTTATACTGATGCAAACACGCACTCCCCCCAGCCCCACCTGTCGCCTACGTCAGACTGAGTGCGAGGGGTTGGGTGCGGAAGTTGACCAGCGCAGCGATATTGCGCACGATCTGACCGTACCGAGCGATCCGATGGCGATAGACCTGGGCCAAGACCTGGTACTTCTTCATCCGGGCCAGGACATGTTCGACGAGGATCCGCTGTTTCGCCTGCCAGGCGTTGTGGAGCCGTTCCCCCCGCGTGAGGACGCGATGGTTGCGTCGACGCTTGACAGGCAGCGAGAAGTCCGGCGATGGGTAGGCGGTCGCCGCCCCGTCGTAGCCGCGATCAAGGTACAGCCGCGTCTTCGGCGGCAGGCGCTCCGCCGTGTGCAGCTGCTTGAAGAGCGCGTAGTCATGGACCCGCCCCGGCACCGGCTGACTGACGTGGAGGATGCGGCCACGCCGGCTGATCATCAGCTGGGTCTTGAGCGTGTGCCGCTTGCGCTTGCCCGAGTAGTAACAGCGTTGGACCCGCTTCGGGGGACGTCGCCGCGGTTGCTCAGTGGCATCCACGACGACCCCGGCCAGGTCGGGGTAGGCCTGGACGAAGTCCTCCCACCGACCGATCTTCTTGCGCTGACGCTTGGCCTGGCGCAGGAACGAGCGCAGGGTGGGATCGGCCGCCTCCACCACCAGCGGTTCCAGCTTGGCCAGCAGGCGGTTGACGTTACTCCGATCGAAGCCGAAGAGCAGCCCCAAGAGGTCCTCCGTCAGGTAGAATCGGTAGAACACCAGCAGGCACAGCAGCTTGTCCTCGAGAGTCGCCAGGGTGTAGCGCCGCCCGGCTCCCATCGCCCGCTGGCGATTGGCCCGTGTCAGCCGGCGAGACTCCGCGGCGCGCCAGAGGGGCGCCAGTCGTCTGGCGAGCGTCGCGTACTGGTCAGGAGTAAGCCCACTGAGTCGACGCAACTGCGGCGGCTTACCAACAAGCCGCTGGTAGCGGAGCATGGAGCGATCTCCTCCCTGCCTATCACGGCCCCGGGTTGGCAGACAGGCCTGGTTGCTGCTCCCACAGCTGCTCCAATGGTAGCGGGCATTTCAATTACGCACAAGTTCTATT
>JAHFGV010000064.1 GCA_023247255.1 Candidatus Omnitrophota bacterium | reverse complement strand
AAGTACAATCAGGGCCTTCGTGCGAGCGTCCCACTTGCGTCGTGGCATGGCTGAACCTCCGTTGTCCAGCCATCATTTTACTCGGTTAGCACGGCTCATGTCTTAACGGGGAGCAGTATACTGACCCCTATTTTTCGGAATTTCCATAGGTGACCCTAAAGCTTTTCCTCTGTCAATTCTAATGCTGAAGGTAATCCAGGACAGGTTCGACTAAGATTGTCATAGATGTCATCCATTAACTGGCGCACTTCTTCGATCCTTCCAGAAGCAGGTTTTAACCCAAATTGATGGTAAGACAACTCAAGTGTTGCTGGGGAATTCTTGTGGCTGGGTGTCAAAAGAAGTTCACTAAAGATACTACCCGCGGAACATATATACTGATCACGGGTGGGAATTTTCTCGGTGCCTTTGTAGAGCGACCAGGGCTTCTCTGATGGAATCTGATTATACTGCACATTCTGAACCTTCGGAACACTGTTGAGCGCTGTCATTATGCATGAGCGAAGTGGCAAATTCTGCAAATACGCTGTTCGTCGTATTCCCCAGGCTGGGTCGCACCCGAGAGAACACACCAAAACAAGAGGAACAATTTTAAGAAGTAACCACTTTAACTGACGATCCATATCCATAATTGATTTTTCCTTACTACGGCCACCAGCTTCCGGTATTAGTAGCAAAATTATCCGCAGCATTCTCCCATGGATTTGAAGCAGTTGGACCGCCTCCCAGAATCCAAGCAGGTCCGTACAACGGACCCATCACTTCATATTGATATGTATGTGCCTGCTCATGCACACCAATTGGAAATACACCAGGAGCGCCATTATATCTGCCCCAAGGATCTCCAGGGTAAACACCTCGTCCATACAGAATTGTATTTCCAAATGTTATCGCCCCACCACCAAAGAATGGTACGTTAGAAAATTGGATCGCATTATTCCCGATTTTCGGGGGGTCCCCTCCAAAGAGTAACCCCGCCCCACCGATAGCTAGGCCAATAGCCGTATTGGGAAGCGTCCATATTTTGCCCGCGACATCAACCACCAGAGAGGCAGCTTTTTGAAGTTTGTTCTGAGAAGGCTGTGTGGCAGCAGCTTCAGGATTTCCACTCTGGCCGGCTTTGGCCACCTCTGCGGTGCGGGTGTTGGAGTTGGAAACCTTGGCCGTGCCGGCAGCCACAATGGCAGCAGTTGCTATCGCTCCATAAGCACCTTCGGCTGCACCATGACCGAAGGAATCTCCATTGAGAACTGCATGGACCCCACTTCCAATAATAGGTCCAGCTACCGCTGTAGTCGCTCCCGCAATGGCTCCTGTCCATGCGGCTTTGCCAATGTCTCCACCTAAGATGGCGGCGCTCACTACCCCCTGCAGCGCCCCACCTGCTGCCATACCCAATACACCAGCTGGCATCACAGCGCCGATCAGCGCACTCGTGTAGGCCAGGGCAAGCGATCTTCCCCAGGATACCCCGGCTTGCCTCGCTGAGATCAGCGTGTCGGTGAAATTGTAGACTGCTATCCCGCATGAAATACAGCCTCCTGTGATCACTGTCACGAAGACCCCAGCAATCGCTCCCATGAGCTTGCTGAACCAGCCGTGTCCTGAGGGATCGGTGAGGTTTATGGGATTGTTGCGGACGTAGGAGTAGCGATTGAGCGCCTGCGGATCAGACGGTGCGGGGACGATGGAGTCAGGCTGGGTGAATCTTCCGAGGCTGGGATCGTAGTAGCGGGCGTTGTAGAAGTAGAGGCCGGTTGAGGAATCTAACCTCTGACCCGTGAAGCCGTGGCTCGTGACTCGTGGCCCGGGGCTCGCAGGAGAGAAAGAACCGTAGGGGGTGTACTCGGAGATCTCGACGACAGTTCCGGTTGAGTCGGTGATGACGTTGCTGCTTCCAAGATGGTCTGTGTGGAAGTAGTGGATCGTCGAGGCGACGGAGGCTTCGGCCTTGGGAGCAAACCAAGTAGCCAGAGCGTCAACTAACGACGTCCATAGCCTCGCCAGCAAGTTCTGTTCTTCTCTATGTGCTATCGAGCTATCTGCTATGTGCTGGAATTCTCGAATGCTCGCCTGCACGATGGGATCGGTCTTGATCGACGCGATCCGCTGGCTGCCTGCGAAGAGGTACTTCGTGGCGAGGCCGTCGGGATGAAGCTCGTAGGTCTGATCCGAAAAGCCGTGGCTCGTCGCTTGTGACTCGTGATTTGCAAGCTACAGATTCAGCCGAGAGCAGATTGTCAAAGAACAACCGTGAAGGACAGGTCTTCGTGAGAAATTAGAACCAGTACCATTTTTCTTTTTCGGGGAATAGTTAACATAATGAATGCCTGACCCCGGAGCTTTTCGGATGTCAGCACTGCTGCGACCGTTCGTTAATCAAGAGGGCTATTGCTGTATCCTGATCTCATGAAAACAGGCGACCTCTGGGGCACGCACGGGCTAGAATGGACCCACGCCCCAAACAAAGGAGGTCGCCCATGGCGTATTATGCGGGATTGGATTTG
>JAHFGV010000049.1 GCA_023247255.1 Candidatus Omnitrophota bacterium | reverse complement strand
GACCGTCCGGATTGTGCGCAAGCTGTTGGCTCATGCCATGTGCGTCCTGCTCAATCTCCGTCTGGGTCGAGATCCGTTGAAACTCAAGGGACTTGTAGCCTGAAACTCGCACACGGCGTTAATACAAAAGAAATTAGTTTTGTGTCATTCCAACGCTCCCTCACCTGTTTCCTCTCCCCTACGGGGAGAGGAAACAGGTGAGGGGAATGGTTGCACGACTTAGTTCCTTTTGTATTAGTGATCAGTGACCAGTAGTTAGTGAAAAACAAAGACAGAAAATACACCGCTAGAGTTTGGTATTTCACTAGTCACCGGTCACTGTGGTTGGTCACTCCGTCAGTTTTGTAAAACCTCAGCTCTAAGAGATGCGCCTTTTTCAGCAGCCTGTGGGGAACTTACCCTTTGGTTATCTCGGCGGCCAGGCGTGGGTGGTTTGCTTGCTCCCGAAACCACGCGATGGTCAGCGCAAGTCCCTCGTCTAAACTCACCTTGGGCTCCCAGCCCAATTGCCGCCGCGCGAGGGTGAGATCGGGCCTGCGCTGCTTGGGATCGTCGACGGGCAGCGGACGGAACTCGATTCGGCTCGTCGTGCCGCTCAAGTAAGCCATGACCTTCTGGGCGATCTCAAGGATTGAGCGCTCATCCGGATTGCCGAGATTCACTGGATCGTGCAGGTCGCTCTCCATGACGCGGCGAATCCCCTCCACCAGATCGTCGATATAGCAGAAGCTGCGCGTTTGGGTGCCGTCTCCGTAGACCGTAAGCGGCTCGCCTTTCAGGGCTTGAGCGATGAAGGTCGGGACCGCGCGTCCATCATTCAGTCGCATGCGGGGGCCGAAGGTGTTGAACACCCGAATGATTCGGGTGTTGACCCCGTGCTCGCGATAGTAGGCCATGGTGAGCGCCTCGGCGAATCGCTTCGCCTCATCGTATACCCCACGTGGCCCTACAGGGTTGACGTGTCCCCAATAGCTCTCTGGCTGAGGATGCACCAAAGGATCCCCGTAGACTTCAGAGGTAGAAGCAAGGAGAAAGCACGCGCCTTTGGCCTTGGCGATGCCCAAGGCATTGAGCGTCCCCAGCGAACCCACCTTGAGCGTCTGGATGGGGTAGCGCAGGTAATCGTTGGGACTGGCGGGAGAGGCGAAATGAAGGACGTAGTCCAGGGGACCGGAAATCTCGAGGGCACTACTGATATCATGCTTGATAAAACGGAACTGCGGATGGGATTGGAACGGAGCGATATTTGCCAGGGTGCCCGTAATCAGATTGTCCACACAGACCAGTTCGTGCCCTTCTGCAATGAACCGCTCGCACAAGTGCGAACCGATGAAACCCGAACCACCCGTAATGAGTATGCGCATGGGTGCGCCTCCATCGTGAAACACTTGAACGTTTCTCAAGAATGGCTCTTTTCAAAGCAGAGGATGACCGCGCTCTTCCTTAACTCATCGGGGGAGAACGAGGTAACTGCCAGAAGATGAGCGGAAACCTTCAGCCGGGATGTGTGGCTAAAGGCGAGATTAAATTTACTCTTTTAAAAAGAAATCATTTTACTATAACAGCTAACGCTCTGCGAGGCAACTTATTTTTATTGAGTTGGCAAGGATAATTATCGGCTTGGCGATACTTTCAACGGCAACGTCTGTGCTTCCTACCCGCTCACTCTTTGGCTCGGCGTCATGACGCCATTGAACCTGCTCATCAAGGATCGGGACGACATTGGAAAAACGAGGGAGGAAGTGCAGAAGACTGGGGAGAACTCGTCTCTGTCTTCCCTGGGCTGTAGGACGACAAAGCGAAGACTGGCAGGCATTTGCGCTTGTCCAGCTTCCTACCTAATCAGAGAGTCAACAACCTTCAGATCGATCACGTCGGACTCTAACGTTCTTGTAGGGTTGGAGTGCCCATTTCACCTTTGGGGTGGAAGGAAGCGGATTGGAAAAATCAGAAGCGATACTATTTTTCCCTCCAGAATAAATGACGCTTGCCTTTAATCCCTACTCCCCATAAACTCATCAGCCCTCCCCCTAACAGCAAAAAGGAAGCTGGCTCCGGCACGGGAGTACTTCCTGCCCCTCCCCCCCCACCACCACAAGAATCTCCTTCACAAGACCAACTGGCATCATGCGAGCCAGGATTGTTGTCCCATTCGGTCACTGTGTTCTTTCCTCGTGTGAGGGTAAAAAAACCGTAAACATCAAAGTGTGCACCACTAAAGCCTGTAATCGTCACCTGGTATTCTTTCTGCTCCCCGCTGGTCGATGAAGCTGTGATGGTACCGTCGCCAGCATTATAGTCATTGAGGTTCGCTTCTGAGTTGTCGAAGCTACCCAGAGAGTACAACAAAAAATCCGAAACATCATCCTGAAGAGGATAGTGATTGTTGAGCGTAAGAGCTGTCGGTTTGAACTGACTTTTCGTATCGTAGCTGTCATTGCCAGCCACGTCAGTCAGATGATCTTCAGTGGCATTGCCCGTTGGATTCACACCGTTACTGAGTGTCAAAAGAGTAGGAATACCATCCCCAAGATCCGAGAAGGAAATGGTTCCCGTTTCAAAAGCGTCTTCTGGATCAGGAATGGAAACCAGCAGCGTTACATCGGTGAGGCTCTGCACATTTTGCTTATAGGCACCTACGATGACTAAGGTGAAGGTGTTCTCACTGGAAAACCAGGTATCCTCATCAGGAAGATTATCCCCAGCGGTGGCGGACGTAATATATGCCTGAAGCGCGGGGATCGCCTGTGCCGAGGGTGCCATAACGGCACAAATACCCACTCCACAAATACCTAATCCTAAAAGAAACACCTTTACTTTCTGAATACAAGTTCGTGTTGTCATAGCTATCCTCCCCATTTATGGTTGATTATTTAATAAGCAGATTCTGTGCCAAGTCAATGAGTTTATCATATACGACTAACTATAAACTTGATTTATCAAATGATTTTGAAAGTTAGTTTAAAATTAAAAAACACACATAAGCATCCCTCTATAGCTGACAAACCACTCCTGTTTATAAAACGAGACAACCTGTTGATTCTGGACAGCTATTTGGATGAATACCGAACGTCCTGCGGGTCTCCGCAAGCCGAACTCGCTCTATCAATCCTCGAAGCGATGCCCGTCCTGACCGCCTGATCTGTACTGCTCCCCATTTTTCTTTCTCGGGGAATAGTTAACATAATGAATGCCTGACCCTGGAGTCTTTCCGATCTTACCATCACTTTCTGGCGGACAAGCACCGGGCAGGAAGTGGATTTTATCCTCGGTGACAAGGATTTGGGCCTAGAGATAAAAGGATCAAAGAGGGTTCACGAGGGAGACATCCGCTCTCTATTGGCCTTGAGGGAGGATGGACCGGTAAAAAAGTGTGTGGTGGTTTGTCTCGAAGAACAACCCAGGGTCATCGAGAAAGGTATTGAAGTCCTTCCCTGGCGCATTTTTATCGATCGCCTGTGGGCGGGAGACTTTTGTTAGGCAGGTGTAAACTTCCTTTTGTTAAGTTTCTCTATTTCGTCCGTATGTCTTTAACTCGGATCTTTCAGGTATTCCCTTTGATCTTAAAATACTCTCCTGCCCGGTCGCCGCCGGTCACCACCACGTTTGGCTCCACGCCCTGGATCAAAAGGGTGTGTCCGTTTGTATTTCTTCCCGTCAGGGTATTTTTTTCAGGCTTTATTCTGAGTCAACGGAAGGTGCCAGGTGCCGAAGTGCCATCGTCGGCCAGGCCCAAAGCCGTCACCATCGAAACAAGATAAGCATTGTCACCGGAATTCCAAGCAAAATTTTATTTCACTGCCTGACGGAGTTCACCGATATGGACAGCCTTGATAATGATCCCTGACAAGCTGGGGTCGGTCCAGGTCTTCGTGATCCCGCCCATCTTCTGGAAGGCCGCGTTGATTCCGTCCCTGAGCTCTTTAAGATGAACGGCCTTGATCGCAACTCCGGATAGCGTCGAGTCAGTCCAACTGATCGCGGGCAGTTTCGCGAGGGTCTGTAAGGCATTGACGGCCTGACGCAGCTCGGTTATGTGCTGGGCCTTCACCACCGTTGTGCCGAGAGTCAATGGATCATCGCTAAATAGGATTGTCATCGCCAGGTCAGCGTAGCTATCGGTCGTCAAGTTGGCTGCAAAGTAAACGGCCCGTATCTTGTAGAGGTAGGCCTTAGCTGAACTTGCGGTCGTGTCATCAAAAACGGTGTTGGTCGTTGTTCCCAGAGAAACCCACCCCTGGCCGTCGTAGCGTAGGACATCGTAACAATCCACGGCATCAGGAGAGGCTGTCCAACTCAGATGGACCTGCGTCGTACTGGTCGCTGTTGCCAACAGATTCGTTGGCGGGGACGGCGGTTTGGCCACAGTATCTACAATGATGGTCACGGTGTCACTCGCGTTGAGTTGGCTGTCATTGGCACCCAGACGCAATTCATAGGTGCCCGCCCGCGATAGCGTGACAGTGGTATCGATGGCAGAGGCATTTCCAAAAGTTACATCCCCTAGATTACTAACGACACTCCAGGTCGTTGTAACCGCTCCCGGTGGATTGGGCAGGGCATCGTCGCTGACCGTTCCATCCAACGAGACAGTGACGGGAAAAGTTGAGGTTGCAATCTCTTGATCAGCTCCGGCATTGGCAATCGGCGCTTGATTAGACACGTTGGTTTTCACCTCAAGCGTTATGCTTGCGCTGCCGACATTCCCATCCGCATCCTTGGCCTTCACCGTGATCGTATGGGTTCCAATCGATGCCTGCGCCGTATCCCAGGGCCAAACCAGAGGCGCGTCTGTCTTTTTTCCTAACGACACCCCATCCACGTCACAGTCCACCTCGATGATATCGCGGTTATCGGTGATTTTTTTGGTGATGATAGCAATCGTTGGGCCCTTTTTCAGTTGAGTTCCATTCGCTGGTGCCTCGATCGTCACCTGCGGAGCGGTGGTGTCAGGATCCAGTGTTACTTGAACGGTTAAGCCGTTATTGTCCTGCGCCGTGGGGGTGATGGTGAGGTTGGCGATAGGATCAGCGTAAGGCGCACCCATTGGAAGGACCGTTATTGTTGAAAAATCTCCCGGCGTCGCATCGAGGACCAGGCTGGGTAACCCATCCTCAAAGCCCAAGTGGAGGAAGGGACCATCGAAAATGCCAAAAGGTGCGAGGTACGAAAAGACGGCGTCAAAACCGATCAGTCGGCGATAGTCCAACACGTACCACGTCCGCAGTGTACTTGACGTGTCCATGGATATGGATTGCGGA
Organism: Candidatus Omnitrophota bacterium; assembly: GCA_023247255.1. GTDB lineage: Bacteria > Omnitrophota > Gorgyraeia > Aquiviventales > Aquiviventaceae > JAHFGV01. The sequence goes on along the minus strand of JAHFGV010000049.1, from coordinate 4,484 downwards.
AGCTTCAGGGCTTGCAGTTGTGAACTGGCCAGCTCGAGCGGGGCGAGGCTGTACGTGTTGGTTCCGGTGGTCATGACGCGGCTCACGTTCGAGGGTGCCAACCAACCGAGTTGTTCTTTATACACCGCATTGAAGTGACCTTCTATACTTCCCATGGTGTCATAATAATCTCCATACTCTATGGAGGAACAGGAGGAAATAGGATTGGCGATGATCGTGCTGCCGCAGTCGAGGAAATTGGCATGAGGTAATCCCAACCCATGCCCCAGTTCATGGGTGATAATTTCTCGAATGGTGGGGGGAATTTCTCGAGTAGAATTGGAAAAAATCACCTGCTGTGAGATATGCACTGTCCCATCAGCGGTCAAGACGTCGCCTTTGCCTAAGGTCGAGCCTCCAGAAAACCAGCACTTCTCACTTTTTGCTGTAAACCAGGTCATCATATGGTCGTATTGCGTAAAATCCACATCAGGATCAGCGGCTTTGATCGCATCCACAACAAAGTTGCGATCAAGACCAGAGCACCAATCCTCAACATTGAATGGTAAGGTGTACCATCCCACTGTCTGTCCACTCAGCCAGACCTTCCCATATGAGACTTCACGGAAGTAGGCGTCGACCTGGTTAAAGACCAGGTCATTCGCATCCGCCACAGTAATCGGCTGGGCTGGGTCATTTTGGAAATTGATAAGGATGACGATGATGCGTTGCTCCCCAACCACCGTAGATGGATAAGTCAATCTGGTGGGATACGAGAAGGGGGGATACGGGGAGTTGGAGTCCTTTACTACAAAGTAGAGAAGATATCCTGCTTGGGATGTATCCGGTGGTGTCCATCGGAATTCTTGATCAAGGTAGCCTGGCTGATCGACCACAGGATTAAGCGTGGCGCCATTCGGCAAGGGCACTTCTTGAAGTGTCGGACTAAGTAGCGAGGCTTGCAAGGTTAAGCGATCCCCATCCGGATCTGTGGCAATGACCCGAAAGCTGATAGGTTGACCTACATAAATCGTCCGGTATTTCCCCCCATCCACAATAAAGTATGGGCGTTGATTGGGCGTTTTAACGGTCACCATCATCGTATCGCTGTTAGAAAGCGGTCCGTCGCTGGCGCTCAGCCGCAGGACGTAGGTGCCATCTAAAGAAAAGCTCGCTGTTGTGTCGACCGACGCGGCATTGCCAAATATCACCGTCCCCGGGCCGCTATCCATCGTCCAGGTGACGCTCAGCGTTCCATTGGGCCGACCATCGTCGCTCACGGTGCCATCCAATGAGGCCATATTAGGTAGTGTCACGGTCTGGCTGGATCCAGCATCTACCGAGGGGGCACTGTTGGGGGGAGGGCTGGTTGTTAAAGTCTGATCCGCTGAGGAAGTGACATTGCTCGCCGCATCTACGGAAATAACCTGGTAGTGATAGGTGATATTTGAAGCAAGACCACTGAGGGCTTGAGAGTGGCTGGTTATCAACGCAGAATCCAACACGCTGGGTTGGTCATAGTTTCCTGCAGAATAGCCATACTTTACCCAGGAGCTGGCGGGTTCATTGGTCGTCCAACTGATCGTCGCCGTGCTGGACGTCACCGATGCCTGGATATTGCTGATCACCGGCGGCGTGGTGTCGGGGGGAGAAAGGGTGGTAAAGGTCAAAACAGAAGTCTGCGTATGGTTGCTGCTGGCATCCCAGACATCGATAATGTACTGATAGGTGGTTGCTGGACTAAGTCCTGTCAAGGGTTGTGAGAACGGCCCGTTGGTTACAGACGATAAATTCCCCGACCCCGCATTGTTGGCGAAGACATCTACACCATAGACTACCCAGTATTTGCAGGGTTCATTTGTCGTCCATGTGATGGCAGCACCCGTGGTGGTGATGTCTGTCACCTGGATATTGCTGATCACCGGCGGAGTGGTGTCGGCCGCCCAGGCCACGCTCCCACTGCCTAACCACAGCCCGCTCGCTATACTGAGTAAGAGAATACCTGCCCTCACCTTGATCCAATAAGCTTTCGACATTCGCTTTTCGCTTTCGTGCCTTTAAGGATCTTCCTCATTATCAATCGCAATGTGCTGACCGATACCCGTCCCTTGGACGTTCAAATATATCCCCGATATAAAATCATGCCGGGGGCGGACGAAATGGAGATTCCATCTCTTCCCCTGCCGGTCGCGCAACTGATAGAGCGTACGGCTGCGGGGAGGATTCTCATCGAAATAATCCTCGATATACACCTCGAGCATCCCTTCCGTCGTCACCAGCGCTTCGATGTCTTCGGATATTTCCGGCGGTATCTTTTTTCGGATATCTTCAGAAAAGGCCTGATCGAGAAAGGCCTGAGGATCTTCCTCAATCAGCTTCTCCATATGGGCTCGGCGTTCCTTGGCCAAGGCGCGCAATGTTTCCAAATCTGTTGGGCGCTGGTATTGCTGGTAGAGCTCGTGTTGCTTAAGGAATTTCTCTGTTGCGTCCTTCACGACGTGCTCTTTAGGTGCACCTTCAGAGCTCTTCTGAATAGAAGCGCTCGGCTCCTCTGCCATTGCGCTTATAGGCGATCCTCCGATCCATAGGACTAGCAGAAGGGCAGATTTCCATCCGATGCGCATAGAATCGATTCTCCTTTAACTCACGCTTTGGCTCTCGATCATTGCAGACTCAATAAAATCAAAATCTCCCCTTCCCCTTCTTGAAGGGGTTCCAGGGCCTTGCCGATGACGGTGCCGGGACGATGGAGGCTCACACCAGAGAATTCCACAGCCTCAGAACGCATGGCATAGCCTTCCCGATTACTCGTCACTAAAAGATCGCCCACCTGAATCGGATGGGACGTTGCATCTACCTTTACCTTCACCCGTCCGGTCGTAGCCACCTTCACTTTTCCCTCGCCGCCTTCTCCCAGGAGAATCCCTGGATTGCCCGTCACCACACCCGCCACGCGGGTATCATACGCAATCGAGGAGGACATGACAGACTGAGGATGGGCGGGGTCCAATGCGACCACCGTGCCGGCCGATAAATCCTTAGCCGCCGGCACCCACTCCGCCAGGTCTTGATATTTGGCAGTGATATTCCCTGCCGCGCTGATGTTTCCAGAGGCCTTGATGTCGCCAGCAACGTCAAGTTTGCTCGTGGGACTCGTCGTCCCGATGCCGACATTGCCGCCCTCGTTTCGAATCGTCATCACTTCGGTATCGGTGCCGTTGGTGCGTTTGAAAAAACGTAACGGAACGTTCCCATTCGATAAATCCTGGGTATCGATCTTCCAGCCGTATTTGTTATTGCCGGATCCCAGGTAAAGATGATTGCCATCGAGAGGCCCGATGTGAAGCTTTGAGGTGGGAGTCGTCGTCCCCAGACCTATGTTCCCTGAGGAGACAATCGATAACGCCCTCACAATGTTTTTATTCGTTCCGACACTGCCCGTGATGAGATTCATATTGCTGTCGTTACTTTCAATCCCAAAGCAGGGCGTATAAGTCGACGTGCATTTGGGTGACCCTACCGCTGATCCCGCACCTAACGTCCCATTCAAAAAAATAAATTGATTAGCCGTTGTGGCATTGAGAATCTGGGTTAGATTGAGCTGTCGATTCGTAGGATCTGAAGCGTTATATCCTCCCACCAGTAGAACGTTGGGGACATTCTGAGTCGTCGATTGAATGCTTAGCATGCCCTTAGGATTGTTTGTCCCGATGCCAACGCTGCCGCTCTCGTTTCGAATCGTCATCACTTCGGTATCGATGCCGTTGGTGCGTTTGAAAAAACGCAGCGGCACGTTCCCATTCGATAAATCCTGGGTATCGACCCGCCAGCCGTAATTATTGTTGCCTGAGCCCAGGTAAAGGTGATTGCCATCGAGAGGCCCGATGTGAAGCTTTGAGGTGGGAGTCGTCGTCCCGATCCCAACGTTATCGCTGGTCGTCAGATTCGTTCCGTTATCCGTCCACTGCCCGAAGGCAATTCCGCCTGAGGCGAGGAATACGACAACACTCACCGTGAGATAAATAGTTTTAAAAATTAAACTCTCCTTTTTCATTTTGTCCCTCCGTAGTATTACAGTGGCTGAAAATTTCCCGCGATCATTTGTAATGTGCTTTTACAAACTGCTTGTGAAGCGGGTAAACAAAATTCCGAACGAACGTTCGGAATTGCCATAAAAAAATTCTGAGCCTCCGTCTCTTCGGCAGCTCAGCGATCTGTTCGTGGCATGTCGCTCGTGACTCGTGGTTCGCTTCAAAAATAGGTTTGCCTTTTCGGAGAAGGGTAATCTGAATAAAATATACCTGATCCCTGTAGCTGACGACAAGGACAAGCAACTGCTACGAATCTAGAATTTCGGTTACATCTATGCTGAGCAGAAAAAGAACTGTAATGCTCTCCATTTTTCAAGCTGGCACTAACGGAGTCTGATGGCTGCTGATCCACTGCTGTTCACACGACTCGGGCGTCCGATACCCGAGACTCGAATGCAGGTAGCTGACGTTGAA
>JAHFGV010000022.1:38422-40666 GCA_023247255.1 Candidatus Omnitrophota bacterium | reverse complement strand
AAGTACAATCAGGGCCTTCGTGCGAGCGTCCCACTTGCGTCGTGGCATGGCTGAACCTCCGTTGTCCAGCCATCATTTTACTCGGTTAGCACGGCTCATGTCTTAACGGGGAGCAGTATACGTGCGCACGTCTTCACCCGCCTGTTCGAGTTTTCTTACAACCCCCCTACCGACTCCGACTCATTCAAAGGTCAGGACTCGTCAGGTTGAAGACGAGCGCCGCCAGGGCCCCACCAGCAAAATTACCCACCAGGTAGATCCACAGGTTGCCGAGTGGACTCAGCCCCATGAGTGTCACACCGACGGCGACGGCTGGATTGAAGACACCCCCTGAGATGTTACCAACCGCATAGGCGCCGGCCATGACGGTGAAGCCGATAGCCAACCCGAAATACGAGTTGCCTTTTGCTTTCTTGGTGGTAGCTACGTTCAGCACGACGTACGCAAGGGCGAAGGTAAATGCCAGCTCGGCCACCAGCGCTGGCAGCACCGCAAGGTGTAACGCAGTCAGAGTGCTTCCGGGCTTGCAGACGCCGACGACAAACGTCGCCGACAACGCCCCGATCAGCTGTGCGCCCAAGTAGCCAGGGACATCCGTCGCCTTGCATGCGCCACGCAGCCAAACCGCCAGCGTCACCGCTGGATTATAGTGGCCGCCGGAAATGGGACCACCCGCATAGACCATCACCATTAGCATAGCGCCGATCGCCAGCGGTGCCATCGCCCCAGCCCCTGGTGCGATCACCGTCAACCCGATCACCCACACAAGAAAAAACGTCCCAAGACACTCCACGAACAGGTTCTTCATCTTAACCTCCTCCTAATGTAGGATGCTGAAAAATGCCAGGCGGTTCAGGGTTCGGGGTTCTGGGCTGGGGGCCAGACCCGTCTCACCAACGAGCGGGTGGTGTATTTGCCCTGAACCCTCAACCCAGAACAACGAAGGGTGTTTCAGCATCCTGCTGATAGTCAACGCGTTGGCTACTTTTGCAAAAGCTCAGCAAATAAGCCAGCTACGGATTTTCGTAACTGGCTTATTTGTTTGCGCGTACCACGCAAGGGTTAACGACGGGCCCGATCTGGGGTTCTTAGAACTAGGCTTTTGCAAAAATAGCCCTCGCGTTGACCGAGTGTTGTGTCCTATTCCAAGAGAAGTGAAGTAATGAGGATTGTGTCATGTTTCATGAGTCATGTGTCATGAAAAAAGCAGAAAATAAACAGGCATCTCAAGCACGGCCAAAGTACGCCTTTTGCTTTCCATGACTCATGACAAATGAAACAGTCTTTCATGACCTTTCATGACATATAACACATGACTCATGAAACAGACGTGAGTACTGCCACTAATCTCGATGCATTTTGCAAAACATCAGTTAGAACTGACGAAGCCTGGAGGCAATCTGTAACGGGGTTTCGGACATGGTGCGGATCTGAAAAAGCAGAAAAGCGAACCACACTACCGTGCAAGCTGCCTGCTAGTATCTCAGTGCTTTAAGCTGTGCTGCGCAGCCGAACACCGCTTCGGATTCCGTCGAGCTTTTAGCTGGAGAGTTCTTACGCCGCTTTGACGACGTTACTCGCCTGCGGACCCTTCGGACCACTGGTCACATCGAACTCTACGCTCTGTCCTTCACGCAGCGACTTAAAACCGCTACCTTGAATTGCCGAGTGGTGGACAAAAACATCCTTTGAGCCATCCTCAGGGCTGATAAAACCGTAGCCCTTCTCATCGCTGAACCATTTCACTGTCCCTTTTGCCATTTTTTCACCTCCTTCCCTTTTTTTACTGTTTTAAGCCTTTACCAGATACACGATCCTTCCTTGACTCAGATCGTAAGGAGACAACAACATGCCGACCCGATCTCCCTCCAGAATGCGTGATGACTGCCAGCGAATCTTACCGGCAACATAGGCCCGTATGCGATGCCCGCCTTTCGTCTCAACTCGAAACTGGGAGTTGGGGAGTCGCTCCACCACACGGCCTTCAACCCCAATGGCTTCTTCCTTGGCCATGGCAGAACGGCTCTCTCCCGCTGTCTTTAGGAAAACGCTACAAAGAAAACGGCCGTTGAGCATCTTGCAGCTCTGCGGCCTGTGCACCAACTATAAAGCTGAAAATGATTATGCGATAATAGCATGCCAAACGCATGAATACAATCACAAAAATCGCTAATTCGGTATCTGTTTAGTTCTGTGAGAGGATTTCACGCTTCGAAGGGCATTTTATCGTCGAGGAACGTACTC
>JAHFGV010000022.1:0-38322 GCA_023247255.1 Candidatus Omnitrophota bacterium | reverse complement strand
AACACTCGGTCAACGCGTTGGCTATTTTTGCAAAAGCCCAGTGAGTATTATGGCAGGGCGCCTCAGCGTTCTCTGACGCATATCACACACTTGGGGAGTCTACGGCACAACTGTGCCGATGCCGTTCGTCGATGGGCAGTTGCCGTGATTGAGGAGGGTGCGAAGTTTACGAGGCGCCAGCAGGGTGATCCGCCCCCGCGAAGAAGCAATCCAGCCGGAGCGCTTCATGGCTGAGAGTATTCGGATGGAGGTTTCCCAGCGGATCCCCACCCTGCCACCCAGCTCATGATGAGTAACCGGGATGGTCTTACCGAAGGACCGTCGCAGACGCAAGAAAACGTAAGTAATCCGCTGCTCAAGACCCACAATCTCGAGGCGATTGCGTCTGTGCAGACCACGCGCCCCGTCGATGGCGACTGCACCCTACGGCTGCAGAACCGATTCTTCCGACTGCTGCCAGACCAGCCAGTACGGATGCGCCTCAAGGACACGGTCTTGATCGAGCAGCACCTCCCTCACCGAGGAAGGGCCTCAGGGGACCTGTAGTGCTCTCATATGCGACTCCAGGAAGGTAAGTGCCCTCTCCTCGGCCCAGAGAACCGGCCGAAATGGCCATGCCCCGCCGATGAATCCCGCATGGCCACCGGTTGCAGGAAAGGCGGCAGTGAGGAACGGATGCCGCGCTATTTCCTTCCGCGGCAGTCCGTCGGCCGGAACCACCGGGTCGTCTCCCCCATTGATGAGGAGCGTGGGCCGGCGAATCGACCGAAGGAACTGACGACAACTCGAGGCCGTCCAGTAGCTCATCGCGTCTGCGAACCCATGCACCGGGGCGGTGACCCACTCATCAAACTCCCCAATCGTCCGCACCGCAGCCAGCTGCAGAGGATCCACCAAATCCGGATACCGAATGAGCTTGGCCAGCGTCTTGCGCTTGAGGCTGCGAATCAGACGGCCCATGTAGATACGATTCAAGAAACCCCTCTCGAATACACGGGCCGAAACCGCCAGATCAAAGGGGGAGGAAACGGCCACCGCCGCTTTGAATGCCGGGGGCACGTCGTCCTGCTGCTCCCCCAAGTATTTCAACAACACATTCCCTCCGAGGGAGATCCCAACACCGCCAATGGAATCTTGGGGGTACTGAGCGGCCACGCGTCGGATTATCCAGCGCAGGTCGGATGTTTCACCACTATGATAGGAGCGGCGCAACCGGTTCGGTTCTCCGCTGCAGGAGCGGAAGTTCAGGCCCAGTCCGCGCCATCCTCGACGATGAACGGCCTGCAGGAAGCCGCGAACAGGCTTTCCGTCGGAAGATCCTTCAAGACCGTGCAAGACGATCACAATCGGCCGGCCGGCTGGTGCAGGCACATGATCCACATCCAGGAAATCGCCGTCGGGAATTTCCCAACGTTCGCGACGAGCCGGTACGTTGGGCATTGGCCGAAGGACGGACGCCCAGATCGTCTGCGCATGGCCGCTGCGGCACCACCAGGCTGGGATGAAATCCTGTTGGCCTCCGAGGGCCTCTTGCTGTAAGGAAGCTGGTGCGGGATACCGTGTTGACATGGGTGCGGGTGTGATGAATTCCAAGCAACGATTGGCCGTGAAGGTCGATGCGTCATGCGTTATGGAACGACAGCAGCCGTGGGAAGCCTTTCATGACACATGAAACTTGACACAACACTAGGGCCTGCGTTTCATATGAATCCTGTCAGGCACTCTCAGCCTCCATGGTTTTTGAGGACCGCTCATCGGTGTCCACCCCGCAGCGTCCGAGCCGATGACGCTGACGTCGTAGGTTTCCATGGAGTGTTAGCATAGCTGGAACATGCGCCGATGGACACTCAATTCTAACAGGATGCTGAAAAATGCCAGTCGGTTCAGTGTTCGGGGCTCTGGGCTGGGGGCCATGACCCGTCTCACCGACGAGCGGTGGTGTATTTGCCCTGAACCCAGAACCACGAAGGGTTTTTCCGCAACCTGCTAGGTCGTGCCTCCCTATAATGGTGATGGGGCCTACCGCGGCGCGTCACCCATCATGGGGAGGCACTACTCGGCACACCGCTCGCTTGACGTTGTCCTCACGAAGCCTTAAGCTATCGGACCAGTCATGCCCGCCATCTTGCAACTGAAAAACATCCAGAAGGGCTTTGGCCCGCGCGTCATTTTTGACTTTCCTGCGAACTCTGAACGGGGATTTGCCTCCCAAAAGTGGCGCATTCCGCTGGGGCTACAACTGTGCGGTCGCGTACTACGCTCAGCACGTCGTGTCGGCGCTGGATCGAGCTCACTGAGCAGCTGGAGTCGCTGGGTGCATAGAAAGCCAAATGGGCGTCCAGCTAAACTGGACGCCCTCGGCTCGATTCTTCCCCGCGGCTTCGCGGGGGAATGGTTACTTCTTGACGACGTTCGACGCTTGGGGACCTTTCGGGCCTTGCGTGGTCTCGAACTCGACCGTCTGACCTTCAGACAGTGACTTGAAACCTTCGCCTTGGATCGCAGAGTGATGGACAAACACGTCCTTGGATCCGTCCTCCGGGGTCACAAATCCGTACCCCTTCTGGTCGCTGAACCACTTCACTGTACCTCGTGCCATAACCGTACCACCTCCTCCCCTTCTTGTTATGCGTGCCAGCCTTCCGAGAAGCAAAAAACCGCGGAGCGCTAACAGCTCCACGGCTTACTGGACTCGATGAGGCTGAACACGACTTGCAATAACCTACCATGGAACGGCGGCTGTGTCAAGCGAATAAAACCGTGGGGAGTGTCCTAATTTGACCAATGAAAGCCTGGCACTCCAAGCACTTAACTGAGGTTTTGCAAAATGCATCGAGATTAGTGGCAGTGCTCACGTCTGTTTCATGAGTCATGAAAGAGCAGAAAATAAACAGGCATCTCAAGCATGGCCAAAGGGCTCCTTTTGCTTTCCATGACTCATGACACATGAAACATGACACAATCCTCATTGCTTCTCTTGGAATAGGACACAACACTCGGTCAACGCGTTGGCTATTTTTGCAAAAGCCCAGCACTTAAAATAGCCTGATGCCCCGTTGTTTTTACTCCGCAACGGCCTCTACACCGTTGATCTCTGGTACCTCCGCACGAATGGCGCGCTCGATGCCCATCTTGAGAGTCATCATGGATGAAGGACATCCAGAGCAGCTACCCACCAAGCGCAGCTTCACCATCCCGTCAACGACATCGATCAGTTCGATGTCTCCACCGTCCATCTGAACGGCCGGTCGAATCCGATCGATCACACGCTCGACGCGATCCTTCATGGTATCCTCCCGTAGACCTGACGATAATCTCACCTTACCCCACGCTAGCCTATCCGACACTTTCTTTAAGAAAACGTCTCATGAACAAGCCCGGTGAGTGGATGAAGCCACATGCCGCAGCCGTTGGGAAACGGTCGCACCGATTTCGGCCGGACTTTCGATAACGGTCACACCCGCCTCACGCAGGGTAGTGATTTTCTCAAGTGCTGTTCCCTTGCCGCCTGCGATAATAGCCCCCGCATGACCCATTCGTTTCTCTTTTGGAGCCATCCGGCCTGCGATGAAGGCAAAAACAGGCTTAGTCATGTGTGCAGCAATCCAACGGGCAGCTTCCTCCTCTTCGGTCCCTCCGATCTCACCGATCAAGACCACCGCCTCGGTCTGCGGGTCCGTCTCGAATAACTGAAGCAGATCGATGAATCCGGATCCTAAAACCGGATCCCCGCCAATCCCGATGCAGGTGGACTGACCCAATCCTGCTGCTGTCAGTTGGTAAACCGCATCGTATGTCAGGGTGCCGCTTCGAGAAAGCACACCGATCGTTCCCGGTTTGTGGATATATCCGGGCATGATACCGAGCTTGCAAGCGCCCGGGGTAATGATCCCCGGACAATTGGGTCCGATGAGTCGGATGGGAAGTCCTTGGATCTTCCGGCGGACGCGAACCATATCCAGCGTCGGGATTCCTTCGGTGATGACGACGATCAAGGAAATGCCCGCCTCGACGGCTTCCAAGACCGCACCATACGCAAATCGGGCCGGTACGAAGATCACCGTTGCATTGGCCCCAGTTGCCTCACGCGCCTGTGCCACTGAGTTGAAGACAAAAACGCCGTGTACCTGCGTGTTTCCTTTTCCAGGCGTCACACCACCGACGAGCACGGTGCCATACTCCAGCATCTTCTGGGTATGAAAGCTGCCTGCCTGTCCGGTGATTCCCTGCACCAACACCCGCGTCGTGCGATCAACCAAGATGCTCATCGGGTTTTGAAGATTCTAACTGGCGAAACAATAAACGTAATTGCTCCACCAGTGGCGCCGCGCCTTTGCCCTTCGGGACATAGGCGGCAGCACCCAGCTGCCGACAGCGCGTTGCATCCTCCGGGCTTGCCTTTCCACTAAAGATGGTGATGATTGGGATATCCGTGCTCTGCTGATCTTGCTTAAGTTTCGCACAGACATCAAAGCCGCTTAGCTTCGGCAGCATCAGATCCAGAACGATGGCATCCGGGTGCCCCGTCTGCGCCTTGGCGAGGGCTTCTTCTCCATCTGTTGCCACCAAGACTTCAAAACCTTCGAGTTCCAACCGTTTACCGACCGTCTTAATGATGCTGGGTTCATCATCCACTAGCAGTACCCGCAATTTCCGTTCGCTCATTTTGCTCCTCTCACTGGGCTTTTGCAAAAATAGCCAATACTCATACAAACGAATTATCTAACGCGACAATGCCAGAGGATAATTCGTTTGATTAGGATCGCTGGGCAAGCTCGACGACTTTCTTCGCCGCTTCAGAGAGCTCTTCTGCGCTGACGAGATTGAGCCGCTGGGCTTGGGTGAGAAGTCTGCGGCCCTCCTCGACGTTGGTGCCTTGCAGACGGACGACGATTGGAATTCTGACCTGGAGTTCTTGAGTCGCATTCAGCAAGCCCTGGGCGATCCAATCACAACGCATGATGCCACCAAAGATGTTGACCAGGATCGCCCGGATGCGGGAATCGGCCAGGATGATGCGAAACGCATGGGCGACCTGCTCGACATTGGCTCCACCACCCACATCAAGAAAGTTCGCGGGACCACCCCCGCAGAGTTTAATGATGTCGTTAGTAGCCATCGCCAATCCTGCCCCGTTAACCAGGCAGCCGATGTCTCCCTCTAACCCGACGTAAGAAATACCGATGCGGCTGGCCTTGAGTTCCAAAGGATGCTCCTGGCTTTCATCGCGAAGCTTGGCCAAATCCGGATGGCGGAATAGGGCGTTGTCATCGAGAAGTACTTTTGCGTCCAAGGCAATGAGTTTCCCATCGGGGCTCACGATGAGTGGATTCACCTCAATGAGGGAAGCGTCATGGGATTCGTAAAGTTTCCAGAGCCCGCAAAGAATGTCCCGGCATTGATCGGCCAGCGCGCCGCTTAGACCAAGTCCTGAAGGGATGCGCGCCAGGGTTGCGGGCGTCGGGCCTTCGAAGATGTCGAATCGTTCGTGAAGAATCGCCGAGGGATCTGTGGCGGCCACTTCCTCGATGTCCATGCCTCCCCGCCGACTGGCCAAAATCACGGGGCTGGCCTGGAACCGATCGATGGTAAGGGCCAGATACAGCTCTTGAGTGATTTCCATCCGTTCTTCCAAAAGGACGGCGGAAATAGGCAGGCCCTCGGAGGAGGTCTGCTTAGTCACAAGCCGACGACCCAGAAGGCTTTCCGCTTGGTCGCATGCCTCTTGCGCGCTGCGGGCGATCAAGATCCCTCCAGATTTGCCGCGTCCGCCGGCATGGATCTGTGCCTTAACGTTGCACACGAAGGGATCTGTCGAGGTCTGATCCCGAAGGGTCTCATAGACGGATGCGGCTTGCTCAGGAGTAGTCGCCACCGCTGCCCGACAGACCGGAATCTTAACGGAAGCAAAAAGTTCTTTGGCTTGGTATTCGTGGAGTTTCATAATAGGGTCTCATGATAAATTTTGCTTCACAAAATTTATCGTTGATCAATCGGAACAACCCGAAGCTCACGCGGACCGACGTAACGAGCCAGGGGACGAATGAGGCGGTTATCGAGAGTCTGTTCGAGAATATGCGCCGACCAGCCCGCCATTCGGGCACAGGCAAACATGGCTGTAAACAGCTCGGTGGGAATGCCGAGGGCTTGCAACAGGGGAGCCGAATAAAAATCGACGTTGATGTGCAGGCCCTTTGCCTTGAAGACCGCCTCTTGCATGCGCTCGGCAATGGTAAACCAGCGTCCCTGCTCGGTCTCGATGCCGAGGCCTTTGGCCAGGGCCTTCAGGTGCTTGCCCCGAGGATCATCGCCTTTGTAGACCCGGTGGCCAAAACCCATAAAGCGTTTGTGATCCGCGAGGGTCTTCTGCACGAAGCTTTCCACTTGATCGGGGCTTCCGATTTCAATCAAAGTTTCCATCGCCTTGCGACCGGCGGCGCCATGCAGAGGGCCCTTCAGGGAACCGATCGCAGCGACGATGGAGGAGTAAAAATCCGACTGAGTCCCACTGACCGTCCGCGCAGTGAACGTGGAGGCGTTAAAACCATGCTCGGCCAAAAGCACAAAATAGGTGTCGAGCGCCCTCGCCTGTTCCTGCGAAGGAGGCTCGCCGTGAAGCATAAGGAGAAAGTTGGCTGCGTGACTGTTATCGGCGCGGGGAGAAATGGGTTCGTGGCCTTGAGCCAGACGACTGATCGCGGCCACCAAGGTGGCCGTCTTGGCAATCGTGCGGGCGGCTTTGCGACGATTGGATTCCACGGTGTTTGATTCCTCTTCGGGATCGTAGAGGGCCATCACGGAGATCAGGGTTCTTAAAAGCGCCATGGGATCGGAGTGAACCGGCAGGCTCTTTAAAACCGACAGCACCTCAGGCTCAATCGCACGGTGCATGACTAATTGATCGGTCCAGTCGCTCAACTGGGAGCGCTTCGGCAGGCTCGCGTACAAAAGAAGGTAGCTGACTTCTTCGTAGCTCACTTTGCCGATGAGATCATCGATATTGTACCCTCGGTAGATCAGTTGACAGCGCTCGCCATCGACGTGGCAAATGGCCGTATCCCCAGCGATCACGCCTTCCAATCCCTTGCGGACTTCTATGGGCTCGATTGTGGACGCCATCTATCTCGGCACGCCTCAGTTAGGGTTCGTTAAGAAATGACTGCGCTATTTGGCCGTGGGGATTTTGACTCAGGGCAAGGCGCGAAGAGCGAGCATCCGCGACGAGGATGTAAGCGATGAGCAACGCAGCCATGAGTCAAAAGCCCCCGGTCAAATGGATGCAGTTATTTCTTAACGAATCCTTAGTTCCAATGAATTATGGCTTGTTTTCCATTATCGCGTTATTGCTGCGGAAAGCATCCAGAACCACGAGCTGCTGGATCATGATTCGCACCTGTTCTGCCGAAGCGCTCAGGGCCTGGCGCTCCTGCACGGTGAGCTCTAACTCAATCACACGATCGATCCCTCGAGAACCCAACTGCGCCGGAACTCCGATACAGACATCGCGCAGCCCATACTCCCCTTCCAACCATGCACAGATCGGAAGAATCTTGTGCGCATCTCCAAGGATCGCACCCGCCATCTCTACGACGCCGCTGGCCGGTGCGTAGAAGGCGCTGCCTTGCTTGAGCAGCCGCACCAACTCAGCCCCCGCATCTTTCGTCCGTTGGAACAAATCTTCGATCTGCGCGTCATTCAGCCAGGTATCGATGGGCTTACCTTTAAGCTGGGTGAAGCGTTTCAGGGGAACCATCAGATCCCCGTGTGAGCCTAACACCATCGTTTCCACCTCAGTCGATGCGATTCCAAGTTGCTGGGCAATGAATGCCCGCAATCGGGCGCTGTCCAGAACGCCAGCCATGCCCATCACACGCTGCCGTGGGAAACCCGATCGCTTGATGGCAAGCGCCACCATCACATCGAGGGGATTGGTGACGACGATGACGATCGCATCCGGGGCCAGACGACTGATGCGTTCTGCAATCGGCCCCACAATGGCCGCATTGGCCGCCAACAAATCATCGCGGGACATCCCCGGCTTACGTGCCAATCCAGCGGTGACAATCACCAGACGACTATCCGCCATTGCGGCGTAATCGGTCGTGCCTTGAACGCGACCGCCAAAACCCTCGATGGGGCTGGCTTGGGTAATGTCCAAGGCTTTCCCCTGGGCTAAGCCGTCGACGACATCAATAAGCGTGACGTCGGCCAAACCCTTGAGTGCCAGAAGGTGCGCCGTCGTGGAACCTACCTGACCGGCGCCGATGACGGATACTTTTGGAAGAGTCATGACAGAAATGGGAATCGTTTAATGGATTTTATGGATGATGGCCCGCGGCAGCGCTGCCCAAACGCGTGATGCGAAAACGAATCGGAAGATTTAGTCTACCAAAGGGATTTGGCGTCGTCAAACGTTACTCCAATCGCTCCATCCGTTTCAATCCCAAGCGCATGGGGACCCAGCCGGTAAACATACTGACGCCAACCAGACTCAGGCTGATGCCAAACAGTCCAGTCGGTGAGTGATGCATCCAACAGAGCCAGAACCCCACAAACCCAACCACCACACAGGACACATACGCTAACATCAAAATCAGCGCCATCGCTCCGTTGGAAGAGGAAACCACGCGAGCCGCATCCTGAGCGGTTGGATCGATCCACAAACAGCCCAATCCCACACTCAGCCCGACGATGGCTAGGGAGGAAATCAGACCCGCACCCAACAACCACAGTCGGATGGGCGAAGGAATCGAAAGCCTTCCCGTCGATACCAAAAGCAAGCCGTCCACAATCCCCACAGCAAGAAAGCCATAGAGACAAATCTTGGAGACCATCTGGCGACTCAACCCCCCAGGGCTGATACGCAAAAGCCACAGGGCCCGACCCTCAAGACTCATCTGCGGAAAGATAAACCGGACCGCCAAGGAGCCGAAGACCAACAAGGTGCAGGCGCAATTCAAGGCGGCGATCCCAATCCTCCAAGACGGTTCTGCCACGGCATAACCAAACCGATGCAGGTTCCCGAAATAAGCGCCTAACAGACCGAAGAAGAGCAGCCCTTGGCTCCACTGCATGGGATCGCGCAGCACAAACAACACATCTTTGGCTATGGAAGAAAACAACGCACGACGCATCCACCACACCGGAACAAGCCTCGGCGAGGAAGACGGACGGCTCGCCCAAGACGCCGCATCTACCGGACGCGCCACATCCCGCAACACCCGAAACAACCATCGCGCGGCTCCATGATCCAGAATCCGCCAGCTTAAAAGAGCCGTCGTCCACAGAAGGCTCGCGTACAGAGAGCCTTCCAGCCAACGGCCATTCATGCCTGCGTCGATACCTGTAGCCGCCCAACTACTGGGCCAGCCCATAGACATCGCCACTTGCATGCGGGGTAATAACTCTTGGAGGGCGATGAACCAGACATCCTGCTGTCTCTCAACCTGGCGCTCGCCAAGCAGCCAGAACAACAGACAAGAAACAATCCAAAGACCCACAAAGGCCACTTCCCGACGGATCATCAGGGGCCGGGCCCAGCGCAGCCAAGCCAAAAGAACCATCGTCGAAAACGCAGTCACGATTCCCAGCATGGGTACCAATAAAACACCGATGATCCATCCCACCAACCACAAGGGTTTCTTCAGTACCACGACATAGGCCAGGCAGGTAGGCAAAAGCAATATCACGACCGCCCATGCGCTATAGAGGGTGCTTTCAAATCCTTTCGCCCGGCAGATCGTCCTTGCCGAAACCGGCAGCGTTATCCACCAGCGTGTCTCCGGGGTCCGTACGATCGTGGAAAACGCGCTGGCCAAGTGGCTCGTTGCCATGAGAATCATGATCACAAACAGAAAAAGAAACCACAAACGGCTTAAGAGAAATGGCCCAAGCCCAGCGGTATCGTAAACAAACTGAAAGCCGTAATACGCCAACGCGAAGACCCCGACCAGCAGCGACAGCCACACACCGACGATCAGACTGAGCTTGGCCGGACTCTCAAACAGCTGCCGGATCTGCCGACGCCAAACGCAGAAACGGACCCAGACAAAAAGAACAAAGGGCGTACGGGGAAAATGGCGCGATGCGGCCATCGGCTATCCGGACGACGATCCGGTCAGTTGGAAGAAAAGATCCTCCAGGCAAGCACTTCCATGACGCTGCGTCATCTCTTTTAACGTACCCAGACCCACCAGCCGCCCCTGGCTCAGAAAGGCGATGCGATGCGCCAGGTCTTCAACGACAGAGAGCTGATGCGTAGACAGAAAAACCGTCATCCCTTGGGCCACACACTCACGCAGGTGTTGCTTCATCAAATGAAGCGTTTGCGGATCCAATCCGAAAAACGGCTCATCCAAGATAAGAATCTGCGGCTGATGCAGCAGGGTGGCTATCAACACCAGCCGACTCTTCATCCCGTACGATAGCTGGTTCACTCGACGGTTCATCTTGTCCGCCAACCCAAATAAGATCGCCAGTCGCTGAGCCTGAAGGCTCCAGATTTCAGGATCCAACTGATAGATCCCTCCCACGAATTGAAGGGTTTCTTCCACCGTCAGGTGCTCATAAAGAAAAGGCTGATCCGGCAGGAATCCCAAAATCCGCTTGGCCTCCAAGGCTTGGCGCATCACATGAAAATCTCCCAGGTAGACTTCCCCCGCCGTCGGTGTCAAGAGCCCGACCAGAAGATGCAGCGCCGTCGTCTTGCCGGCGCCGTTCGGGCCGACGAGCGCGACGATTTCCCCTTTTGCGATTTCGATGGAAAAATCCTCAAGCGCGACCAACGCCCCGAAACGTTTTGTCAGTCCTGCCGCCTTAATCATCCCACATCCCCCTTAAGTGAATTGCGGAGTGGTACTGGGCTTTGGCAAAAATAGCCAACGCGTTGACCGAGTGTTGTGTCATGTTCCAAGAGAAGTGCTGCAAATTGTGTCATGTTTCATGTGTCATGAGTCATGGGAAGCAAAAGGCGTACTTTGGCCGTACTTGAGATGCCTGTTTATTTCCTGCTTTTTCATGACACATGAAACATGACACAATCCTCCCAGATCATCGTGTATCCTCAATCTGGATTCCCGGTGTCTGCTGTGGATCACTCGCAACGACCTGGAGCACCTGCACGCGGAGTTGGCCCACGAACTGCGCCAGATTCACCAAATCCGAACCCTCTGCCTCTGTCAAGCCAATGTGGGTGACGTCGGCAACATCCTGACCCAAGGTGGGGTCTGTCGGAATCCACTGTCCGATCCACACCTCCGGCCATGCATGATAGTAGAACCGACCCGCCTGATAGACAAGCCCAGCCACCATGCGTGCGGGCAGATTTTGGCTTCTGGCCAGTGCGGTGAACAGAATCGTGTGTTCATGACAATCCCCTTGCAGCCGAATCAACACGTCCACCGCAGAAGGCAGCCCCACCGTCAGTCGTTTGATGAGGGTGCCAAATACCCATGCGTTCAAGGCCTGGACCTTTTCCCAGGGATCGGTCCGTGAACCGACTATCTCCCTGGCTTTAGCCTGAATGCGCGCATCGTCGGACTGAACAAAGAGGCTGGGCTGTTGATAGCGCTGTGGGGGAGCCTTCTCCGAAGACGTAGCGGTAATTCCTCGAGGGCGATCCAGACGCAAGATACAAAAGGGAACATCCCTTGCCACCGGCGCGTGAGCGATCCCTGCATCCGGGTGAAGAACCTTCTGCCAGGGACGGTGAATACTGAGCTGTTTCTCACTCAAGCCTTCTACCAAAAGTATCAAGCGCTCGATTTTAGCCGGATCATCGAGCAGATGGTCAATCGGAACCGCGGTTGCAGAAAGAAAATCAAACGACGGGACGATCGGGGTGGCCTGCTGGATGATCTCCTGCTCGGTCTGGTGTTTGAGCTGCCAACCAAGCGGGGAGTGTTCGCGAAGCACCTGCCCCGACGGAGTCACCCAACTGGTCGTGGTCATGCCCGCCAGATCGGACTCAATCACCAGGGCTTCTTGCCCGTCGATGACTTCCTTGCGCCGCACATAAAAATAGAGCTCCTCCGGTTTCAAGGCCAATGGATTCAGCACCCAGGCCTTGCCTGATTGTCCGACGGAAAGACGATGGAAGGCCATCCAAGGGGAAAACCCATGCACCAGCAAAGTGCCCGTTGGATCCCGCAGACGGGTTGTGGTCGTGCTGCTGGGTGTCTTCAGGGTAATGATAAAAACGTCTCCCTTGCGGATTCCCTCCCATTCTAAGCTATAGGTTTCCGATCGCACCTTGGCACTAAAAAATTGCAAGCGCCAGTCGGCATCAATGAAAGCGCGAGCATTGATCGTAAGCCGTTGGGGACTGCCGAGCAAAGTCATGGCCAGCTGCCCCGAATCCGTCACAGAAATTCCAGGGATTCCTTCAACGTCCGACGGTAGCACCACGGTTTTTGCGAAGCCGATCTTCTGGTCGTTGTAGTAAATGCCGAACCACTGCTCCTGAGCTTCCAAAGGAGCGACCAGAGAACTCATGGGATTGACGAATCCACCCCACTGGTTGCCTTTCTCATAGAAAACCACCGCCGCAACCGAGATCAACCAACCGACAAGCAACAGGGCATCGACCGCAACCCCGCCATTGCGCCACAGCCTTCGGCCGTGGGTGACAGGGTGGTGCAACAGCCGATGGGACAGAACGTCCCGAGGCGTGGATGAAAGTGCCAAAAGAGAACGGCTGGAACCTGCACGGGTGCGACGGAAAAGGGAATGGCCGGCGATGACCGTCGAACCGGGGCGTTTGGCGAACATCCGTTCAAACACGGCGTGAAGATCGGACACGCGCTCTTCAGCCATATCGACGCACAAACTCCTCAACCAAGTGCCGATAGTCGCGCGCCTTGCGCATGCGGGGCATAGCGTGTGATCGGCTCTCCCACAATCGGACATTCCATCAGCGGACTGTTCATATGAATGACCGTGTCCGACAACCTTAGCCTGAAAATATTCCCGAATCGTCTGCAGCATTGACCGGTTCATACGCGTACGCCGATCATACATCGTCGGTAGAATGCCTAAGATTTGCAGTCTGGGATTTAGCTGTGCCTGGATCAGTTCCACGGTTTTAAACAATTCCCGCATCCCATCGAGTGAAAGATGCTGCGTCTGAACCGGGATGACGACATGCGTCGCCGCGGTCAGGGCGTTGACTGCAAGTAGATTCAGGCTCGGAGGGCAATCCAAAAAGATGAACTAAAACTCATCGGCCACCTCATCGAGGCGGTCGGCCAATCGCCGTTCACGACCCATCAGGGGAACAAATTCCACCTGCGATTCCGCCAGCTGGGTATTGGAAGGAATCAACGTCAGATTCGCATGATAGGGTGGACGCATAGCCGACCGAATCGGAATGGCGTCTTTCATCACAGGGTAGATCGTCACAGGCAGATCGTCCCCTCGCAACCCCAAGCCTAAGGTGGCGTGCGCCTGAGGATCGAGGTCGACCAGTAATACCTTATAGCCCATTTCCGCCAAACAAGCAGAGACGTTGATCGCCGTCGTCGTCTTACCACAGCCCCCTTTTTGATTGATCACGGCGATCCGAATAGGCGGGTGTTTCCGAAGAACCCTCAAAGAAGATTCCGGAGTCGTTGAGGATCGCCCCTGCCCAAAAATTTTCAAAAAGGTTTCTTCAATCGACATTCTGGATAGATCCTGTCAATACAAAAACCCTATTCATACTACCCTATCTCAAGGGAATCCCTCAAGACCTTTTAGAACGTATACCGCCGAATCCTGACACGGGCAAGCAATCCTTTAACATCCTTACGATGACACAACTCTGTCCCCGGGGTCATTGCCGTCGCCGCTCCACAAGCTACGGCCCATCGAAGACACTCCATCGGTGAGCGACCTTTCGTCCAACCCACCACAAACCCAGCGACGAGAGAATCCCCTGCTCCCACAGTGGAATCGACGGGAACCTTCGGCGGTTGCGCCCACCATACCTCACTCGATGCGGCACAACTCAAGATGGCCCCCGCTTTGCCCAAGGAAAGGATGGCCATGGAAACGCCGTAACGCAAAAGCCCGCGCACTGCCTTCAGTTGAGCCTCCCGGCTCGACAGCCTATACCCAAGCAGCTCCTCGGCTTCCTGCTGGTTAGGCTTGATGCAAAAAGGGCGTGCCAACAACCCCTGACGCAGGGCGGAGCCTGAAGTATCCAAGAACACAGCAATCCCCCGACGGCGCAACAACGCAATCCACCGTCGGTAAATATCCGCTGAAACCCCCGGAGGCAGGCTTCCGGATAAGACCACGCAACGAGGACGGGGACGAAAACCCACGAGCGCTTGTTTCAGTCGATGAAGGGTTTCCACCGATACATAAGGGCCGGGCGTGTTGATCTCGGTAAGGGAGCGGGGAGACGAGGTCTCGACTTTGTAATTGTTGCGGGTAACGCCCGACGTTTCGAAAAACCGGCACGGCACAGAAAGTTGTTTCATCAGATGCCGAAGGACCAACCCGTCCTCCCCGCCTGAAATGGCAAAGGCCGTCGTCGGTGCGCCCAGCTCGACGATGACGCGTGATACATTAATCCCCTTGCCGGCCGCGTAGCGCACTAGGGTCGTGGCACGGTTCAGCCGTCCCATCTTAAGCGAGGGGAGGCGTATCCATTCGTCCAAAGATGGGTTGAGCGTCACCGTCACAATCATGCCGTGTAAATGGCTGCGGATCTCTACAGATGGGCCATGCACATACCCTGACGCATCAGGGCTTGCCATAGAGCGTAGTCACGGAATGCGGCAACGACTCTTTTGATTGCATCGATCATCGCATCCACGGAGGATGCGTCAAACACAAATCCTGTCGCCGTCTTCTGGCAGTCCGCTTGCCAGCTGACATCCACCACCGCCGCAGCCTCGATACCGATACTCGGCACCACAGGCACAGCCCCGTAACGCATGCTCAATAAAGGAGGAACGCTTGGCGTCTCAACGACTCGGTGAATCAGCACAGCATCGACCCCGGCGTAGAACTGCTGCTGCATCGCTTCGCCCGACCCGATACAGAACGCCACGCGCCCGGGCATCTGCCGCGTCCACTCACTTATCTTTCGGTTTTCGACCATCGGGGCGCTGTCCAGCAAAAGCCACTGCACGGAATAATCTTTCAACGACTCCACCAGCCGGCAAAGAAGATCCGCATCCTCCAACACCCGCATCGCCGTCACACCCAAAAGCAAGTCTTGGCGCAGGGAAAGCCCGACTTTTGTCTGAAGAGCCAGCTTGCACAGGGCCTTTCCGGAAGGGGCCTCGGCCGAATAATGGCAAGCAATGTGCGGATCCGTCGCCGGATTCCATCGCAGCGTATCCATGCCCTGAACCATGGGGATGATACCCGGCTGGTCCATCGTCACTTGTTCACTCTAAGAATTGATGCGGTTTTACAAAAATAGCCACCGCTCGTCGGTGAGCCGGGTCCTGGCCACCAGTCCAGAACCCCGAACCCTGAACCGACTGGCATTTTTCAGCACCTTGCTAATACCAACGAATTATCTAACGCGACAATGCCAGAGGATAATTCGTTGGTATTGGCCACTGGCCGCTCACACGGGGTTCTTTCCTCGGATTCTGCAGAATATCAGCCCCAGGCTTATGCCGGCGGGGAACTCGCATAGATGCGGTAATCCAGAAAGGGAAACAGATTATCCTTGGCTTCAATCGTCGCCAGCCACGACTCATCGACGCGGTTAGCCTGGAGGCATTCATAGAGGCGGGTGAATTGCGCGACGTGTTGATGAATGCGTTGATAGGCGTAGGTGGTATGCGTCTGGGCCTTGAGGATGAAGGCCCAGTCCGAGGATTGGGCCAACAAAAGCTCGCGGGCCATTTGATTGAGGGCGCGCGCCTGCCATCCTTCGGCGCGGGAATGGACATCGGCGAGTTGGCGCATCCTCTCGACCATTTTATGCAGATGCCGGTAGATCCAGTCGTTGGAACCATTGAGCCACACCTCATGGTAGCCTCCCGATCCCCAACTGGACATGCACGGCTGCATAGCTTGCAAGGGTTGTTTCATCGCTTCACAGTCTGAGAGCGTCATCAGGCTCAGTCCTGAATCGTGTTGGGCCTTGCGAATCACCAACTCCAACCAATCCGGTCCCTCAAACCACCAGTGACCGAAAAGTTCCGCGTCGAACGGGCTGACGATGATCGGCATGCGGGCCAGGCGCCGATTCAGGCTAATGCCTTGTTTTTGGCGCTGGGTTAGAAATTCCTCGGCATGAACAGCGGCCTGTTCGAGCGCACGGTCGGGATCATAGGGCTGTTTGTCTTCGGTCTTGCCGGTGATCCGATAATATTTGATGCCGGTAGAAGCGCGCATTCCGTCGGTGCTGAGGCAGGATCTGAGATAATCCTGCTCCAGCTCATAGCCCGCATCGCGATAAAACTCCCGATAATCCACATGCCCTGGATAGCCTTCCTGAGCGCTCCAAACATTTTTCGACGAAGCCAGATCCCTTCCGAAAGCCAAGACCCCGTTCGGACACTGGATGGGTGCGTAAACACCGAATCGCGGACGGGGAGAGCCAAAAAGAATGGCATGGGCATCCGTCACAAAGTATCGAATCCCTTGTGCCTCAAGCAGCGCTTCATAGCCGGGGGCATAGCCACACTCCGGCAACCATATCCCTGAAGGCCTGTGTCCGAAAGCCCGTTCAAACGCCTGGAGGCCGACGCGAATCTGCGCGTAAACGGCAACCGGTTGAACATCCATCAACGGCAAAAACCCATGGGTCGCGCAGGAAGCCATCAACTCGACGCATCCCCGACGGCTCATCTGGCCAAACGGACGGATGAGGTCGCGATGATAGCTTTCTTCGTAGAGCTGACGCGCCTGCGTCAACCGATGGTGATAAAACAAAGCCAGGCGTTGGAAGGCGGGTTGCCAGCGGGTGCGCTGAATCTCACGCTGCGTGAACTCGATCAGCCCTTCCAGATATTTTAGGTAACGACCCTGAAGCAACGGATCGGAAAGCATCGCGAGCAGTGTCGGGGTAAAGGAAATCGTCAGGCGGAAAGGAACGCGTTCGTCGCAAAGCCGATTGAGACGTTCCAAAAGCGGCAGGTAGGACTCAGTGATCGCCTCAAAAAGCCAGCGCTCTTCGAGGAAGTCCTCATGCTCGGGATGCCGAACGTAAGGTAAATGCGCATGGAGAATCAGAGCAAGGCCGTATGACGTGCGGGAAGGCTCAGGGATTGTTGGCATCGATCAACCGACGGCTCGATGAGGAATCGGAGGCCGGCTGACCATCGAGGTTCGTCTGCATGGTGGTCTGTTGCGTGACGACAGTAACGACACGTCGGGTTTCTCTGCCGTCCGGTGAAGTGCCTTCGACCGGAATAGTCTGGGTCCCATCGGGAAGGGCCATCCGTAAGCTGAAGGTGCCGTCGGCTCGCAGGCCAACGGGCTGACCTTGAATCGTCACCTTCGCTTTCGGATCGGTGCCTCCATAGAGGATGAGCTCAGTCTTCACCCACAAACCGAAATGACGCTCCTGTGCTTTTGGCGTCTTCGCGGAACCAAACGCGCCGGGAGAAAACATGCCTGGTGAAAACCCCGACGACGGCAATTGAGTAATCATCCGCTGTACGTCCAAAGGACTCGCGCCCGTTCCCCAGCCACAAGACTCCCCGATGAGTGCCCAATAATCCTCATCACTGATCTTCCATCCCTCATCGATAATCTCTGCGGGCGCACACCGGGGGCACATCAGTCGATTGGAACGTGCCAAAGGCAGGAATCGCCCTTGCGCTGTCCGCAGCCCGATCTCGACGATAAACGCATGAGCCGGCGCATCCGTGTGAATGTACCAATTCGTCGCCAGGCTAGAAATGGGAATGTCCGATACCCGGTGAGCATTCTTCAGATCCTCCGCGGATAGGTCTGTCACATCATAGACCCGCAGGACCGACTGAAGCCCGATGGTTTCTTGTGGGGCAAGCTGCAGACGTGCCGCCCGCTCGATCTCCGGACGGATCTCCCAATAGGCGTAGATCCACCAAGGGTCTCGAACCATCAAGACGATCCGGTTATCGCCATAAGCGGATGGAACTGAAAACGCCTCGGTCACACGAGCCGACGGACGCGGTGCCGAGCCTCTGCCCTGTGACTCATGCGCGCCGGCAGATTGTTGTCGATCGGGGAATGGCCAGATGACAGTGGGAACCGTTGCCGACTCAGATGCTACTGGCTGCAGGGATGACTCGGATGGAAAAATCGGCTGTTCGAATGAAGCCGCTAGGGATTTTGCAATCGGACCAGGAAGCTGCTTGCTTGTGAGTCTTCTGCTCTGCGGCCTCACGAGGGATCGCCGGGTGCTTTGCCTGGCTGAGACAACAGCGGACTTTTTCCGACGAGCCGGGGACAATCGCTTGGAAGGTTTCAGGCCAAGAGGCGATTTCACCGCAGGCTTGGACGAAGAAACCGGCGACTTTTTGGAAGCTTGTCTGGAAGGCTTGAGTTTGGGCATCGTCGGGTGGATCGTTCATCCGAGAGGTATTATAACGCGCACGATCCTTAACGCCAAACAAAAACGTCACCCACTAACAGGATGCTGAAAAACCAGCATCGGGGGCAAGGGTCTGGGGAGTTAAGTGCCGGGGCAGGGGGCGGGGGAAGTACAAATAGCACTCCACAAATTTCGAAAGCTAGCTATCGCCCGTTCTTTTTCAGGCGCTTCCGGGATTAGCATGGGCATGTCCTTCCCCCTCTCCCCTTTCAGGGAGAGAGAAGTGTTGTTCCCTTTACCCACTGCAAAACCGGAAGAACCCTTTTTTAAAACCGGTTGTAGGACTTTTTATCTCTTGTAACCTTTTAATCTGTGCTCCCTCGCCCCGCGTCTCCCGCCCCGTGCCCCTGTCTTTAACTCCCCCACCCCACGCCCCACGTCGGCAGCCTCAAGACGATCGATCCGCCCTTCAAGACGCCCGAAGCGCATCAACAAACCCGCCACGGTTTTTAGAACAGAGGGCAGCCGGCCGAGGGAAGCGATCTGCTGCAGGGTCAGCCGCGTCGCACGGGCAGGATAACCCCATATCTTTTCGCCCGGGGCTACCGATTTTGTGACGACGCTCGCGGCCCCGACGTCGACTCGATCGCCAATCGTGACGTGATCGACCACTCCTGCCTTGCCCCCAAACCGCACGTGGTTTCCAACGGTTACGCTCCCCGCCAGACCGACCTGGCCTGCCAGGATCACGTGGCGACCGATACGGTTGTTATGGGCGATCTGAACGAGATTATCCATCTTGGTCCCTCGTTGAATTACCGTCGAGCCGACGGTAGCCCGGTCGATGCAGACGTTGCAGCCGATCTCCACGTCATCTTCAATAACGACGTTGCCCACCTGCGGCACCTTGACATAGCAACCTTGGTGGAAAACATACCCAAACCCATCACCACCGATGACCGATCCCCCGTGGATGGCGACACGATCACCGATCAGCGTCTGCCTGTAGATTACCACGTTCGGGCCGATCAGGCAGCGCTCTCCGATAGTCACGTCGTCCCCTACGTACGCACCGGGTTCAATCACTGTTCCACTGCCAATATGAACCCGATTGCCGATGATGGCGTTCGCCCGGATGTCCACCGGGTGGCTGATTTTGACCTGCTCACCGAGCAGCGCACTGAGATGGATGCTGCCCTGAGGTAAGGCAGTGGGATGAAAAACCTCAAGAAGCAAAGCGAACGCGAGTTTCG
Organism: Candidatus Omnitrophota bacterium; assembly: GCA_023247255.1. Lineage (GTDB taxonomy): Bacteria > Omnitrophota > Gorgyraeia > Aquiviventales > Aquiviventaceae > JAHFGV01. The sequence continues at coordinate 18,597 of JAHFGV010000022.1, read as the reverse complement.
GATTGGGCACGCTGATGCCCGATCGACCCTTAAGATCCATCACCGTGGCATTGACGATGATGGCGGCGGCTTTGGTCTGTAGGGCCTGGGCGAGATGTTTGGCATCCTCGGCAAATGTTACCTCGCCTTCGCTTACTCCATCCAGGCTGTTGACATCCTTGACAAGGATCGTCCCATCACCGATGAGGCGCCCCTTCAGATACGCGGCAAGCGCTTCTAATGTTCGTTCCATCAGAACAGTCCTCTGCCTAGGCAAACAATAGGCAACCCCGCGTCCGAATCAACCCTCTCTAGATAACAACCCCCGTGAGCCTCATCGGGTCCCGTCCTGTTGCGTTTGGGCATCAGGAGGTTGCGGAGAAACAAGAAGAACCGACGGGCTTGCGAAGAAGGGAGGCAATGATGGAAAGACCGAGCAGTCCGCTGATGACTCCTAGGGACAGGCCCACAGGAACCACGTAGTATTCGCTCACCAACATTTTAGCCCCCACAAAAATGAGCACACATCCCAGCCCGATCTTCAAGTAGTGAAACCGGCTGACCGCGTTGGCCAGCAGGAAATACAGCGCACGCAGACCCAAGATCGCAAAGATGTTGGAGGTGTAGACGATAAACGGATCGGTCGTAACGGCAAAGACCGCGGGGATCGAATCGATCGCAAACACAACGTCCGTAGCCTCAACAACGACCAGCACGAGCAAAAGAAGCGTGGCATACCGTCGCCCCTTAAGGACCACGGTGAATCGCGATCCATGGTACTCCAAAACAACAGGCGTGATGCGTCGAAAAAGACGCAGAACCGGATTTTGCTGTGGATGAATCCGAGTTTCCTTCTGGCTTAAGAATTTAACCCCCGTGATTACCAGAAACCCGCCGAAGATAAACACCACCCAATGAAAGGTGTGGATCAATGCCGCGCCTACGACGATGAATATCCCACGCATCACGAGGGCCCCGACAATGCCCCAAAACAAAACCCGATGCTGGTAAGCAGGAGGAACCGAGAAAGAAGAAAAGACCACCATGAAAACAAACAGGTTGTCAATGCTCAGGGCTTCTTCAATGAGGTATCCCGTGAGAAATTCCAAAGCCTTCTGAGATCCAAAGCACCTCCAGACGCAGAGGTTGAATAGCGCCGCGAGTCCCACACAGATCAACACCCACACCAGGGCCTCCCGCGGACGGATCGCATGGGCCTTTCGATGGAAGACCCCAAGGTCCAGCACAAACATGCTCAGAATGAGTAACGTAAAACCGCCCCACAAGAGCGGGGATCCAATACTGCTCGTCATAGACTTGGTCGCGGGGGGCTTAACTCAGAACGTCTCCGAGCACAGGCTCCACCTTGACTCCCTTTCGCTCCATAAAGGCAATGGCGTTCTTCAGATTATCCTCGGAACCGTCCAGCTCCAAGGTCACCTCTCCCATTGTTTCCGTCACCTTGGCGCGCCGAATGTTCGGAACCACCCCGTACTCCTTCGCCATCAGGTAGATGACCGGTTCCTTGATCAGATGCTGGGGAAAGATCAGCGTTACCTGTTTCTTCGCCATGACTCCTCCTTTTTGAAACTCAACGGTTTGTGCTCCATCCCGATTGAAAGGACGGGTTGCCGATGCCACAGGCTCATTCCGTGGAATTGTCGATTGACGATTTTCGATTGAACGGCCGTCTTCCAATCGAAAATCCAAAATCGACAATCGAAAATTCCCAGGCGGTTTCATGATTCCTTGGCAGGGCTGGACTTGCCGATGCCAAAGTAGGCTATGAATGGCAGCGGACTATCCATAGTGCGATGTAGACGGAGCATTTGTCACGTCTGTAAAAACGACTTCCGTCCCTGGTGCAACCGAATCACTCGGAAGCAAACCGCTACACGGATCGGCGCTGCGTATCAAATCGTGAATCGTAGGGATCTGCCCACAGACCCCGCATCCGAGATCGCGCCGGACCAAAACTTCTCGAAAGCGACTCGTCTTTCCGTCGAAAACTAAAAGACGATTGCCCAACGGCTCCCCGATACCCAACAACACCTTCAACGCCTCATGCGCCATTAAGCTGCCGATCACCCCGGCGCAAGAACCAAGAACGCCGGCCGCTTGGCAGGCGGGAATCGCTCCTGGCAATGGAGGCTCGGGAAACACGCATCGAAAGCAAGCGGATTGTCTGGGAATAATGGTCAGAAGCTGTCCTTCAAAGCGAACCACTCCCGCATGCACGAGTATCTTATTAGCCAACACACAGGCGTCATTGACCAAATACCGGGTTGGAAAATTATCGGACCCATCCAAGATCACGTCGTAGGGGGCCAGTAAGTCTGCCACGTTTTGGGGCCCGAGGCTCACCTGCAAGGCCTTCACGCGAATCTCGGAATTTAAACTCGAAAGACGAATCTGAGCGGAAGTCGTTTTAGGACGCCCGACATCTCGCGTGGCATGCAATATCTGCCGGTGGAGGTTGCTCAACTCAACCGACTCGCGATCCACAATCCCAATGGTCCCCACCCCTGCTGCCGCCAGATAGAGTGCGGCTACAGACCCCAACCCGCCGGCACCAACGATCAACGCAGACGCGCCTAAGAGTCGTTCCTGGCCGCTTGGGCCTACCTCGGGAAGGATGAGCTGCCGACTGTATCGCGCGATCTGTTCCTTAGAAAGTCCCATGTCCCGTCGCTAAGGGTTCGTTAAGAAATGACTGCGCTATTTGGCCGTGGGGATTTTGACTCAGGGCAAGGCGCGAAGAGCGAGCATCCTCGATGAGAATGTAAGCGATGAGCAACGCAGCCATGGGTCAAAAGCCACCGGTCAAATGGATGCAGTTATTTCTTAACGAGCCCTTATACAAACGCGATAAGTTTCGTCGTCCTGTGAGACACTCACGAGTGACGACAAACGAATGATCCGCCGGCGATTGCGGGAATGATGGAAACCTCATCCCCATCCTTGAGCGCCGTTTGATCACCCTGCATGAAGCGGATATCTTCCTCGTTCACAAAAACGTTCACAAAACGGCGCAGCTTTCCCTTCTCGTCACAGATGCGTTCTTTAACGCCCGGATACCGGAGCTCCAGATCGTCCAACAATTCCTTCACCGTCCTGCCTTCGCCCTGCACCTCGCTTTGGCCGTTCGTCAGACGCTGAACAGGCGTGGGAATACGCACGGTAACTGGCATGGGTCCTCCTTCCTTGCATCATCGATCGTCGATCGTCAATCGCAAAGCAAAACGGCCCTTCAATCGACAATCTCAATTCGACAATCGAAAATTACATCGTGTCGCTCATATCGCAGATGCGCTCGAAAGACGATCGGCCAAGCTCGACTCGAATGACGCCAAGCTGGGCTTAATCCGAATGGCCTCGCCCAACCGATTCATGATCGGCTCTTGGGTTTTCAAGCCGTTTCCGGTGATGCACAACACGATCGATTCATCCCGAGGGATAATTCCTTGTTGGATGAGTTTCTGCGCTACAGCCACGGTAACTCCACCGGCGGTCTCGGTAAAGATGCCTTCTGTCTGGGCGAGCAATTTCATGGCACTGATGATTTCTTCATCCGTCGCCGCTTCCGCCCATCCCCCCGATTCAAGCACCGCCTGGGTCGCGTAGTAACCATCGGCGGGGTTGCCGATGGCCAGTGACTTGGCGATGGTATTCGGCTTGACCGGCTTGACGATTTCGGATCGGGCTTGGATCGTGTTCACGATTGGCGCGCAACCCGAAGCCTGGGCGGCGTAGAGTTGAGTGACGCCTTCCGGAATAAAACCTAGCAGCCTCAGCTCTTTCAGGGCCTTGCTGATTTTGGTAATCAAAGATCCTCCGGCCGCCGGCACCACAACATGCTGCGGGGCTTTCCAACCCATTTGCTCCACGATCTCATAGCCGTAGGTTTTTGATCCTTCCGCGTAATAGGGACGGATATTGATGTTCACAAAAGCCCAGGGATACTTGGCACCGATCTCGGCGCAGAGCCGGTTCACCTCATCATAGGTTCCCTCGACGGCGACAAGCGTCGGCTCATAAACCAGCGATGCCACAACCTTGGAGCTTTCAAGATCTGCGGGGATAAACAGATAACGATTCAGCCCGGCTCTAGCCGCCTGGGCAGAAACCGCATGGGCGAGATTGCCTGTCGAGGCACAAGCGATGGTGTCAAATTTCAGCTCTTGCGCACGTGAGATGGCGACGGCTACCACCCGATCCTTGAAGGACAGGGTGGGATGGGAAACCGAGTCATCCTTGAGGTAGAGCTCGCGCACACCCAAAACCCGTGCCAGACGCTCGGAGCGAATGAAGGGAGTGAACCCGGACGACAATCCCGCCGTAGGCTCACCCTCGATGGGCAAAAGCTCCCGATAACGCCAGAGGGACCGCGGTCGTCTTTCAAGGGCGTCTTTGGTCAACACCCGACGGATGGCATCGTAATCGTAGTCGACCTCAACGCTTCCAAAACAGTATTCGCATACGAATACCACCTCTTTGGGATAGGTCCGGCCGCACTCGCGGCATTTTAAACCAATCATGTAGCTCATCGTCTCTTTAGAGTACCTAACAGATGTTTTACGAAATGCATCGCGGTTAGTAGCCTAGTGGCCCGTGGCCAAGAAGAAAGTAAATCATAGTTCTAATCTGCAGTGCTCCCGTCTGTGTCATGAGTCATGGAAAGCAAAAGGAGCACTTTGGCCGTGCTTGAGATGCCTGTTTATTTTCTGCTTTTTCATGACACATGACTCATAAAACATGACACAATCCTCATTACTTCTCTTGGAATAGGACACAACACTCGGTCAACGCGTTGGCTATTTTTGTAAAAGCCCAGTTAAGACTCAAAATACGGGTGGATGCTGAAGTAGCGTTCACCGGTATCCGCAAGAACCGTCACCACCGTTTTCCCAGGACCCAGGTCTTTGGCGACTTGCATCGAAGCCCAGCAAGCAGCCCCTGCGGAGATGCCCACCAGAAGGCCCTCTTCCCTGGCCAGCCGACGGGAACATTCATAGGCATCCTCGTCGGATACGGGAATGATCCGATCGATCACACGCGTGTTCAACACCTGGGGTACAAAGCCGGCCCCGATCCCCTGAATCATATGCTGACCGGGTGGGCCGCCGGATAATACCTGTGAGTTTTTGGGCTCAACCGCGACGACTTTGACGTTGGCATTGCGCTTTTTCAATGTCTCCCCGACGCCGGTGATCGTTCCGCCGGTTCCGACGCCTGCGACGAAAGCATCCAACGTTCCATCGGTCGCCCGAAGTATCTCTTGGGCCGTGGTGCGTCGATGAACCTCCGGATTGGCAGGGTTCAAAAACTGTTGCGGCATAAACGCGCCCGGGGTTTCTTTGACCATCGCCTCCGCTCGCTTGACAGCCCCAGCCATTCCTTCGCTTGCCGGCGTCAAAACGACCTGCGCCCCGTAACTTTTGAGAATCTGGATACGCTCCATGCTCATCGTCTCCGGCATCGTCAAGATGACTCGATAGCCTTTCACCGCTCCGATCATCGCAAGCCCCACACCGGTATTGCCGCTTGTCGGCTCAACGATGGTCGAGCCCGGCTTGAGCAGCCCGTGCGATTCGGCGTCATCGACCATCGCCAAGCAGATACGATCCTTGACGCTGCCGCCGGGATTAAACGATTCCACTTTGGCCAAGACCGTGGCCATCGAGGCATCGACGATCCGGTTTAACCGGACCATCGGGGTGTTGCCGATCAGTTCCAACACACAAGAAGCGTATTTAGCCCGACTCGTATCCGCGCTCATCTTAGGCTGATGCGCAGCGAAAGCTCCGTCATTTCTTCCACTTGTGCCCCGCGCTGGCTGGCCCACACAGTCAAATCATGCTTGACGTCGGCAGCGTTTAACCAAACATTTAACACATGCCCGGGTTGACACCGCGCGGCCGCTTGAGCCACCCGTGCGAGCGCCTGGGAGCAAAGCATATCGCGCACATCCAACGTCTGTTCCAAGGACTCGTCCATTATACTCGGCTGCCGGCTGTTGCGCTATCGAGGTTCGCATAATGGATGGCCATCGGCGAACCTCAATAATCCGAGCTGCCCCCGATTGCATCAAGCAGGATTACGGGTTCTTCGGTAATGGGCTGTGTGGGATGCGAACGATCGATCCGGTAGCTCTTGAGGAGTGGGGACGATCTTTCTTTGACAGACACCAGCACGTAGGAAATCTCAGGACCGAGCGCGAGGCTGACATCGACGCTCGACGGAAAAGCCGCGCTGGCTGTATGAGAATGATAAATCCCGCAGAGCCTCTGCTGGCGCTGACGCATCTGTTTTTCCACCTGAAGCTGCTCTTTCGGATCCATCGCATACCCGATAGGGCTGGCTTCAACGTTGCGCATGGGATAAATCTGGACGATGCTCGCCTGTGGCGAATCAGAGCCGGCCAATAACCCGCAAGCTTCCTTGGGATATTCCTGCTGACAATGGGCGATGATCGCGTCATAAAAGCTCTTCGGTATCTGCACCATTTTCTATCTGGAGTTTTGCGAAATGCATCGACGTTAGTCGCTTCGGCTCAAGCAGATTTGCGGAACCTCTTAGTGACTGGGCGCCTTGACGTGGAGCCCACACTCTTTTTGCTCTGGGCGTTCCCACCACCATCGTCCGGCGCGAAAATCTTCTCCCGGCTTGATGGCGCGCGTGCAGGGAGCGCATCCGATGGACGGATATCCCTGATCATGCAGGACATTGTAGGGGATCTGGTTGGCTTTTACGTAATCCATGACTTGTTCCCACGTCCATTCGGCTAGGGGGTTAATCTTGACGATCCCACCGTGTGCATCATCGACCTCGATTTTTTTGACCGCGGCGCGCGTCACTACCTGATCCCGCCTCAGCCCGGTGATCCACGCATCCAGGCTGGAAAGGGCCCTATTAAGCGGCTCTACCTTTCGAATCCCGCAGCAGAGTTTGCGGTTCTCAATCGAATGGTAGAACAGGTTCAACCCTTTCTCCCGCACCATTTGCTCCACAGAATCTGTTTTTGGAAACATCACCTCAAGCGGAATCTGGTACCGCTGGCGGATTTTATCCATGACGTCATAAGTCTCCGGGTTCAGCCGCCCGGTATCTAAGGTAAATATCCTGGGCTTCGGGGTAACCTGCGTCATCATATGAATCAACACCACATCTTCAGCCCCAAAACTGGAGGCCAAAGCCACCCGATCGCCGAACTGCTCGATCGCCCAACGCACAATATCCTGCGCTTCCTTACCCTCCAAAGAACCCTGCTCAATCACTCGTTTGACTTCTGGTTTCATCGTTCCCTTCCTTTTTTCTTGTTTCTGAGGTTTCTATCGGGTAGGAACAGGAACCCGATTCTATCCCTAACATGCTCCAAGAGTTACTCTAAGATGACATATTAGTTTTTTAGTAATATTAAGGCCCCTTTGAGCGTTTCTCCTGGCGTTCTTTGATGATTTTTTCAAAGCCCTGATCGGTAGGTTCATAATAAACCCTCTGGGGGTTCTTGCCTGTGCCAGTTTTCGATTCTGAAGGCAGATAGTCCTGCTCTACATGATGATCCGGATAGTCATGGGCATATTTGTAACCGACCCCTCGCCCTAACTTCTTGGCTCCTCGATAGTGAGCATCCTTGAGGGAATCCGGAACCTCGAGCGTTCGTCCGGATTCCACATCTTTCATGGCCCGCTCGATGCCTAAATAGGCCGCGTTCGACTTGGGCGCACAGGCCACGTACACGGCGGCCTGCGCCAAAGGAATGCGACACTCCGCAAGGCCGATGAATTCCACTGCCTGCATCGCCGCTATTGCCAGGACCAACGCCTGGGGATCGGCATTTCCCACATCCTCCGCAGCGCAGATGACGATGCGCCTGGTGATGAACCGGGGATCTTCTCCCGCGTAGAGCATCTTCGCCAACCAATAGAGGGTGGCTTGAGGATCACAGCCGCGCATGGACTTGATGAACGCGGAGATTGTATCGTAGTGCGCATCCCCGGCCTGGTCGTAAACAACCGCGCGTTTCTGGATCGATTCCTCAACGACAGAAAGAGGGATGTGGATCTTCTCGTCAGCGCCAGGGCTTGTGGTTAGCACCGCTACTTCCAGGGCGTTGAGCGCACGCCGGGCATCCCCGTCACAAACATCCGCCAGATGCTTGAGGGCCTCCGAATCGATGTCTACCGTAAACCTTCCCAGCCCGCGTTCTTGATCCGCAAGGGCTCGATTCAACAAAGCCAGGATATCCGTCGCTGCGAGCGGCTTGAGCTCACACACCAGGGATCGGGAGACGAGGGCGGGAACAATGGCGAAAAAGGGATTGAACGTCGTTGCACCGATCAGAATGGGATTGCCTTGTTCCACATCAGGCATCAAGACATCCTGCTGGGCTTTATTGAATCGATGAATCTCATCGATAAACAGAATGGTCCGGCGATCCTTGATCCGCGACCGCTCCTTTGTGACTGCCAAGGCCTGCCTCAATTCCGAAACACCCGAAGCGGTGGCGTTGAGCGGTTCGAAGAAAGCCTGAGTGGTGTTTGCGATGATGTGGGCGAGGGCTGTCTTGCCACTGCCTGGTGGCCCATAAAGAATCAACGAAGTCAACCGGTCAGCCTCGATGGTTCGGCGCAAGAGCTTGCCTGGGCCGACCAGATGTCGCTGGCCCACGTACTCATCGAGAGTCCGCGGGCGCATACGAACGGCTAAGGGCGCAGAGACGCTGGAAGAATCTTGTTGGGGGGAATCAAACAGGTCCATGGAAACAAAAAACCCCGCTTCTGCCGTTGGTCTCCGTCATGCTGAACCCAACCTTGTCAGGTGGGTACCCTCTCCACTGGGGATCGGCTACCCGATCAAAATCGAGCCTGCCTACCCCAACGGAAGCCGGATTCCCGGTCACATCGTGTTGGTTCACGTTGACTGGGGACCTCACGCACAGTGCAGGGCTTGAATTTAGGGTAGCAGCGTGTGAATAAAATTGCAAGCCCTTTTTGCTGCTGCTAGAATTCGTCGGGGGCTTGCTCGCTTAGGGCTCGTTAAGAAATGACTGCGCTATTTGGCCGTGGGGATTTTGACTCAGGGCAAGGCGCGAAGAGCGAGCATCCTCGATGAGGATGTAAGCGATGAGCAACGCAGCCATGGGTCAAAAGCCCCCGGTCAAATGGATGCAGTTATTTCTTAACGAGCCCTGAGTACCCTGACTTTGCGCGGTCGAAGGGTGTCCGGCTCTGCCTGGATTCCGGCACAAATCCCGCGTTTAGCGGATTGGATGAACCGCACCAGCTGCGTCAGTTCTTCGCCGTGACATTGTTTCTGGATCATTTCCAAGGCGTGGGAAACATTCAGGTCTGACCGGTACAATAATTTGTAGGCCGCATGGATTCCCTCGCGAGAGTTTGGAGAGAATCCGGCCCGTCGCAGGCCAACAACATTGAGCCCCTGGATAACGGCGGGCCGTCCGCCGCAGAGCATAAAAGGAGGCACGTCTTTGTTCACCGCCGAGAGCCCACTGATGATCGCCAAGCGTCCGATCCGGCAAAACTGATGCACCACCACCATCCCAGAGAGAACCGCCCCATCTTCAACGACGCAGTGGCCGGCCAATGTCGCCAGGTTAACCAACGTCGCTCGATTGCCGACTTGACAGTTGTGCCCCACGTGCGCGTTGGCCATGAGGAAGTTTTCATCCCCGATGAGCGTTTCAGAGTCGGGTTTCGTCCCCCGATGAATCGTCACGTACTCGCGAATGACGTTGCGGCTGCCGATTTTCGTAAAAGTCGGCTCTCCGGTAAAAGCCGCATCCTGCGGCAGATGCCCGATGACCGCTCCCATATGGATTTGATTGGAATCACCGATCGTCGTCCCCGGCCCGACGTAGACATTCATCCAAAGCCTGTTGCGCGAGCCCAAGACGACTCCGTCTTCGATGACGCACCCCGGCCCGATTTCGTTATCCTCCCCGAGCCTCACGTCTTTCCCAACGATCGCTGACGAATGGATCTTGTTCATCGACCCAACAGTGCTCATCCTCTGATGAGCGAGTTATGTGAGCGCTAAAAACGCAGCCTCAGAATTCTGCTCGAATGTCGAGACCTCTGGATAGTGCTTGCGCAAGAGCGCCGCGATTTCATCCGTCGAGCAGTTACCTAAACAGGGATGAGCCGATAGGAGAGAGGAGAAGTTTCACCGCGGAGGAATCGACAAGAGCCGGCGTTCTCGATCCGCTGCAAAAGCCAGGCACGCACGGATGTCTTCCCGCGTTAAATCGGGAAAATCCCTTAAGATGTTCTCTTCAGACATGCCCGAGGCTAGATACTCCAAAACGTCATAGACAGTAATCCGCATCCCTCGGATGCAGGGTTTCCCCCCACACTTAGCTGGTTCAATGGTAATGAGATGTCCGTAGTCCATCATATAGGCCCACTGCTACAATGATACCCCAAAACCCTTCGCATGCCTAGAGTCCATACTCGACTTGTCGCAACAAATATAGAAATGTCATAGTCGTAGTTGTTTGTGGATGGGGGTCTGGGGGAAGGGTGGATAAGTTGTGAACTTGTGCGCAATGACCGTTGGACACCGAGCGGTCGCGATGTTTTGGCCTCTGGCAGGCTCCAAGACCGACGATTGCAACGGAGGGAGGTGTTGAAGTATCCCCGTTGTGCGCCTGGGAGGCGGCTTGGCGCAGCAGCTCACAGAAGAAGCACAGCGAATCCTGCAGGAATGTGGAGCTCTTTCGGAGCAAATCTATAGAATGCACTCGTTGAAATGCGGACCACCGTGGAATCGGCTGCCGCCACAGCATCCACGGGATACGGTTTGCCATCAAGCGCCGGCAGACAGCAGCAGGTTTCCCCAGGGGTCATGACACACGTCGTGGACGCGTGACCATGTTTGAGAAAATGCCCCTGTTGCAAGCACTTACGGCGACTGACATCGTCGAGAAGACCGACGGAAATAATAACAAATTGATGCTATTCACCTTATGACCCGACAGTCATGTGTAAATATACGTATTTTCTCATGCCTTTAATGTTGCGTGCCTGATCGAAGCTGCCTGATGGATGGATGAAGGAAATACCTAATGGCACCTTCATGATGTTATCAGCTCAAGCAAGTACCCCACACTGCACCTACTGATGCCTTCACGCTATTAGAGAACGTCGACAAACGCAAACCAAAAGGAGAAAAATGTAGAGCCGCTGGTTGCATTTGCTGACATATCGACATGGCCGATCATGATGACGATCTCCTGCCCTGCCCGCAAACCTGGAAAGGGTTGTGACCCTTTAAGTGGGTGTAATGTTTGTGATGAGAAAGTGTACTTTGTCGTCCCAGGCTTCCAGGCAATCCCATATTGTTGATCCTTGTCGATGGAAACCATGATCATCGTAGGGCTTCCTATTCGTAAGGAAGCGGGGATTGAAAACTGGTAACCAGTCGCGTCAAGGATGATTCGATCTGCCGCAGGTACCTGGTATCGAAGAGGCTGCGACCCATCGCTTCTCTCGGTCTGCCAGTGCTCGTTGTCTACTCTGATCGTAGGAACACCGTCGAGATGTTCTGATTCTTGAGTACAACCTAACCCGTTCATAAGAACCAGTACGATGGCTGCAGTACTTTGCAACAGGTAATCTCTGAACTTATTGTCCTTCATTCGGCGACCGCCTTATGAACGCCCCTGCTATCATTGGTCCCTCAGCGCCACCTGCGATCTCTCCGCCAGCGCCTGAAAGATCAGCAGAGATCGGTTAGTAGACGTATTGCGTTATTTGTTGACATACATTAGGTTACAAAAACTTTCATCCTTATCTGGGCTGTAAAAATTTTATGGAAGGCTTTTCAACAGGTCCTCCAGTCGCCGGGTATTTTTGTGATCATTCCGCTGTTCAAATAGTTTCTTCGCTTCCAGGAAATATTTCTTCGCTTCTTTGGGTTTATCCAGGGATAAATACACGCCTCCAAGACTAGAATACGCTTCGGCGTAACCCGGATTGATCTCTATGGCTTTTTGATGGGACTCAATCGCACGCTCGATCTGACCTGTGGAATAGTATGCAAAACCAAGATTGTTGTAGGCCAAGTAATCACCCGGATCGATTTCAAGAACTTTCTTGAAGGACGCGATCGCCTTGTCAAGTTGGCCAATAGTTCCATAAACCGAGCCCAAATTGTTGTATGCCTCGGTGTAATTCGGATCTAGCTCAATGGCTCTCTGGCAGTGACTAAGGGCTTCTTGATGTCTTCCCAGGCTCTGATAGGCGATGCACATGTTGTAGTAAATTTTTTGATCGTTTGGATATTTTTCTAGCACCTTTGCATAATAGGTGATGGCTTTCTCGTGCTCACCTAACCGATCATAGTCTGTCCCGATGTGGTCATACGCGATGGAAAAATCTGCATTCAAGGCAACCCCTCTCTCGTAGTTAGAAATCGCCCGTCTATACTGCCCTAATCCATCATAAGCCATAGCCAAGAGCACATACACGGAGGCATAACTAGGATCACGGGCAATGAGTTGCTGGCACAATTCTATCGTCCGACGGTAATCGCCGTTGTCGAAGAATGCCTGAGCCTGTTGAAAAGTTGTTTGAATCTCATCACCCACCACATAAGAATTGGGTCCGACAATCAGCAAGATTGTAATCGCGCACTTGATGACAGCCTTACCCATAATCGTTTAGGCTGAGTAGTAGGAGTAGTAGACGTACGCTATTTATTGATACACATTATGTTACAAAAACTTTCACTCCTCCGCGCCGCCTCGGCAGTAGTCGTCCCTGTTTTCGCACAAGTTTTTTGACAAAAGCCTGATCTCCCCTGGGCGCGTCCACGTCTACAAATAATCGATCTTCCTGAACGGGCTGTGACTTGAAACGTCCTTGGAAGAGAAACCCCTCTGAATCATATTTCTTGTGATGAAAATGATTCGGCATCAGAGCCCAGTGATAGATGGCAAGATGATGCTTTGCCGCATACTCCGCGAGAAGGTTTTTGAAATGCTGACAATCGTCGCGCTCTCGGAAGATCGCCATTCGCGCAATCCCACGATTCACGACAAAATGCTTGGTTGAAGAATGAGGACGAACTCGCCTTTGGGCCGGGATGCCGTGAAATGGGTGATCAGATTTCCCACTCGATCCCGCAGTGTCTGCTCAAAGTGCTTCGTCAACTCACGGCTGCAAGAGATTGTGATGTCTCCGAACACCTGTCGGATATCGGTGAGGGCCTTAACCAAACGGTACGGCGATTCGTAAAAAATAACCGTTCGCTCCTGCGCCTTAAGAGCCTCCAACTTCCGACGACGAGCGGCGCTCTTGGCCGGCAAAAATCCTTCAAACACAAACCGATCCGTCGGCAGCCCTGAAAGCACAAGTGCCGTGATTAGCGCACTCGGCCCAGGGATCGCTGTGACGGAAATCCCAGCCTCTGTCGCTTGCTTTACCAGATACCATCCCGGATCGCTGATCAGTGGTGTTCCGCTGTCACTCACCAAAGCAATAGACTCTCCCTCTTGCAACCGTTCGATGAGCTGCGGGGTCCTGTATCTCTCGTTGTGATCGTGCAGACTCACCAAGGGCTTCTGAATGTCGTAGTGCCCTAAGAGCTTTTGCGTCTGGCGCGTGTCCTCGCAGGCGATCAGCTCAACGGCCTTGAGCGTCTCCAGTGCCCGCAGCGTGACATCCTTCAGATTCCCTATCGGCGTCGCCACAACGTAGAGTGTCCCACTCATTCTACGATTATCCATCCGCGACCAAGAAGAAAACTACTGGTTGCAAAGAATATAAATCCGGCCAATGAAATCAATGCAGCGCTGATAACCAACATGTGTTTGCGGCCGCAACGGTCAGCGTTCAGCGTAATCCCCAGGGACACAATAACGTCACCGAGCAAGGTCAGGATCAGCAATAAGCCGATCGGGGCTTTCGAAAAACCCGACAGAACCGCTGTGATGCGCAGAGCTCCTCCCTTCTTACTCGTTTACCGACTGCCATTACTCTTGCGCCAGCACTGCCTGTAACCCCTCCGCCAGCGCCGGAAGACCAACATCGTATCCGCCGACACCCCGTCCCCCTCGGCTCGGAAAGTTCTGTGTTCTTGGAACAACGGATACCCATAGGTCTGGAGTCTGACAGATGAATAAAAGCGTCTATCTCCAGACCTATTGAGTTACGTAAAAGTAGTAGAAGCTATGTTATCTCCATGGCAACTCCGAGGCACGGATACAAGACCAAAGGAGTTTCTTGGAGTGTTTGAGCCTTTCGGCCGAGCCTCGAAGCAAGCCCCTGAGATCATCCGTGTCTTTGGCAACGCTGTTGGCGACACTTCGTTTCATGCCCGTCCACACGAACTCGTCGGGATTAAGCTTAGGGGCGTATCCGGGGAAAAAGTACGAATGAACACGGGGATGGTCTTTAAGGAACCTCTTGATCGCCCCGGCCGTGCATACCGCCTCTGTCCCACAAAAGCACAAATCCTCTGTTCAGGTGCCTGAGAAGGTATCTCAAGAACGTCAGGACCTGAGGATGCCGGATGTTCTTCAAGGGATGAAAGCGGATATACAAAGCAATCCTCCTTTTGCCCGCCGAGACGCTGATGACAGAGATGGCCGATATCTTCGTCCATCCCCCGGCGATTTTAAGAATCGGAGTTTGTCCAATGGGAGCCCAGGTCTTTCGGACAGTCGGGACAAGGCAAAACCCGCTCTCGTCGAAGAAGACAAGGGGGATGTTAAGCCTTTCGGACTTTTTTTATATGCGGCCATGAATGGCGTTTCCACTGTTTTATTTCCTTCTCATCCCGCTCGCGGGCTCTTGTCTGTGGTTTTTGATAACTCAAACCCATTTCGTTCAGGAGCCACCAGATACTATTGGAATGATAAGATACCTCGAACTTCTTCCCGATCACCTGGGCGATTCTTCGGGTGGTCCAAAGATCGGTTTGGTATCCGTTCTTCATCGCTCCTGCGACGAGAGTCCGGACAAGGCTTTTCTTCTGGCGCCCGCTTAGCTTCGAGGGTCGTCCAGGGACAGGTTTTGGATTCAAGCCATCCCCACCGTTCTTGGCGTATTCTTCCTTCCACAAGTGCACGGAACTTACCGAACAACCTATTTTCTCGGACACTGCCGACAGGTTCATTCCTTTACCCAAGAGTTCAACGGCCCGTCGGCGTCGCCGTTCAAGCTCTGTCTGGGTTCCATGGGGTCGCATGGAACCAGTTTATCATATTTCTATTACTTTTACGTAACTCAATAGGTGTCCCCGGCGCAGCCGCTCTTTTCGTCCCGGTTAATGTTTCCACGTTCCAATGGGTTATTCTACCGTCACGCTTTTGGCGAGGTTGGGGGGCTGGTCGATGTCGCACTGGTTGGCTTGGGCGATATGATAGGCAAACAACTGAAGGGGGATGGCGGCGACGATGGGGGAGAAGAATTCTTCTGTCTTGGGTATCGTAATGAGGCTCTCGGCATATCGAGCGATCGTGTTATTGCCTTCCGAGGCGATGACGATACATTCGCCCTTGCGCGCCCGGACCTCTTCGATGTTAGAGATGATTTTGTCATAGACCGAGGCCTGGGGTGCCAGGAAAACAACCGGCCAGCCCATGCGGATGAGGGAGATCGGCCCGTGTTTCATTTCTCCGGCGGCGTAGCCTTCCGCGTGAATGAGCGGACAGATTTCCTTAAGCTTGAGCGCCCCTTCGAGGGCGCTGGGGTAGTTGTACCGTCGGCCGAGAAAGTAAAAATTGCGGCACTTGACGTATTTCGCCGCGACCATCTTGATTTCGGCCTCCGAGGCCAAAGTCTTCTCGATCAGCTTCGGCAGGGCGGATAATCCTTCGATCATCTGCCGAAAGCGCGTCCCCAAGAGGCGTTGGCGTTTGTGCGCAAGATAGAGGCTGATCAAAGCAAGAGCCGTCAGCTGTGCGGTGTAGGCCTTCGTGGAGGCGACGGCGATCTCAGGACCCGCATGGGTGTAGAGCACGGCGTCGGCCTCTCGCGCGATGGATGAGCCCATGACGTTGCAGATCGCAAGTACACTGGCGCCCTGCTCTTTCGCCATGCGAATCCCCGCCAGGGTGTCTGCGGTCTCACCGGATTGTGTAATCGCCACCACCGTCGTGCGGGCATCTAACAGGGGCCCACGATAGCGAAACTCACTGGCTAAGTCCACATCCACAGGAAGGTGGGCGACTTCTTCCAACATGTACTCACCGACGAGCCCGGCATGGTAGGCCGTGCCGCAAGCGATGATGATGAGGCGCTCTTGCTGGCTTATCTTGTTGAGGAAGGATTGGGTCCGGCGATCGAAGCTGATGGAATGTTTGGCTACGCTGAGTCGATTGGCTAGGGTTTGGGCGATAGCGAGCGGCTGCTCGTGGATTTCTTTGAGCATGAAATGGGCGCAGCCTTCCTTACGGGCCGCCGCCAGATCCCAGTGGATCTCCTTGGGGCTGCGGCGAAGGCGCTTGCCCGATAGGTCCATCACCCGAGGGCCTGAGCTTGTCAGATCAACCACGTCTCCGTCGTTGAGGTAGATAACGCTGCTGGCCCGCCCCAAGATGGCCGGAACGTCGCTGGCGAAAAACGCCTCTGCTTTTCCGATGCCTACAATCAAAGGGCTGCCATGTCTCGCGCCGAAGAGTCGCTGGGGTTCGGCGGAAGATAAAAGACACAGGGCGTAGGAGCCGCGCAGTTGCTTCAAAGCACTGATGAACGCGCGTTCCAACGGCTGGTGTTTCGCAAGCTCCTCGATCAGATGGACGATCACCTCGGTATCGGTTTGCGACCGAAACCGATGCCCTTTGGCGAGAAGTTGATCTTTCAACTCCGAGTAATTCTCGATGATCCCGTTGTGCACCACGGCCAGTTGTCCCGTACAATCCGTGTGGGGATGCGCGTTGAGCTCCGAAGGCTCGCCGTGAGTCGCCCAGCGCGTGTGGCCAATCGATAGGGTTCCGTGGAGAGGGTGCCGGCGAAGATCGTCAATAAGCCCCTGAAGTTTTCCGGCGCGCTTGCGCACGTCTAGCCCTTTGTTGTTAAGAACAGCCACCCCTGCGGAGTCGTAGCCGCGATACTCCAGGCGGCTGAGCGCCTCAAGCAAGGTTTCCACGCCTTCTGATTTTCCGACGTAACCGACGATGCCGCACATTGTAGCGTCACACGTGACACGTGATACGTGATACGTGACCAGTGAAAAACATTAAGCGCTCCGTTTGTAGACTATATGCCCGCCCGCAATCGTTAGGTGAACATGAAAATGATCGTCAAACGCTACAAGATCTGCGCGTTTTCCAACTTCAAGAGAACCCGTCACTCTATCCAATCGCAAAAGTTTCGCCGGCACGCTGCTTGCCATGCGAACAGCCTCATGAAGCGTCAGGTTCGCGAATCGCATCGCGTTTCGGACGGCATCGATCATCGTCAGGCAACTCCCTGCCAGGATTCCTCGACGTGCATAGTAAGCGCCCCCGCGCTCAACCACATCCCAGCCTTGATGACGAATGGAGTCGGTCACCAAGGCAACGCCGTCGACGCCTTTGGCACGCACGAGTAATCGAAAGGCCAAAGGAGAGACGTGCACGCCGTCGGCGATCACCATCGTCGTCAAGCGAGACTCGGCCAAGGCGACATCGACGAGCGACGGCTGTCGATGATGAAATGGGCGCATGCCGTTGAAGACATGCGTCACAGCCTTCGCTCCAGCCTCAACCGCACGCTGAGCGACTGCTGCGTCCGCCTCGCTGTGCCCCAACGAGGCTACAACTCCATGCTGACGACACCACCGAATTATTTCTCGCGCGCCTGAGAGCTCTGGCGCAAGAGTCATCAGCTTCAGATGGTTACCCGCTATTTGAGCAAGACCACGCAGCTCTTGCATCGCCGATGGACGCATCCACCGTCGGGGCAAAGCCCCACCGCGCGCCGGATTGAGAAACGGACCTTCCAAATGAAGACCAAGACACCGAGCACCTGTCTCATCCGTCATCTGACGTATGGCATCGACGTGCGAAACCACCTCAGCAGCCAGTTTCTCCGGTGCCGCAGGACCTAAGGTTGTCAAAAACGCCGTCGCTCCCCCCTTCACAGCCTCACGCGCAACGACCCGCGGATCACCCCAGATGTGCAGGTCAATGAAGCCTGGCGCGAGAAATGCGCCCTGTAAATTAATCTCTTTTGCGCCACGGGGCGCACGGGAGCGAATCGCTGCGATTCTGCCCTGTTCAACATGCACCGATGCGTTGACGATCCCATACGGGATGCTTAGCTTCCCATGCGTCAGCCATATCTCACCCATAGGGACTAACTGGAGCTAGTTCCAACCCTTCGTGAAGTCTCGCGGTAGGGACATCCGATCAAACGAGACATGTCCTGCGCAAGCCTGTCAATATAACGAACGTTACTACTTGCTTCCAATCTATGCCAAGCAACCGAGTTTTAATCTCCACGTCTTGCCGCAGCCGATCCACGCGAATCGTTTTATCAGGGGCGGTTCCAAGTTTCTAACGCAACAAGATGATCACGAAGAGCCTCACAGGGGAAGTGCCAGTTCAGCACCTTGCGAGGCCGTCCATTCAAGAGGGCTTGGACATGCTTGATCTCACGACGCGACACG
>JAHFGV010000021.1 GCA_023247255.1 Candidatus Omnitrophota bacterium | reverse complement strand
TTAGTAATCCTGCTTGTTCTCACCTCAGGATGTGGATGGGCAATAACAAACCGGATGCGTTCGCAGGGTCTTGCTGCTTTTTCCGGTTCCACAGGCGCTCTCATTATTGATCCCGGCCACGGCGGACACGATTCCGGAGCGTTCCATCACCATTTACAAGAAAAAGAATTGGCTTTAGACATCGGTAAACGCGTCCGTCGTTACCTTCAAGGCTCAAGGCTTGAGGTGGTGATGACTCATGACACCGATCGTTTTATCCCTCTCGACAGCCGTGCGGCTCTGGCCAACCGTTTGCGGGCGCAGCTTTTTGTCAGCATTCATATCAATGCCAATACAGATCCAGAGGTTTCTGGAGCAGAGGTTTATTACCCTAGAGAATCGGTCATTCCTTTAACGGCTCCTTGGCCGGCGTTCGTGCAACCCACGGACGTGGGGACGAGTTCAAATTTAGTCAAACAAATCCTGTGGGATATGGTGATGACTCGTCAGCGATTTTGGGCACAACAGTTAGCCTCTAGCATTTGCGGGTCATTACAGGAGAGCTTATCCGTGGGCTGCGTTACGAAAGAGGCTCGATTTGTGGTTCTCAGAGAAGCTTGGATGCCTGCGGTGTTGGTTGAGGTGGGCTATGTGAGCAACCGCGCCGAAGCCAAACGCTTAGAGCAAGAATCATACCGCGAAGCTGCTGCCGATGCCATCGCCCGAGGCGTCATCACCTATCTTCAGCAACGAGGAAGTTCATCTACAGTAACAGATGCACCCCATTCGTCAGCCCATCGGAGTTTTTGACTCAGGGATAGGAGGCCTGACAGTAGTCAAGGCCTTGATGGAAGATCTCCCTTGTGAGTCCATCGTTTATTTTGGGGATACGGCGCGTGTGCCCTATGGCACTAAATCCAAGTCAACGATTGTGCGATTTTCTCTGGAAAACGTGGAGTTTTTGCTCCGGTTTGGGGTCAAGTGCATCGTGGTTGCTTGCAACACCTCCTCTTCGCTGGCCCTGCCTACTTTATCCCGGTACTTTAAAGTACCCATCGTTGGAGTGATTCGGCCTGGGGCACTGGCTGCCGTTCGCGAGACCCAAAATAAGCGCATCGGCGTTATCGGAACTCGCGCGACGATCAATAGCAAAGCCTATGAGACGGCCATTCATCGGATTGATCCGAAGGTCAAGGTCTATTCGCAATCCTGTCCGCTGTTTGTTCCCTTGGTGGAGGAGGGCTGGCTCAATGGAGACGTCTGCCTTAATATCGCCAACCGTTATCTGGATCCGTTGAGACAGCAATCCATCGATACCCTGATCCTTGGCTGTACGCATTACCCCCTGCTCACCCGGACCCTCAGGAAGGTTCTGGGTCCTGACGTTGTGCTCGTGGATTCTGCCAAAGAGACGGTGACAGAAATCCGTGGGGTGCTAATGGGCTCGGACAGTCTGTGTGAGCGCAGGATCAAGCCGCGATACCGATTCTTCGTTACCGATGAGCCGCATTATTTTCACGATATCGGACGCCGATTTTTGGGTCGGGTTGTGGGTTCCGTGGAACGGGTGAATTCCTAGAGATGCGGATGTCCGTAAAACATCACGCCTGTCAGGGCGTGGTATTTGATGGCAATCGTCGAGGAACATACAGGGGAGGTCGGAATGGCAAGCCATCGTCCTGACGGTCGAATGGCCGATCAGATGCGCAACGTCCGGCTGACTTGCGGGGTTCTCAAATTCGCTGAGGCCTCGTGCCTCGTCGAATGGGGAGACACGCGAGTGATTTGCGCCGCCACGCTGCAAGACAAGGTGCCACCGTTTCTGCGCAATAGCGCAACCGGTTGGGTGACGGCCGAATACGGCATGTTGCCGCGCTCCAGCCATCAACGAATTGAAAGGGAAGCCGTGCGCGGACGCTTAAGCGGTCGTACCCAGGAGATTCAACGGTTGATCGGACGCAGCCTGAGAACGGTGGTCGACTTAGCGGCGTTGGGAGAGCGAACGGTGCTCATTGATTGCGATGTCATCCAAGCGGACGGAGGGACTCGATGCGCCAGCATAACCGGTGGTTTCATCGCTCTGGTTGAGTTGTTGCGAAGCCTGCGTAAACAAAACCTGCTTGCGGCTCATCTGCCCGTGAGAGATTTCGTCTCAGCGGCCAGTGTGGGCATCGTTGCAGGAAAGCCGGTGCTTGACTTGAACTACAAAGAAGACTCCAGCGCGGATGTGGATTTTAACGTGGTGATGACTGGCACAGGTGAGTTCATTGAACTTCAAGGGACGGCTGAGCGCAAACCTTTTGTAGAGGTGGAGCTTAAACGTCTGCTTGCTCTCGCCCAGAAAGGGGCACGTCGTTTGTTCATGATCCAGCGTCAGGTCCTCAAGGCTTCTTCGGTGAAACAACTGTAATTTTTAAAATGGATGTTGGCATGCTGCCCATTGTCATTGCAACGTCCAATCGCCATAAATTGGTTGAGCTGAGGACCCTTCTAGCCATTGAGGGAATTTGCTGGTATTCGTTGTCGGATTTTCCTGGACTACCCCCCATTAAAGAGCGCGGCCGCACCTTTGACGCAAACGCCACCACCAAGGCCCGGACCGTAGCGCGATACACAGGGATGCTGGCTTTGGCGGATGATTCTGGATTGGAAGTGGATGCCCTGGGAGGAAAGCCGGGGGTTTTGTCCGCTCGTTTTTGCGGACGTCATGGCGACGATCAGGCAAACAACGTGACACTTCTTTCGTCGTTGGATGCGGTGCCGTTATCTCACCGACGGGCACGGTATCGCTGCTGCTTGGCTCTGGCAAGTCCCAGTCGGTTGATCGCTCTTACTCAAGGGTTGTGGGAAGGCCTAATTGCACTAAGGCCTGCCGGACGGGGAGGGTTTGGGTATGATCCTCTGTTTTTCATCCCGCGGTTCGGAAAAACGGTAGGACAAATGCCCGCTCGGGTTAAACGACGATTCAGCCATCGGGCGTTTGCTGCTCGAGGCATGCGTCCTGTTTTGCGTCAGATTTTGCGTCACTCGAAAGATTCTTGCCAAAACAGGCCGGGTCCGGATCAAAACCATTCCTTGAGCAACGCCATCGGGCTTAGCCTAAACTGCGGTTTCGGATCTTTGATCGTTCCCGTCAGTCGATAGCGGAATAATTTGGGCAGTCGATTCATGACACTGCCTGTCTTTAACAGATGCGCGATGCCGCTAATCGCGCGGGATTGAACGATGATTTGTTCCGAAAGCTCCGGCTCAATCTCAAAGGCGATGCTCTGATCCAACCCTACCCGTCCTTTGGCGTAGACGACGATGGCACCTGTTCCAACCAGTCCTGCGACGCGCAAATCGTCTGTGGTGATTTGTTCATTCTCCAATTTCCAATGCAACGCGGTTTGGGTGATCGTAGCCCGACGAAGAGGTTCCAGCCCTAGCCATTCCGCCAATGGTCCGAAAACGGCCCGTTGAAACAAACGATCCAGCAACGGAATATCCCCCAGGTGGTCTCCCGAGGCATTGAACCATCCTTCACCGTGCCAAGTGGCGCGTTGCTCCCACGTGCCTGAGACTAACGCATGAAGGGAAGCAATTCCTCGAACGGAGCGGTTCGCCCAAGCGGGAATAGCGGCGGCAATGCTTTCCAATTGCGCTGAGCCAACATCCACTTGGATGAGGTATTCAGTCGCAGCGGCTCGGTGTTTGAGTGTCAATCCAGCTTTGAGTGTGCCTTGGGCAAGCGACGCATTGTGGATGTCGAGATTCAGGATTCCATCTCGTTGTTCGATGTCGGCCGTCAGCCGCTCCAGAGGAATTTCTCGCAGACGCAGACGTTCGGCCCCTATCCGTGCGCGGATCGTTGCCTCTTTCCATTCGGAATGAAGATCCCTGACGGTTGCCTCAAAGTGCAGGTTTCCCTGAGGGGCCCAGCCTTTCCAGTCCGGGAGTTTGAGAAAAGGAACTCCCTCAAGCTTGGTGAGATCGACGTTCCCTTCAAGGTTCAACGCATGGCTCTGTTTGGTATTTCGACTGAGGGTTCCCTCAATGCGTAAGCGGCTTTGACCGACGATCATTTCTGCTTTATTGATGACAATCGTATCCGGGGTTATCCGACTATCCCAGTCCAGATGGCCTTGCGGCCACTGAAGATTCGCTGTGACTTGGGGTGCTTGAGAACGTGTGAGACTCGCGGTCAGCGTAAGCGACTGTTGGGCCACCCGTAATGATACCTGTTGGAGTTGAATGGCGTTTTCCGTAAGCAAGACCGCTCCACTCACGTCCTCGATGGGATGGGCAAATCCAACGATCTGTCCTGTGACTTTTTGTAATTCCATTTGTCCTGTGTAATGCAACTGACGCATCGGCCCATCGATTTTGATATCAAGCAAGGCTAGGCCATCTAAATGGGTCACTTTCTGCTGGCTCTGTGCCCATCCTTGAATAGCGGCAAGGGGTAACGTCCCTTTTACGTTCAGCGAAACACTTAGGGTTTGTCCGCCTGTGATTTGTCCTTTCGTTGACAAGGGATGCCCTTGGAATTTTGCCTCCAAGCCACTAGTGGTCAAGCGCCGGGTAAGATGGTCGTAGTCTACGTGACCGGAGATTTCGGTTATGGGCTCCGGCAGCGTCGATACCGACAGGGTCGCATTCGGTACGTCAGCCTTGGCCATACAGTCCAACCCGACTCCTGCTTGCAAAGCGCTACGACAAACGGCGCGGATTTGAGCGGTTCCTTCCGCTTGGTAAGTGGTTTTAAGAGCAGGGAAAAGGTTCAGCAGGGAAGCCAGCATGAGGTCTGAACGTACATAGACCTCGGCCGAAGCCGGATGCGCAAGATGAACGATTCCTGTCGCCGTCCACAATGAATCCAGAGCCTGTCCGGTGAGGTTTTCAATCTCTAATTGGTCACCAGACAAGCGGGCGCGGCCTGTCAGATGACGGATGGTTCCCACAGGCTCGATTCCTTCCACTGTGCCATCATCGAGCCATGCGGTTGCATCGGTTTTCCAAGGCTCTTGTTCTTTGGAACTCAGGATCAGGTTTCCATCGACGGTGATTTTGCCTTTAGCACGTGCGGTGGCTGTTTTCCATTCAAGCTCTTGGGCGATTAGTTGGCCGGATAGCTTTGGGACTTGGCCGGGTTCTTTAGTTGCATGAAGCGCCAGGCGCATACGACCGTGGGTGAGCGAAGAGGGAATCTTCGCGCGTAACAGATCGGAAAGACTCGAAAGGGCGAAGTCATCGGACCGAACTTCAAGTGTGAAGGTGCGTGTCGGACGGTGATACGCTCCGGCGAGCGTGACTTCGGTTCGACAGGGTGCCTCAAGCGCTCCGGACAGGTCAAACCCGATGGTGTCAGGCTTGGAAAGCCATCGCCACCACGATAAATGAGCTTGCATCTGGGAAGCCTGAAGCCAGGTCTGTTGCGTCTTTCGATCGACGACAAGGACATCCTGGAGATCTATCCCTTGAAAAGGTTGATAACGCATGGAAGCGATAGACATATCCAGTTGCCCCTGACGCTCCAGCTCTTGGATGATATAGGCCTTGCCCCCGACCGGAATCCAACAGAACAGGACCCAGCCGATTGCAGATGTGCCTAATATGAACAAACCGAAAGCAGTCGCTGACAAGATTAGAATCCAACGTTTCATCATCGTCATTATAGGTGCCCAAGCGACTCGCAGCAATGTGTGATAAGATTCTTTCCCATCGGCCAGCGGTGGCAGGAGCTGCGCATTGCGTCGAGTCTGTCGCGCTGCTACAATTGGGCAACCGATGATTTTGCTGATTACCGTCTGCTGATTCCGGGGCGTGGCTCAGCTTGGTAGAGCGACTGGTTTGGGACCAGTAGGTCGCAGGTTCAAATCCTGCCGCCCCGATATTTTTTCTCATAGTCTTCGGCAGGATTTGAAGGGAGCCGCGACTTAACTATCGTCGGCCCGACGAATAGGAGGGCCAACCTTCCTTTGGAGCGGCGGGTGGCCGACCTGGAGTGAGCGAAGCGAACGGAAGGCGCCAAATCCTGCCGCCCCGATATTTTTTCTCATAGTCTTCGGCAGGATTTGAAGGGAGCCGCGACTTTCAATTGTGTCATGGTTCATGTGTCATGTGTTATGACTGAGGTTTTGCAAAATCCGAGGAAAGAGTCCTACGTTAGTGACCCGTTCCTCGTGATCAGTGACCAGTGAAAAACAGAAATACGTCGCTGAAGGCTTTGTATGCCACTGGTCACGAGGAACGGATCACTAGTCACTCCGTCGGTTTTGCAAAACCTCAGTTATGAAGTGGAAGGAAGCGGCTCTTTGCTTTCTCCATGACACATAGCACATTTCACGTAACACAATAAAAATGGCGGGTGGCCGACTCGGAGCGAGCCGAAGGCGAGCGAAGAGCGCCAAATCCTGCCGCCCCGATTCATACATTGCGTCTAATGATAGTTTAATGGAAGCACCTCAAATTAAACGGAAACCCATGAACCTGCATGGAAGGTGTTTGGGTTTAACCAATTCTGGGAACAACAGATGCAAAGACAGATAAAACGGGGTGAAAATTCCAAATCGATTTTGGGATTAACAAGTCTACGGTTCAAATCCGACTGTGGCAACCATTACCCGACAGAGCATTCTAACGAGTTGCCAGACATGTCCCCGGTTTCAGTCTAATACCAGTCTAACGGAAATGGCGCAACAGTCTTACAGTTCAATGCAAAGGACCATGACTTATGTTCTTGTACTTGGGACATTATGGAGCTCACCGCTGCTCCAGGCAGAGAGACGCCCTTCCGCAGACGATTTCCCAACGCAATGCCAGGGATTTCTGCAGACTAACAACACGAAGCTAGTGGGTGTGTGGGGGAGCTATGATCTGGAGCCTCCCCGGTGGATTACATCGGTTACGTTCTCGCCGGATGGAGCGATGGCGCTGTCGGGAAGCGCGACACCGGGCCAAAACTATCTGGAAGGTGGCGAGGTGAAACTCTGGGACGTAGCGACCGGCAAAGAGATTCACACGTTCAGGGGACACACTAGGAGGGTGAAGTCTGTGGCGTTCTCGCCGGATGAGGCATGGGCGGTTTCGGCCAGCGGAGACGGAACGGTGAGGCTATGGGATATTGCCAGCGGCAAGGAAATCCGTACGTTGAAGAAGGTCGACGGTATGGAGTATAACTTCGCAGACGCTGTTGCCGTTTCCCCAGATGGAAGACTCGTGCTTGTCGGTACCAGCGAAGAACCGGGACTGAGGCTCTTGGATATAGCGAGTGGGAGGGAACTCCGAACGTTCAACGTAGAGTTTGGAGCGGACTCTATTGCATTTTCTCCAGATGGACGCTTTGCACTTTCCGTGAGCTCCTACGAGCCGCCAAAGCTCTGGGAAGTGGCCAGCGGGAAGATGGTGAGAGAGTTTAGGATAAAGCAGGGGCTCTGGTTATACCTTCTGAAGTCCAAGGGTGCATGGAGTTCAGCCGGTTTCTCCCCAGGTGGTCAGCAGGTGGTCGCCGGGAACTCTGACTCTGACGTGAGGTTATGGGATGCTACAACGGGTGAGGAGCGCATCGTCTTTCATGGGCATAAGGGTCGGGTTTCCTCAGTGGCGTTCTGTCCATCTGGCAGACTTTTGCTTTCGGCAGGCAGTGAAGATCATACGATCCGACTCTGGGATGTCGTGACTGGGAAAGCGGTTGATCGAATTGATCTGGCGACGAGCAAGGATTTCGCCTATGCGGTCGCGTGTTCTCCCAATGGACGGTCATTCATCGCAGGGACTGATCGTGGCGTCGTCCTGCACTTCGAGTTACGGGCTGGCCAGCCTTCTCCGTAACTCGTCGGAACGAGCAACAAAATAGTGGGACATCACCGGGGCGTAGCTCAGCTTGGCTTAAATCGCCTGCTTTGGGAGCAGGAGATGGGAAGTTCAAATCCTGCCGCCCCGACCATTTCTCATTGGTAAGGTGAGTCTGTAGCACATGGAAAAGCCTTGGGTATTGACGGAGCATGCATGATTCCGCATGCATCTCCGTCGGATTCCAAGGGAGACGATTGAACAGGTGCTCGCTCATTCGATCGTTCGGGCTACAGATACGCTGACTGGTTATTCCGTGGCAGTTGGAAAAGGCCCCTATGGCAAGACAAATAGACTACTGGCGGTAATCTATGAGGAGACGCCCCAGCAGATCGAAATTGTCAGCGTGCATCCCATCCGCACCAGCCAGCACCGAATGCGTTTACAACGAGGGAGGTGGAAGGCAAAATGAAACCGTCATCACGGTTCGTTCGCTACGACCAAGGGAGTGACACCGTGTACATCGTGGCTGGGCGTGGCAAGGAAGAGGAGTTTGTGGAAGTGGCTCCAGGCGTCCACGTTGAGCTGGACGCTAAAGGGGATGTGATCGGGATTGAAATCCTGAGAGCGTCGAAGTTCTTTCGGCCCATTGCAAAACCACTTTATCGTCAGATGCAGTTGGCTTCCTGACCGTTCTTGATAGGAAGGGAGTACTGAGGGGAACATTGAGTTCCCCTCAGGGAGCGAGCATTAGCGAGCGACGCGCCCGTAGCTCAACGGAAAGAGCAGTGGGTTTCTAACCCATTGGTTGGGGGTTCGATTCCCTCCGGGCGCGTTTTTTCATAACTTTTTCATAACCATGAAACGACCAGCTCCTTTTTCATTCTGGATTTTGAGTTTCTTAATAGCATCGGTCATTGGTTATTTATCCCTGACAGGGTTGATTCCACAGGTGATGTTGTATGTCGTTCAAAAAGCCTTGGGCAGGGTGGTGACCGTCGAGTCCGCTAAGCTGTTGTTTCCCTTTACGCTCGAGCTGAAAAAAGTACTCTTGCGTGTTCCAGGAGGACCGGTGGAAGCGAGCATTCAACGCATCGTACTCAGGCCACAATCGATCTTCTGGGCCAAGAGGATATTTTGGTTTCATACCGTTGAAATCGAAAAACCCGTATGGCGTGTGGTGCGCACGAAAGAAGGAATGTGGCTGGGGCCTGACTGGTTTCTACCCGCTTCATCGAATAATGAAAGAGTGGAAACAGGCCAGGTGTCTCTCCGTCCCCATTGGAGTCTGGGTCTTTGGCACATTGGCATTATGAGACTGAGTATGATTGAGGGAGCCATCGAATTCATCGATGAGCGACCCGCCAATTCCTTCCATGGACTCATGGATCACCTTGCAATTGAAATGGGTACTGTTACGCTTCCATCCTTGGATTCTCGGATGACCTTCGCCATCCATGCCAAGCTCGTCGCTCATGAAGGTTATGGAGCTCCAGTCTACTGTTCGGGTTGGTTGGATGTTCCCGGGCGGGATCTCGAAGCGTTATGTCGGTTGGAGCCTCTTGCTCTGATGGCGTTTGAACCTTACTACGCGGGAGCGGTTCAGTTGAGGGTATATGGCACGACGGTGGAGTCAACAGGGCGCTGGACGGCCAGAGCCAATGCGTTGGAAGGCCAACTTCAATGGGTGTTGGGTAACCTGACGGAAGGGGATCTGTCCATTCGCGGAAAGACGATTTTGGATGTTAAGAAACTCAGCCGGATGCCATTGCCGTTGCAATTGAGTTGGCAACTGACGATGGCTGGTCTTCTGGATCATCCTGACGAGTTACAAATGACTGTTGTGCCAGGCAGCAGTTTGGCTCAACAACTGATGGATCGTTGGGTTCAGCACGGGGTTCACAGAATCACGTTTCCCTTCTTCGGGCATCCCCTGAACATTCACCTGGCTGCTGGATCCGATGGGATGATCTCGGATGTGCAAGCGACAAGCAAGCAGGTGCTGGAGGCATTAGAAATTCTGACGATGCCCGTCGAAGGTGCTGTGGCAGATCTCAGCGCTGCACCGAACGTTGAAAGCCAACAGCCACCTCCGGTTTCTTCCTCCACGCACCAGCCATCTACAGGGTTGCCAACGGTTCCGGTTGCACCGACACAGGTGCCAGCGATGGGCATTCCTTTGTCTGAAACGTCTTCGGAATCTTCCCAGCAGGGGATAGCCGTCAGTCCCGTTCCCAGCGCCAGCATCGATACCTCTGCATCTTCCGACGGGGTTGGTCCTTCATCGAGTCCCTGAGGATTGTTTCGAATGTTTCATGAGTCATGTGTTATGTGTCATGAAAGACTGTTTCATGTTTTATCTGTCATGAGTCATGGAAAGCAAAAGGAACCCTTTGGCTATGCTTGAGATACCTGTTTATTTTCTGCTTTTTCATGACACATGACACAATCCTCATTACTTCTCTTGGAACATGACACAACACTCGGTCAACGCGTTGGCTATTTTTGCAAAAGCCCAGGAGTAACTTGAATGAGTGAGCGTAAGACGGCGTTGATCACCGGGGCTTCCAGCGGTATCGGATACGAGCTCACTCGACTTTTCGCCAGGGATGGCTATGACTTGGTGCTCGTTGCGCGCCGTGCAGAAGCCCTCGATTCATCAGCAATGGAATTGCGGCAGCGCTATGGGATTCGGGTGACTCCAATCGCCAAAGACCTGTCTGAAGTTTCAGCGGCCAACGAAATTGAGCAAGCCCTTGAATCGAATGCCATTGCCGTAGATGTGTTGGTCAACAACGCTGGAGTCGGCTTGCATGGTCCCTTTACGCAGGCAAGCCTTGAGGATACGCTGGCGCTGCTGGGCGTCAACATCGTGACGCTTACCCGACTGACGCACCGGTTGCTCAGCCAGATGCTTCAGCGGCATGAGGGAAAAATTCTCAACGTTGCATCGACCGCCGCTTTCCAACCCGGTCCGTTGATGGCCGTCTATTATGCGAGTAAGGCCTACGTGTTGTCTTTCTCCGAGGCACTGGCGAACGAACTTCGCGGATCCGGTGTGACCGTGACCGCCCTATGTCCCGGTCCCACAGCGACGCATTTTCAACGCCGTTCGGGGATGACAAACACTCGTCTGCTCGGACTGGGTATGATGGATACGAAAACGGTGGCCTTGGCTGGCTACCAAGGTCTGATGCGCGGTCATCGGATCGTTATCCCGGGTCTGGCCAATCGCCTGTTATTTCTTGCGGTGCGATGGCTTCCGCGAGCCTGGGTGATTTCGTCTGTGCGGTGGTTTCAAGAAAAGCGTCGACATGGAATCCCTCAAAGCTGACATTGCGATCATTGGCGCAGGACCGGGAGGTTACACCGCTGCTTTTTATGCTGCTGACAGAGGCAAGCGAGTGGTTTTGATCGATAAGGATCTTTGCTTGGGCGGGGTGTGTCTGAGAGAAGGCTGTATTCCCTCCAAGGCGTTGCTTCATGCCACGGCCTTGATGCATGAGGTAAAAAATTTAAGTCCTGCACGAGGCATCGTCTTTGGTGAACCGACCGTCCATTTAGAGAAGCTGCGTTCTTGGAAAAATTCCATCGTGGATAGACTCGCCCAGGGACTCGGCAGTCTCAGCCAGGCACGTGGAATCACCGTCGTCAACGGTCGGGCTTCCTTTGTAGATTCCCACACCCTTCGGGTGGACAATCCCTCGCAGCCAGTATCCGTGACGTTCGACTCAGCGATCATCGCCGTCGGTTCAAAACCTCTTTTGCCTCGCGCTCTGGATTGCAAGACCCCGCGCGTGATGAGTTCATCGGAAGCCTTGGAACTTGAAGAAGTCCCCGAGAATCTTTTGGTGGTGGGAGGGGGCTATATCGGATTGGAACTGGGAAGCGTCTATGCCAGGCTCGGCAGTCAGGTGGTGTTGGTGGAAGCCTTGGATACCATTCTCAACGGTCTGGACGCTGATCTGGCAGGGCCTGTGATGCGTTCGGCTGAGAGGATTTTCAAAGAAATCCGTCTAGGAACGCGATTGATCGGGCTATCGGACCGCGCCGGTCAAATCTACGCGACCTTCGATGCGCGTGGAAAGAACCTAGAAGAATCTTACGATCGCATCTTGATTTCGGTAGGGCGTGTGGCCAGTTGCGAGGATTTAGGATTGGAACATACCCAAGTAGAGAAGACCGCGCAGGGATTCATCAAGGTCAACGCCCAGCAACAGACCACCGACCCTGCCATTTATGCCATCGGGGATGTGGCCGGGGGCAGCCTTCTGGCGCATAAGGCTTCGCACGAAGCGCATGTGACCGTGGCATCTGTTATGGGAGACGACGATCATTCTAAAGAGGCCGTGATTCCTTCAGTCGTTTACACCGACCCTGAAGTGGCCTGGTGCGGTCTGACCGAGATCCAGGCGAAGGCAAAGGGCGTTGCGGTGCAGGGGGTTCGATTTCCATGGTCTGCTTCCGGACGGGCACTGACACTGGATCGACCGGACGGGCTCACTAAACTGATTATCGATCCGGTGAGCCAACGCGTCTTGGGGGTTGGCTGCGTGGGTGTGGGGGCCGGTGAGCTTATCGGTCAAGGGGTGCTGGCTGTTCGGCTGGGTGCCACAGCCAGGGATTTAGCCGATAGCGTTCTTCCTCATCCGACGTTGTCAGAGACGTTCAAGGAATGTGCGGAATTATATTATGGATTCGCTGCGCACTTCATGAGTCGCCGCCGGCTGCAGCGTTGAACGCATGCGTTCGGAGTATCGATAAAGGAAAAATCCCGGGACAAGCAGGCCGAAACCGAAGAGACATTCTTTCGGCTCTTTGAGGCAAACGTCAATGATGAAACCAATCAGGGTGAGGCAAAACAGGATGGGGCTCAGGGGATAGCCCCAGGCTTTGTAGGGTCTGGGTGCGGAGGGTTGGCTGTGGCGCAGCCGAATCACGCCGAAGACGCACAAAACGAAGAAAATCGAAATGACGACTGTCGAATAAGTCATGATCTGATCGAACGTCTTGGTCCACACGAGGCAGATGGCGATGGCTGCATTCGTCCACAAGGCGCGCTCAGGCGTGTGAAAAGAAGGATGGATCTTGCCCAGGCGAGAGAACAGCGTGTGATCTTTTCCCAGGGCATAGAGGATCCGCGCCCCCGTGAGGATATAACCGTTGAGTGCGCCAAACGCCGAGCAGGCGATCAGCCCGACGATGAGTGTGGATCCTGTCTCACCGAACACCTGTTGCATGAGACTGGCGGCCACAAGTGGAGTCTCAGGAAGCCGCTCGATTGGGATCAATAACAGGTAACTGGCGTTGACCATGACGTACAGAAGGGTACAAAACAACACCCCTCCAACGATGGCAATCGGCACGTTACGAGTCGGTTGCTTCACTTCTTCGGCGACATAGGCCGCCTCGGTCCAGCCCCCGTAGGTCCACAGTACGAAGATCAACGCCATTCCCATCGAAGGGACGACCGATAAGTTCATCGCTGGACTCATCCACGGGGTGGAAACTATCGGGTGTGTGGCTAGGGTCCAGAATCCTGTTCCGATGAGTAATACCAACGCCACCACTTTGAAACTGGTGAAGATGTTTTGAACGTATTTGCCCCAGCGAACCCCGGCTACGTTCACCGCCGTCAGTCCCACGATCGCTGCTGTCGCCACCCCGCGCAAAGTCGCAGGACCCTGTGGAAGGATGCGTGCGAGATATTCGGCAAACACCACTCCCAGGATGGCAATGGTTCCGGTTCGTTCGATAAACAACTTGGTCCATCCGAATAGGAAGCCCCAGAATCGGCCGTAGATCTTGCTGATATAAACGTAGTCGCCGCCGCTTTTCGGAAACAGCGCAGCGAGTTCCGCGTAGCACAGAGCCCCGCACAACGATAGCAGCCCGCCAAAGAGCCACAGGCCGAGAATCAACCAGGGATTCTGCAGGTGCGTAGCAATGGAACTGGCGGTGCGAAAGATCCCCACACCGATGATGCAGCCGACGACCAGCATCGTTGCATCACCCAATCCCAGAGAGCGAATCAACGTCGGTGAATTCTTTAGTCGAGTGTGGGATACGGGATGTGGGTCGAGGAGGACTGGCTTCACGATTGGATGCTCCCTAACCGTCTAATCATTCCACTCTCGTTCATAATGCCAATGCCAGGGCTCGAAGGCGGTGTGAGTGGGGTTATCACGAGGATACGATAGGAAAAAGCCAAATCGGTTGGCGTTTTGTTGCAACCACGGATATTCCGGCAGCGCTTCAAACTCCTCTGGATGATCCTCCCCATTGATGCCTTCCTGGTTGATAAAGTCGATCGCCTGACGCTGCGGATTGCCATGCTCACTGTATCCGGGCAGCGCCACAAATCGATTCGTCTCCTTGATGGAATAATCATGCTTAGGCATGTAGTAGAGGAAGAGATACAGTTGGTAAGCAGGGGATCGGTATCCCGATTCAACGAGCAGTCGTTTGCCTGTGTCGCGCTGCATAGCGTCCATCATCTGTTGGTAGGCGTCGAACACAGGGCGTGGCAGATATTGCGGATCCAGCGGTGTTGGAACGCTGTCCTTGATGATTTGCTGCGGACCAATCGGCACGAGCTCAGGGGGCGAGTTCAATTCGCCGAAGTAGTGACTGGTGGCCCCCAGCGTTTCCGCCCGGAGTGCTCGGAACGCGTCCAGGAAAGCACGTTGGGAATCGGAGAGGGGATCGTAGAGGGCATTCCACGTCAGTGTGTTCGCCGTCCCTTGACGTTTGGTGGCATCGACGACAGGCTGGAGCTGTTCTAAGACTTCGTGAAACTGCTGCGTTTCGAAATCTTCTAGACGCTCGACATTCAGAGCCCAGGCAGGATTCACTACAACCAGACTGATCAGTATTACAGATATCCAAGCCCACTTTTTCATGGACTCTACTCTAGCAGGGACTTGCGACACTCTCAAGAGGATCGAATCTTGTAAGCATAAAATGGCTGAGGTAGACTGGCGTATACATCCATGAGAGAGCCACGCGATTCGAAAAATAAATCTCGTGATTATTCATTGAGCCATCTTAAGCAATGGATCATTCTTGCTGTCGTCATCCTATTCCTTCCCCTATTGTT
The DNA here is from genome assembly GCA_023247255.1 of Candidatus Omnitrophota bacterium. Lineage (GTDB taxonomy): Bacteria > Omnitrophota > Gorgyraeia > Aquiviventales > Aquiviventaceae > JAHFGV01. The sequence goes on along the minus strand of JAHFGV010000021.1, from coordinate 29,262 downwards.
AGGTCTTGCGCTCATCTATGGGTTGGCTTGGTTCATCCAGGGCGCATGGCTTGGATTACGGGTACGGTTGCAATGGTATCCTCAGGGAAAACGGATGTTGTTCGTATATTCCAATAGTCCGAATTGGAAGGATTACGTAGAGGCCAACCTTCTACCCAAAATCCAACCTCAGGCAGTGATCCTCAACTGGTCCGATCGTAGCCAATGGAAATGGAAGCGCAAACCTCTAGAGGTGCAAGTCTTTCAGCACTGGAGTGGGATCTACGGTTTTTATATTTTGAAGAATAAAATGCGCTGGGACGGACACGACTTCAACCCTATTGCGATTACGTTTATTCCCTGGTGGAGACGCCGAGTGTTTCGATTCTGGCAACCCTTTAAAGATTTCAAGCACGGCAAGGATAGACCTCTCAGAGAGATCGAGACTCAACTCTTTGAGGTCTTGAAGGCTAGGGCAATGCGCTCGGTGAACTTCTGTGAGAGTGGCGGAGGGAACAAAAACCAATTACAATAGACCTCCTTACAAGTCGTGGTGGGCGTAGCTCAATTGGTTAGAGCGCCTGGCTGTGGCCCAGGAGGTCGCGGGTTCAAATCCCGTCGCTCACCCCTTCTTACACTCAGCGGCGAACCCACAGCCGCCTGAGCAACACGCCCCCACAGGCGTGCCGAAATAACGCAACGCCGTGGGGGCGTGTGAGTTTCTGTGATCTCCCGCCGCTGGTCCAGCCATCTGGCGAGCCACCCGTGTGAGAAGGAGGTCCTTATCACATTCTCCTGTTGCTCTGCGGATGTCGCTGGAGCCACACGCCTCCGCCCCGAAGTGTTTTGAATGACTTCACTGCGGTCCAGATGTAGAATATGGAACAACATGGAATCATATGGAACACCAGCGTACTGCGTGAGCCTGACCACGGATACTGTGTCGACACGAATGATGAGAAGAGGACGAGATGAGTTTGAAGGAGAAGCCTTGCCCGATTAGTCGAGAGGCGGCGCAAGTTAGATCGTGGGCAGAGTGTTTCGGAGAAAGGCGACTACTCGATGTCTACAAGTGTCCAAGATGTGGGCGCTTTGCCATGGCCATCATTGATGTGGGTGCTGTCACCGAACTTCCAAACGATGAGAGACGAAAAGCTACCGCTCGCCTCAGGGAATTGACGCTTCATGGAGCAAGTTTCCCTTTGATCCTGTATCGGGCAGGAGAGAAACCCGATGGAAGTTTCCCAATCCCGGTTATTGAGTGGGATGACCTGATACGTCAGTTTCCCAATCTCCCTCAGGAGCGATTAAATAGAGCACTGGTAAATCTAACGAAATTATCTTCTGATTTTGGACAATCAATTCCATCGCGTGTGGTCGACGCTCATTTCGACCCCGTGGTCTTTGCAGAGAACTATGAGGCAAGGGAATTCTTTCTGCGTGAGTTGCAGAAGGAGGGGCTCATCGAATACAGCCCGAGAACACCTGCGCCAATCACGGTTACAGCAAGAGGCTGGAATCGAGTGCAGGAAATCGAGAAGGGCTCCCTCGTGGCTCCGAAGACGACCCAGGTTTTCTTGAGTCATGCCACATTGGACAAGGACATGGCCGTCTTGCTCAAGACGGAACTCGAGCGGCGAATTCCTGGTATCGATATTTTTCTGTCCAGCGATCCTACTGATTTGCCAGCGGGTGTTAAGTGGCCGAGAGAAATTCAAGATGTCCTTCAACGCTCGGGAGTAATTATGCTGTTGGCAACTAAACGAGGTCTTGCACGCACCTGGGTATGGTTTGAGGTTGGTTGTGGTTGGTTCTTGCCAGGGCGGCGGATTATTCCGTTGTGCGTCGGTGACATACGGAAGAATTCTCTTCCCCCGCCCCTGTCTGACCTTATAGCATTAAATTGTGACGAGGAAGTCGATCTTCAGACCCTCCTACAGTCACTGGCGGAGGTGACCGGAAGTCGTGTCACCGATTCGATGGTGAGCAGCTTGACTGCGCAGTTGAAAGAACTTGACGCTAGAATAGCGCAGGCAACCGCTGGACCTCAGGGAGTTTGGTAAGGAGCAGAATGGGATAGCAAATTCCTCGCGTACAGTGGCCCGCTGGAGCCCCTTGGACTTATTGAGGATGATGTGTTTCGGCAAGAATTTGCGGATATCCTGGAAAAGTGTGGATACCTGAGTTCAAGTTCCTAGTGCAACACCTGTATCCTGGGAGGACCCAGGAGAAAGGAGTTGCACACAATGCGAGGTTACACACGTTTGACGTTTGCCGAACGCGAGGAGATCAGCCGGGCGCTCGCCGCGAGACAACCGCTGCGCAGGATTGCTCAGCAGATCAAGCGAAGTCCGAGTACCCTCTCGCGGGAACTGCGGCGCACAGGGAAGCGTCGCTTGTGCACGCGGCGACGGCGGTATCGAGCGGCCGTGGCCCAGGCGGAGGCGGCCATCACCAGCCACCGCCCGCGTCGTCCACGGAAGCTGGGGGTGCAGACGCGGCTCAGAGCCGCCGTGCATGACACGTTGCGCCGGCGCTGGTCGCCGGAGCAGATTGCCAAGTGGCTGCGCACGCAGAAAATCGGGGCCGTGCTAAATAGTGTCGACTAACTATGTCACGCAGACCACGCCAACTGCTCGATGGGGGCTGTTACCACGTCATTGCCCGCGGCAATAACCGCCAGTTCCTTCTGACCGAGGAAGCCGCGTGCCGGTACTTTCTCGACCTGCTCGCGCGCGCAAAGGCTACCTACCCCGCCAAGCTCTACCACTACTGCCTCATGTCAAACCACGTCCACGTGCTCCTAGAGATCGCGACGGCTGAACACCTGCCCAAGTTCATGCAGCTCGTCCTCCAGGGCTACGCGCGGTGGTACGGAGAGCTTGTGGATACCCCGTTTTAGGCGGTACTATTTAGCACAGCACCTGTTTTCTGCGATCATCGTCGCGCATAATCACCCAAGCGGTGGGCTTGAGCCGTCCGCGTCCGATGTTGAAGTGACCGGTCAACTCAAGGCAGCAGGCTCTGTCGTTGGCATCGCACTCTTGGACCACATTATCTTTAATCGAAATGGGTACTACAGCTTCCTGGAATCAGGCCGCCTCTAACCCAATGAATCTTCAAGCAGCTCTTCCATTCCTCCTGCCCAAGGCAATCGCTTGGGCTGAAAGAGAGTCGCAACGGATAGCCAACTCGGGTCGCGCTCTCACAGAACGCGAGCAGAAGCTGGCGCGAGAGGTGGGTGTCACCAGAGTGGAACAGATTCGCATCGCCCTCGTGGATGCACTCCCGTTGCCAGACGATCCAGAATTGCGCGCCGCCGCGTTGCAAACCGGCCTCCTTGGAAGCGACACGGCCGGCCTCACGTTGGGATATTCCATCTTTGTCTGTGAGGGATACGAAACCGTCCGCTTACTGACACATGAGTTTCGCCACGTCTACCAATATGAACAGGCCGGCTCCATCGCCGACTTCCTGCCTGGATACCTCCAACAGGTGGTTGAAGTCGGCTATGCCAATACTACCTTTGAGAAGAACGCCCAAGCCCATGAGCGTGAATCTTAACGAGACATGAACTACGAGTACGACAAAATCAATCAAACCTGCAAAAAGTGGTGGCAGGCAATTCGAAGGGACCCAATCAGAGCATTTTTTGTGCTGCTGTTTTTGGCATTTGTGACCTTCGCAACTTCTTTTCTCTCCTCCATAGGTGACCAGCTAGCGCGACCAAAGTCTTTGTCAGAAGGCACGAAAAATAAGCAGATCGCGAGCATCGAATTTGAAAGCGAAAAACCCTTTGTGGACCGGGTAGTCTATGGAAATGATCTGTCCAGGAAATATTGGAATGTGTACTTCTTTCAAGTGCAAATCCGTAACCGGGCAATGTCTCCCCTTCACGTCCAGCATCTAAAGCTCACGGACCTTGGCCAGTGGGATGGGGAAAACTTCAAGCCCTGGGATGCCGAACCCGTCGTGCTTCAATGGCCTGCCAGAATATCCAAGGACATTCCACCTGGAGACAAAGTTCTTGTTCCATTCGCCCGGATCTATCCTGCAGACCTCCAGCGGGAACTGGGAGAGGACGAGCTCTATTCAGGGGACGTCGATATTCCTCAACTTCGTTTCAATGTTGATGGGTGGCCCAGGCGCATGAAATCTGATGTGCCGCCTGGAAAGCATCGCTTTAAGGTCACGGCCTTCTTTACGAATTCACTTCCCGCTGAAGCAGAGTTGGAGCTTGAATGGCCGGGGAAGCATCGCGAAAGCGTGGAATCAATGGCTCAAGAAATCAAGATCAGGAAAATCGGGGCCATGCTAAATAGTGTCGACTAACTATGTCACGCAGACCACGCCAACTGCTCGATGGGGGCTGTTACCACGTCATTGCCCGCGGCAATAACCGCCAGTTCCTTCTGACCGAGGAAGCCGCGTGCCGGTACTTTCTCGACCTGCTCGCGCGCGCAAAGGCTACCTACCCCGCCAAGCTCTACCACTACTGCCTCATGTCAAACCACGTCCACGTGCTCCTAGAGATCGCGACGGCTGAACACCTGCCCAAGTTCATGCAACTCGTCCTCCAGGGCTACGCGCGGTAGTACGGAAAGCGGCACAGCTATTCGGGCCACGTCTGGCAGGGCCGCTACAAGAGTCCCCTGGTGGAGAAAGAAAGCTACTACCTCGAGGCGGGGCGGTACATCGAGCGCAATCCACTCCGCGCCAAACTGGTCCAAGATCTCAAGGACTACCCCTGGTCCAGTTACCTCGCGTACGCCTATGGCCAGTCCAATGCTCTGGTTGATGAGGACCCCTACTACGTGCAACTCGGCAAGAGTCCTGTCGACCGTCAGACGGTCTACCGCGAGTTCGTGCGGCTCGAGTCGCCCTACGCGCCCATGCTCGATAGAGAGCTTGTGGATACCCCGTTTTAGGCGGTACTATTTAGCACGGCACCTGTTTTCCAACGTCATTAAAAAACCTCTGATTTCTAAACATGGGTTTTAACGTCCACAGGTCGCGTTCGGTAGACGCTTTCATCTGGTCAGGAGAGCCTGGGAGAAACGGTATTTCTTGGCCGTCTCGAATTGGTGGGGAGGTAGAAGGGGTTGCTACTTTTGCGGGCGAGTGCTGCTTCTTGCGTCTCATCTCTCCATCTCGCGGTTACAATCACATTATACTGCCGACCCGCCACGCTAGCACGATCACCTGCTGCTGGCTTTTCTCACAGCGCTATTGTATATTAACCGCATGAAAAAGGAACTGAAGAACTGGGCGTTCATCGACGGCAACAATCTCTACCGAGGAATCCGGGGCTTGGGGTGGAAACTCGACTACAGAAAGTTTCGCGTCTTCCTTGAAGAAAAGTACGCCGTGAAAAAAGTCTACATGTTTATGGGGTTTGTGCCCCAGTATGCCGCCATGTACAAGGACTTTCAGGAGTGGGGGTATGTGCTCGTGTTTAAACCGACTTTGCCCGACGACAAAGGAGACGTGAAGGGCAACTGCGATGCCGAGCTGGTGTTACAGGCGATGGTTGATCTTGGGGAGTATGAGAAGGCTGTGGTCGTTTCTGGGGATGGAGATTTTCACTGTCTTGTCACGTATCTCGACAAACATGGCAAGCTCGAACAGGTGATTTGCCCCGACCATAAGAAAGCCTCGGTCCTTCTTCGGAAAGCCGTCTCTGAGAAAATTCTCTTTCTCGATAGATTTGAGAGTCGGCTGCGGTATGAGGCACCCCAAAAATGAAAAAGCCCCGCCGCAGGACGAGACCTGCGTGGGAGCCTCTTCGTGGTGACCTGAAGAAAGTATATACAGGATCGGAGGGTCTTGTAAAGAGGTTTTATCAAATTGGCTAGGCTAGGTACGAGCTGGTAGGAGTTGCACCAGTTCAGAAGCACACCACAGCTTAAATTCACGGAGAAACACTGTCCAAATTTCGTCAGAGGATGTTCTAACGACGTCTACCGACTCACCCTTATAATATAAAGAGTTACGACAACGCTGGTAGCTGATATCCCTCTGTGCTAACGCGGTGCTAACAGAAGAAGGCGAAACACCGTCCAGAACTGTCAACCAAGCACAACAATAGGAAAAGTGCTATGCAACTGGTCAGTCTACGGGTAACCAATTATAGAACCCTTGTCGATCTGCAGCTTGGTTTTCCGTCACCTTACAGTGCCATATGTGGAAAGAACGATTCTGGCAAGACCAATGTCATAAGAATACTTCGTGCCATTATGAAAGAGGAGGACCCGTATAGTTTCCGCTCTGAACAGCAAGAAATTAGCGTCAAAGACGATTTCCCTAAGTGGCTTGGAGGAGAACCAACTCAGAGGAGCATATCTGTAATAGCTGAGATGCGAGTGAACAAGAGTGACGATACCGCATTTTATGAATTCTTGGTGGCTCAGTTAGGTCTAAAAAGGCCAAAGGATACATTTCCTCTTGTGCTTGAGATAACCCATAGGCCGGAGAACCAAGAAGTAATTATCAAGATCGAAGGAAGGGTGTTTAGGGATCTCAAGGCACAAGAGGTTTTAAAGAGGTTGCAGTCATCCCATTGTCTTCTTTTCTATAATTCCACTGAACTCGGTCATCCTGGTTTCCGACATGGGAGAATCGCAGGGTTCTTCAAGGAGTTTGCAGGCGAATACAGTGAGCAAGTTGACCTGATAACACAAACAGTCAACAGGAAATTGAGAAAAATAGCCAGACAGCAACAGCAGGAGTTCGCGCAGCTTCTCGGAAGACTGGAAAAGAAATATAGAGTGGCGATGTCGGTTTCAAGTTTTGACTTGGACTACTTACCCTACAACATCAGCCTATCAAGTGGAAAAGTCGGCGTATCCTTAAGTGATTGGGGAAGCGGAACGCGCAACCGTACGTTGATTCTCTTGACACTTTTCAGGGCTAGGCAGATCAAAGAGGGAGATGCGACGGCTGCTAAAGTAACCCCCGTCATTGTTATTGAAGAACCAGAAAGTTTTCTCCATCCTTCAGCCCAAGCAGAGTTTGGAAGAATTCTTCAAGACCTCTCGCAGGAATTTGGTATCCAGGTGATTACCACTACGCACAGCCCGTATCTACTAAGTACCGGGAACCCCACATCCAATATCCTCTTAGAGAGGAAGATATTCCACAAACAGCCCCGGGAGACGATACGCATAGAAACGACAGGTGAGAATTGGATGCAACCATTTGGGATAGCGCTAGGTGTCGATAGCGCAGAGTTTTCTCCCTGGAAGGACCTCTTCTTTAATCAGAGCAAATCTATCCTCCTCGCTGAGGGCGAGATAGATAAGACGTACTTCACAATGCTCCAAGATCAAACACATGGAGCTAGTTGTCTGAAGCTATGTGGGGACATCTTTGCATACGGCGGAAAAGATGTTTTGAGAAACACAGTATTGTTGAAGTTTGTCAAAGAGCGTTACAGGAACATCTTTATAACATACGACCTTGATGCGGACCCGGAGATGGAAAAGACATTGACAGGACTTGGTTTGAAAAAGGGGAAGCATTATATGCCCTTAGGCATCGATGCTCCTGGAAAGAGAAACATCGAAGGACTATTGCCAGAGTCTATTCGAAGCGCAGTATACGGGAATAACCCTGGATTGGTTGATCAAGCGACCCAGGGCACCAGGGATGAAAAGGAATCAGCTAGAGGCCTCCTTAAGAAGTTGCTGCTTGAAGAATTCCAAAAGAAAGCGAAACCGGGGGAGGAGTATTTTGGAAAATTCTACGAAGTCACGCGAATAATAAATGCTGCGTTTTCTAAGGAGTCATCTGGAAAAGTAGGCGAAGAACTTAAGCCACCCCAATCTAAAGTGATTACTCCACTTGCTCAAGGATCGGTAAGACGAAATCTTGTCGAGAAGCCGGCGGTGTGATTTACTTTTGGTAGGGGTTTAAAAGTTCCCGGTGGGGATTTCTCTCGTCTTGCAGCCCACGGTACACATGCTGCTAAGATTGGGGCAAGCTCGCTCTTGGTAGCGAGCTTTTTTATTTGGAGGAGGTGCCGGATGTCCAAACCCGAAGAGGTGGGTCGTGAACTGGTAGCTCAACCGGAGGGCAGCATTGACGCCGAGACGGGTCTGGCTGAGCTCATCCAGCACTTCCTGCTCGCCCAGGACATCAAGCCGAGCTCCAAGGGCCTAATTCCGGTGACACAATACTATTTCCTGATTGAGAGGGGATCACTGGGTATAGAATGCTGCCATGGCTCGTCTAGCTCGTCTGGCCGTTCCAGATATCCCCTACCCGATGACGCCACAGATGACCAGTTGGGCCAGACGCTGAACAGGCATGGGAGGTGTAGGCCGTCCGCTGGGGGATCTGACGTTCTTGGAGCGACTGGAGCACGCCAGAGGCCGTCGCTTGCGATGTGGACGTCCGAGGGGACGTCCTTTAGCTGTGAAATAGTATTGTGTCACCGGAATTCCGGAATTCTGGACAGTAGTGACTTCACCTATATAGGATTACCACGCCAGAACGAGGGAATGTATGTTATACTTTATATGAGAATAGTGCTCTATAAAGGCACTAAGTTGAAGTAAAAAGTAACTATTGCTTGACTTAAGCCTATTGTAGATGCAATATATGCACTGGAAGGGCACGTTATGCTGAAAAAAAGCCTACCAACAATGCGTTCACAAGCAGCCGCCTTCGTGACGCAGCTCTACGAGCAGAACCGTCCCATCTTCCGTGCTGAGGACGTCCGGAAGCTGACGGACCTTTCTAGTGTCTCTGCGCGAAGCTTTGTCCGCAAGCTCGTGGATCGAGGTGTGGCCACTCGACTCAAACCCGGCTTGTTTGTACTGGTCCCCTTCGAATTGGGACAAGCGCGGCAATACATGGGTAACCCGCTGATCGTGGCCCGGGAACTCATGCGTGGCAAGGACTATTACCTGTCTCACGCCACCGCGATGGAGCTCCACGGCATGCTCACTCAGCCACAGTTGGTCGTAACGGTCAGCACGCCCGTGCCTCGACGTGCCGTCACGATGCTGGGAGTGCCGTTCCGGTTCGTTCACTGTCAGCGCCGGCATCTCTTCGGGCTCACCGAGCACTGGGTGACCAAGCAAGACCAGGTCCGCGTGAGTGACCCGGAGCGTACGATTATTGACGGGCTTAAACAACCCGAATATTGCGGAGGGGTGACCGAAGTCGCGAAGGGTCTCTGGATGCGACGACAGGATCTGCACATCGACAAGCTCATTGAGTATGCAAGACAGCTTGGGGTCGGCGCCGTGATCCGTCGGCTCGGCTTCCTCCTGGAAACCTACGAGATGGCGCAGGCGCAGGAGCTGGACCGGCTGCGGAGTGGCCTCACAGCGACCTACGTCCGGTTGGATCCTGTCTTGCCGGCCGAAGGGAAACGTCTTCGGAGATGGCGCCTGCAGCTCAATGTGAATCCGGAAGAACTTCAGGCTGTCGTGAAGACGTGATCGATGATTCCCCAGCGGGACCTTTCCTTACTGTCCAATCGCCTCGCCAAGTCAGGAGGTCGACGCATTCCGGAGACGGTCCTGGAACGCGACTACTGCCTCTCGTGGTTTCTGGTTGGGCTCTCCCGCAGCGGGCTACGGGAGCGGCTGGCGTTTAAGGGCGGAACGGCGCTCAAGAAGTGCTACTTTGGAGACTACCGTTTTTCGGAAGACTTGGACTTCACGCTCATCACGGAGACCTCGTGGGAGGAGCTTGAGCAGGGTCTCGCTGTGGCCTTCAAGGAAACACACCAAGCCTCCGGTATCGTCATTCGTCTTGACCACATGGACCGTCAGGCGCATGCGAACAGCCACACGTTTTACCTGGCCTACGAAGGGCCGCTACCCAGCGGGTCGGGGAAGAGCATCAAAACCGATATCACCATCCGAGAGCGCATCGTCTTTCCGCTTGAGGATCGTCCGATACTGCGAGGCTATGAGGAGTACCGCGATGTGCCCGAGGATGCCCGGGTCCGAGTCTACTCGCTGAATGAAGTCGCGGTCGAAAAAACGGTTGCCCTGATGGACAGGGCGCGAACCGAGCCCCGCGACCTCTATGACCTCTGGTTTCTCACGGCCAACGGCCATGTGCGCCTGCCGGATCTGCTGGGTCACGTCGTGCAGAAGCTGGAGTTCCGGGGGCTGACGCTGGCACAAGTGAGCCCACAGTTCCGTGCCAAGGAAGCGCGCTACAAGGCACTCTGGCACATTCGGCTTGAGGCCCAACTGGCCGACTTGCCGGAGTTTAGTGGGGTGTACCGCGCGGTCCAGCGTGCTCTTCGGCAAGCGGGCTTCTTCAAATAGAAGAGCTGATCCGATTCCGGTGGCGCCCCCGGTAGACCAGGAAGGACGGGTCGAGTAGAATCAGGTGAGGCGGCTGCTCGGTAGCTTCCTCCATGTCCGGATCCCAGGGCAGCGAATTCTGGTGGCGCTCCAGTCTGGAGTTGGACCCCATTTTTCCGTCCGTGCGACAGGACAAGAACACCGCGCGGAAAATTCCATGGCCAGTTACGGCATTGCTATATCCTGTCCCCCGAATTCTCTCATCAATAACATCGCGTGGCTACTGCGAACGTTCCCTGTGTTTGTCATCGCCGGTTCTGGCAAATACAAGATTCAACCCATCTTCGTCGAGGATGTCGCAGAGCTTGCTGTGAAGGCGGCGGAGCGTGATGGAAATGTCGCCCTGGATGCAGTCGGCCCTGAAACCCTTACATTCAACGACCTCGTGAAACTGATTGCCCAACACGTGAACAGCAAGTCACGGATTGTTCATCTGCCGCCGAGACTGGCGTTGCTGCTTTCCCGCGTGGTCGGCTGTGTCGTTCGAGATGTGGTGCTGACCCAGGAAGAAGTGGAGGGTCTTCTGGCAGACCTCCTGGTATCTTCGGCAGCCCCAACCGGCTGGACACGGTTCAGCGAATGGATTGAGCGCAACAGCGCAACGCTTGGGGCACGCTACTCGTCAGAATTGGGAAGGCATTATCGGTAACGCCGTTGCCAACGCGGAGGCGAGCGATGCAAGTTGTCATCGTGAAGGAGCATTTCTTCTCTATCGGAATTGCCGTGTTGCTGTTGATGACGTTGTACTACGGGGTGAATGCGATTGTACCGCCACCCGATGAGAAAACGTTCTTCCCAGACGATACGCCCCGTTACGTCAGCAAGTCCGACCCCGACTACACGCCAGAACTCAAGAAACGTGTGGACGACACCAGCAAGAACTACATGGAAGCGCGGAAGCGGCATCAAAGCATCGTCTGCTCCATCTACATCCCCGCAGGACTGCTCACCCTGCTGATCGGCTCGTTTTGGCTCAAGCTGGAATCGCTGAGCACTGCGTTCATCTTCGGGGGACTGTTCATGATGATTACAGCGATTGCTTCAGGGTGGGAAAGCTACCCGCTGAGGTTCGTCGCTTCAATGCTGACGCTGCTGGCGGTGATTGGGATTGTGAAGCGGCAGTTTCAAATACGGAGGGCATAAACGATGAGCGACGCGACGATCTTTCTGGGGGAGTTGGTTTGACGGCTATGGCTGCTACACTGGTCGTCTGGTATCTCAGACCGCACCTGTACGGCATCTTGGTTGATCTGTGCGGGACGACGGAGCGTGCGAGATTTTGGATGGCGTTTTCAAACCTAACCCTGTTGTTGGTTCCCGTTGTGTTTGCGATGTCCTGTCGGCCTAGTGGGGATGTTTCAGTAGTTTTTCAGGTTACCAGCCAACTACTATGGTCTTTGATCGGTTTGGTTGTGTCAGTCATCGCCTTGGGGCTGGTCATCAGCAGGTTCATCCCCAAGACTCCGCAGCCACGCCTGGAAAAAGTAGCGTAGCAGGCGGTGGAGCAGGTCTGAAGGAGGGGTGCCATGACCGTCGTCTCAGCGGGATTGCTGGCAGGTTTGGGGATGGCAGTGGTGATGGGTGTGGGCGAGCTATTGGGTCTGGTGCGAATCAATCTTCCGCGAGTTGATGGCGAGTTTTTCTTCAAGACCCGATTCAGCAAACCCGCAACATACTTGCTAGGGTTGCTCATCCATCTTGGAACGAGCGTCTGTTTCGCGGTTGGCTACGCGCTGTTCAGGAGATATGGGGTGCCACAGGTGCATTGGCTGACGGCAGGGCTGTTATGGGCGGCGGTTTTGTGGTTGGCGTTCGGGCTGACCGTCTCACCTGTGACTGGATATGGATGGTTTGGATCAAAGGTGGGAAAGGGGGTTTGGTTCGAATTGCTGCTCACGCACTGCGTGTATGGTCTGGTCGTTGCGAGGTGTCTGTGAATACAGAACCCCGTCGTCCTTTACTGTTCGAGAAACAGGTGATTTCAACACGCCGACCGCGCCCCATCTGTCCGTCCCAACCCGAACGGGGTATAATAAGAGTTCATGTTTACATTGCCAAGCCCAATCCAAGAAGCTGCGCTATTGGCTGTGGGTGCGATCTGCAACCACTTTTGGGCCAGATTTCGTGGGCGACTCACCAAACTTCGCTGGGCAGTTCAGTACCACAGAGTTGCGGTGTCTGCACAAGACGCCGCGTTCGGTACCATCCAGGTGCTTCACAACAACAGACCAGTCAACAACCTCCGCATCGCCACCCTTCAGGTTCAGAATGAAAGTGTTCGAGACCTTCAAGACGTTGAATTGAACATCGCTTGCCTTGATGGGAGCACAGTGCTCGTTTCAGAAGGGGCACTGGCAGGAAGTTTGCAACGAATCCCCTTCACGGTAACGTTCGACCAATCTCTCCAACAGGCGCTTCAGAATCCCCAGAATCTGCAACCAGCAACGCTCAATTACCTTGTGACACGACGCGATTACTTGGTTCACGTCTTCAATCGTCAAGCTACCGCCAATTTCGTGCTTTTGATTGAAAGGAACGACAACAATTCTCCAAATCTCACGGTTACTTGCGATCATGTTGGAGTACGGTTGCGCCGTCATGCGCCAGCCGTCATGCTTCTCGGTGAAAATCAGCTTTATGCAGCACTTGTCGGATTGGCTGTCGGGTTCGGTGTTATTTTGATTCTGGCTCGGTTTATCCCCTCGAAATGGGTGTTGAGTTTTTCGGCGTGGCTGATTGGCTGTTTTGGTTCGGTGATCGGTGCTATGGCTCTCAAGTGTTGGAGACAGTTGGTGCGCTGGTTCAGTTGATCTCTTGGAGCAAGCGGCGGGGAAGCGGCGGGACGTTACGCAGCCAGGATGGGGAACGCTTCGAGGATTTGCAGGGCGAGTTCAGCTTGCGGAGACGCGCAGAAGGTTCGATAATCGTGTAGAAACCGACCCCAACTTTATTTTTTAAGGCGAAAGGAATAATAAACCTATGAACCTCGCCAAAATTTCTCAAAAGATTTGGCAAGTAGTTGGTCTCGCTGTCGGAGTTTTATTTTTGTTAGGCGTTCTGGCGACTGTTGTCGGCATTGGATTGATGGTTTATCAATACAAAACGCATCACGTTGAGGGTATTGCAGTTGGGCCGAACGAGGATAACGGAAAATTGAAAGTAACCGTCGAATACGGATTGCCTTTACCATCGGAGGGGTCAGATTATTTAATGATTCCTGTAAAGCTTGAAAAGAGAAAACAAGGACAAGAGCGCGACGCTTATCGGGAAGTATCAAGCTACAGCTATGACAAAATGGGTTCAAGTAGTTATTCCTCTTATTCTTATTGGGGGCCTTATTACAATCTTGTGTTTATCAATAAAAAGACCGGCGAATCTCGGCCACTTCTCTCTCATAAGGGTTATATTGACGGAGTTTATTTTCCTGAAAAAACATACGAAAAAAAGGATACTGAAATAAAACCAACATTTCTGCTACTTAAAATTGCTATGGCAGATACCAATCACGATGGGGTTATTAACGAGAAGGATGCCTCGGCTGGGTTTATAGTTAGTCCCGATGGAACGAAATTGACACAAGTCACGCCTGATAACACCCAAATGAGATGGTGGCGGTATGACGTTGATTCACACAAACTTTTTGTGGAAATCATTCAAGATGCAAATAATGACCGGAAGTTTAATTGGGATGACCCTGAAACGGTCGTCAGCGTGAATGTTCTTGAACCTAAAGCTGGCGAGGAGTTTATTCCGATAGAAATTAAAAATAAAATCGATTCGCTTCTTCTTAAAAAATAACTCAAAGTGACGTTATGCAGCGGCCAGGGCGGGAACCGATTCAAGGATTTGAAGCGAAACCTCTGCTTTGTGGGTTGAACAGAACGTTCTAAAATCGTCTATGAATTGACCCCATTTATTACCCTCATGCGAACCGTGCTACAACGACGGCTCGCGTGAGGGCTTTTTTCCTGGGCAAGAAGCTGAGTGTTCCCCCTCCGCCATGCTCGAATACATCAGGCAGTTGCAGCGATATGCTTTTGTGCAGCCACGCATCTATTGGTGCGAGTTTCCGTTCTTTACGATGATTAGCGGCTTCAGGCAGAAGTTTTGTTTGGGTTCCCGCCCGGAAGATTTGGCTCACCTTGACACCATCGAGCAGAAAGCCTGGGAGAAGCATCAAGCCTACCTCAATCGCCTGGAGCGTCTGCTTCTTGAGAAGGCCGAATACTATCTGAGATTAAAAGAGGCTCACGGCGTCAATACGGCAAGAGGGCTTGCGAAGCTCACCGGCGAGGACTGGTCATACATTGCCAGGATTCTCAGAACCCTGGAGCTGCCTGAGCCGGTCAAGGGCTTCCTGCAAAGCAATAAAAGCGAGCCCGTCATCGTCAGGTTTTTTCATCTGCGAAGGCTGCTGGACATTGTCAGGCAGGGTGAAGAGCGGTTGCAGATAGCCCGTTTCCGGGAGCTGATGGAGGAATTGGAAAACGGCAGGAGCATTTCAGAATTGGTGAGAGAGGCTATCGAAAATGTGTGATGTAGTAAGACAAAAGAGCTAAAATTGAACGATATTGAGGAAGGCAGCCAATCCTATGAGCATGGAATTAATCAAAAGAAATACCGAAATTGACAGAGTCCGATTCTTGACCCAGGAAGTAGCGGAAATCTCGCACATTACAGAAATGGTCAAGTCCGTTCTGGAATTGTTAGTTACCTTGGGCTTCAGCAACGCTAGATACTATGATGTTGCCTACAATGTTTCTATAGGTGATGAGTTGCTTGTTCTCTCAGCATGGGTTGGTGCAGACAGAAGAGATGGTCTTATCGGTTACAAGATAAATTACCGGAGTTCCACGCTTGGTAATTCTGGACAGAAGTATAAGCCAAGTGTGGATTGCGCTTCGCATGGACAAAAGACACCGCAGGAACTCAAATGGGTAAAAGACCTTGGTTTGAGGGGGAAATGCTGGGTTGATATACCGTTATGTGTTGGTAAAGATCTGCTTGGCTTGATTGCGTGTGATTGGCCAGAAGGTTCCTTGGATTTATCATCAGATGATTTGGCCCTTTTAAACCTCATCGGGTCCCTGATTGCTCAGAGTTCTCATTTGGCACCTTCCTACACCTTAGATAGGCTGCGTACTAAACTAACAGAGGTCTATGTCCAATCAGATGAAGTCGTTGATTTGCTTTATAAGGTCACCCACGAAATGTGCATGGCGCTGAATGCTGGGGTAACAGCGGTATTCAAGTATCATTGGGAGACTGACACTTTGGAGAAAGTCATAGAGCACGTGCATCCAAGCATAGAATCACATGGTTCAGAATTTGAGGAGACCTATCCTGCTGGTGTTCATCTTACAGGGCACGCATGGCAGGACGCACAGTATAGGCATATTGTTGATTTCCAGAGCCTCCTTCAGGAGGAAAAGTACAAACATATGGTTTGGCAGCCATCTTTGGACAGGCACAAAGCCCTGCTGGGTGAAATCACCAGTGTTATCTATGAAGTTCTTGGGAAGACTGAACCGCTATTCTTGCTCCGAGTCGTTAACAGGACGGATAATTCAAAGTTACCTCTGGTAGCCAGTCACCGATACCTCATTGAAAGACTCTGTGAGGACATCTCGAAAGCGGTTGACGATATGATGGCCCAAAGGCGGCTGGATTCACTTCAGCGTATAGCCCGAGGTGTTGTTGAGAAAGTTGACCGTCCTACAGAGACCATGCCTCTAATCAGCCAGGGTCTTCTGAAAGAAGACATCGGCAATTTTGCCATCATGTGCCATACAGAAGGCAGTTCATATTTCTGCTTTGAGCATTATCAGGTCGAGGGTTTTTCTAAACCACAGGGTGATGGCGAAAGCACTTGGGATGCTGAGAAGTTCTACGCAGATTCTCTAGAAAAAGAGGGACCGTTCGTTCTGGAGACAGGGCGACTCCCCGAACACACGGATAGTCACCATTTTGTTGGTTATCTGCACGAAAAAGGCTTCAAGGTTCTACTGATTTTCCCAATAGCTGCGTTGAGGACAAAGGGTATTATGGTTTGTCCTTTGCCAGAGACAAAGCGGGTTCCGATTGCCAGGCTGAAGAAATTGCTTCCAGGCAAGCTCAGGATGCTCACGACGTACGCTGCAATTGCGGGTAGCTGTATCGAAGCTGCGGAGTCTCACTCAATGGCTGAGGGCGCGCGAAGGTTAGTCGGGCATATCGGACACGAAGTCAGTACCCCAGTTGCTACTCTTGGACAGACAGCATTGAAGACCATCGTTCTTGCTCGAAAGTCCATCCCCCAAGATAACAGAGAGCTTCAGCAGTTGTTTGCGCAATACGACCTTCTGGTCAAGGATGAGATGCGTGGCATTGGCAAGACCATGGAAATGGCCCTCTTGGTGGCTCAGGAGAATCAAGGGCGTCTTCAACTACATTTCCGCAAGGGCAACCTGACGCAAATCTTGAAGGACGCAGCCGCTTCCTTACAAAGAGACACGGAAGTCCATGACCAAGGCAGAATTCGTCGATACAGAATTGAATTCAGCCCCTCATGTGAAAAGCTCGGTGACCTAGTCTGTGATCCGGAATTCCTTCAGCAGGCATTCAGGAATCTCTTCCACAATGCCATGAAATACTCCTTGCCCAGATTCAAGGATCAGCCGATGGTGGTGAAGGTCTTCGGACTACCACAGACAGGGATGAGCATTGTTCAAGTCCAGAATTGGGGTCTTGGCGTACCTATAGACGAGTTCGAGATGATTTTCAAGCCATTTGTGCGTGGAAGCATCCATGACCGTCTGAAAGCTATCCGAGGGATGGGCCTTGGGCTGTTTATTGCGAGGAGAATCATAGCAGCGCATGGAGGAGTTATTTTCTGCCAGCGTAGCACACCCACCCTTGATGACCCGCGAAGGAACGAGCTATTGGAGGGGTTTGAAACGGTATTTGAAGTGCGACTCAGTCACCAGCTCAAGCCAGGAATAGTCGACCATGTGTGGGAGAAAACATTATGAGTTCCAGAAAAATCCTTGTTGTTGAAGACATCCCTGAAACATTAGCTGGCACAATCGCGCAACTTGAAGAACTTGGACTGAGCATAGCTTGTGCCGGTAACGTCGTTGGAGCGAAGGAATATTTACGTCGAGGAAAATATGACGTCATAATACTAGATTGGCGCTTGCCGGAACATTCTGATGACACAAATGTTAATGATACCGCGGGAGAAATTCTTCTTGGTAATCTCCGAGCAGGAAAGTATGGGAAACAGAATCAGTACACTCCGGTTATAGCGGTTACAGCCCAAAGAAGCGTAGTTGATACTAAAAAAGTCAACAAGCTGGGAGGTTGCCTTGGCGTTGTCTATAAGCTGTATCCAGACGAGATGATAAAGCTGCTGGAAGAACTGTATGGGGAGGAATGGAGAGTTCAAAGAGAGGTCAAATAGGCTGAGGTAACGATGCGAGTGGTTCATGCGCAAGAATAGAAAAGTTTTCCTCATTCATGGTCACGATTCGAGTGCAAAGTACGAACTCAAAGATTTCTTGGCTTCCATTCGATGTGAGCCTATTTTGCTGTCGGAGCAGGATGATCTTGGTATGACAATCATAGAGAAGTTTGAGCACTATGCCTCAAAGTGTGCTTTCGCCTTTGCCTTGCTGACGCCCGATGACAAACAGGCATCGGATTTGGTAGGCACTGCGAAGTGGCGGGCACGGCAGAACGTAATTCTCGAAATGGGATGGTTTATGCACAAGCTAGGGAGAAGCAAAGTAGTGTTGCTCCACAAAGGACAAGTGGAATTACCTTCAGACTTGCTCGGAGTGCTGTACCTGCCGTTCAAGAAGTCAATCTTTGAAGTCTCAGAGAAAATCAGGCAACGTTTGAGCGGGCAGGGTCTCTTGTAGAGGAGACAGCAAGCTTCTGCCACTCACCGAGTGGTCAAAAATCTTGAGTCGTGATATTTCTTACGGGCAGCTTCGCCCATCTCATAGCCGAAGTCGTAGAAGACTCTTTCAGTGAATTGGAATCGTGAAGGCTGGCTCCGAGGCTGACCTGCGAACGCATCCCGAAACCTACGAAATGTATTATCACTGTTCAGCACTTGAAGCGAAACAGTCTCTTCCAGACATAGTTCTCTCCTCACTACTGTCCGGTTGTTTGGTGAACGAATGCACACAACGTGATGACGTTCAACATGTTAATACGTGAAAAACCTGTGATCGATTTGAAGTCGGTATCATTGGGCAACGCTCATTGTCGAGGAGGCCAGCCCAATGAATACAGGAAAAACCGTCTTTGCCCAAGTCATGGATTTTCTTCCCCTGCACGCATTCCGATCATGCGTCCGCCGCTATCAGGGTGATTACAAGACCAAAAGCTTCTCCTGCCTGGATCAATTCCTCTGTATGGGCTTTGCCCAGATGACGTATCGCGAGAGCCTCCGGGACATCGAGACCTGCCTGCGCTCGATGCAGAGCAAACTCTATCACATGGGCATCCGAGGCAAAATCTCCAGAAGCACGCTGGCCGATGCCAACGAAACGCGCGATTGGCGCATCTTTGCCGATTTCGCCCAGATCCTCATTCATCGCGCACGCGCCCTCTATCGGGACGAAGATTTTGGACTCGAGTTGGATCAGACCGTGTATGCGCTCGACGCCACCACGATCGATCTGTGCCTGTCTCTGTTTCCGTGGGCCAGATTCCGCAGACAGAAGGGCGCCATCAAACTGCATACCCTCCTCGATCTGCGAGGTCCCATTCCCGCGTTCATCGAGATCACCGACGGCAAGGTCCACGACGTCAAGATCCTCGATCTCCTGATTCCAGAAGCTAGAGCTTTCTACGTCATAGACCGGGGCTACCTCGACTTCGCACGGTTGCATCAACTGCATCAAGGACAAGCCTTCTTCGTCATCCGGGCCAAGCGCAACCTGCAAGCGCGCCGCCTCTACTGCCACCCGATCGACAAAACCACAGGACTCCAATGCGACCAAACGATCCTGCTGACTGGTTTATTGACAAGCCAAGATTACCCGGACAAGCTGCGGCGTGTGCGCTACTTCGATGCCCAGATCAACAAGCGCCTGGTCTTCCTGACCAATCAGTTCGATTTGCCGGCGTTGACCATCTCCCAGCTCTACAAATCCCGCTGGCAGGTCGAACTCTTCTTCCGGTGGATCAAACAGCATCTGCGGATCAAGGCCTTCTATGGCACGTCCGAGAACGCCGTCAAGACCCAAATCTGGATCGCCATCGCCACCTATGTCCTCATTGCCGTCATCCGGAAGCAACTCAGGTTCACGATCAGTCTCTACGCGTTTCTACAGATTTTCAGCGTCACGGCGTTCGAGGAAACGCCGATTCTCCGACTGAGCTTCATGATTCCGGAACAGAAGCCAATGGATCAAAATCAAAACCAACTGCTGCTGTTCGAGTCATAACCGGACAGCCTTGACCAAAACTAATTACCCTGAGGTTTCTTTCCATTCCCACCTAACGAGCAATGGTTCAAATCAGATGGAAAGCAGCATACTCAAACTTCATTACTCAATCGAGATAAAACAGCTAGTCGTATTGATGGATTTCAGACCATTATGTCTAGTAATTACAACAAATCAGATATGACCGTTTCCAAGCATTTCTGAATATGTCGGCTTCATCTATTATAAGAACATATTTCACAAATAGTTACTATCATACAAATTTTAATGTTATTGTGGCCTAAAATTTGCATATCTGTTACTTAATAGATTGGCGCTTTTAAGGAAATATTACTATCTCTCAGTCTCAAAGAGAGGACACATAGGAGGAGGATGGAACGAGGAAAGCGGTCGTGTTTGCAATGGTAGCAAAGGAAATATTACTATCTCTCAGTCTCAAAGAGAGGACACATAGGAGGAGGATGGAATGAGGAAGGCGGTCGTGTTTGCAATGGTAGCATTGGTAGGGTTGATGGGCGTAGCAAGCCAGGCGGAAGCTGTGGCGTTTCTCCAAGGAGACATCTTCGCCTCGGTATCTTCAGGTAACGTGAAGCACTATCGCGCGGACGGCTCCTTTTTGGAGACACTCAACATCGGCGCCGGCGGTTTCACCACAGGCATGGCGTTTGACTCCTCGGGCAATCTCTACGTAACCGGCTTCTCAGCGAGCACAGTGGCGAAGTTTGACACCAACGGTAATTCGCTGGGAAACTTCGGAGCTGGCTATTCAACCCCTGAATCCATTGTCTTCGACAATGCGGGCAACGCCTATGTCGGTAACCTTGGCAACGGCATCCGGAAATATGACGGCACGGGAGTCTTTCAGAACACCGTGCTCAACACACGCATTGACTGGATGGACCTGGCCGCTGACCAGACGACCATGCTCTTCACGCAGGAAGGTAACGCCATCCACACGGTCAACGTGAATACAGGCGTCCAGGGAGCGGATTTTGCCTCCGGCTACGGCGGGTCGCAGGCATTCGCCTTGCGCATCCTCTCCGATGGTGGCGCATTGATGGCCGACCGTGTGAATGTAAAGCGCTTCGATGCGGCAGGAAACCACATTCAGACATACGACATAGCTGGCGAAGACAGTTGGTTCGCGCTTAACCTCAACCCTGACGGGACGTCATTCTGGAGCGGCAACTTTAGCACGGCGAATCTTTACGAGTTCGACATCGCCTCAGGTGCCAACACCCAGACCTTGAACACGGGCACTGGCGGCAACTCCTTGTTCGGGGTAGGGATCTTCGGCGAGCCCACGCAGGGATGTAAGGATTGTGGCGGCGCCGAAAATCCTGTCATTCCGGAGCCAAGCTCAATAACGCTCCTCGGCTCAGGTCTGTTCGGTCTACTGGCTTGGTCTAGGAAGCGCATATTGGCCTAAACTGAATTATGGCTAGACAAACCGTGAGATACACCAAAAATCCAAGGCTACAGCCTTGGATTTTTGGTGTATCGGTTCTTTTCGGAAGCATCGGAATAACGGCCTGTGTCTTTGCCGAAAATACAGGCTCTTCAGAGGCTGACACCCAATACCGCACCGGCGTACAGCGAGCCGCTGAAGGGGATCTAAGCGCAGCCGAGGCAACATTCCAGCAAGCCATTGCGTCGGATAAGAAAGCGGTGGGGCCATGCATCGCATTGGGCGAGCTTTATCTGACCGGATTGGGAAAAACGGAGAAAGCTCTCCAAGCTTATCGCGAGGCAGTCACCAGAGATTCCCAGCATAGTGGAGCCCGCTACGGACTTGGAATCGCCCTTGTGGCATTAGGTCAAAGCGAGGAAGCGGAAGCTGAGTTGAAAAAATCGGCAGCCCTTGCGCCGAAAAATCCTCTTCCATTGCAGGCGCTTGGACGCCTCTACGCATCAGTCCACCAGGATGAAAAAGCCCGAGAGGCCTTCGATGCTGCTCTCGCCAGAGAGCCTAAATTCGCTGAAGCCTATATTGACCGCGGCAACCTCTGGCTCGCCCGGGGCGATAATAAGCAAGCAATCGCAGAATACGAACGGGCTCTGGCAGTTAATCCGCGCCTGGCCGAAGCCCACGTGAGGATCGGAATGGTGCTTCAGAGCCAAAACCGCGCTCAGGAAGCCGAGCAGGCATACGCAACGGCAATCCAGCTTGATTCCACTCAATCGATTGCCTACAACAACCTAGCCTGGATGGCTCTGGAGCGTAAAGACAATCTGGATAAGGCACTCGAATGGGCCGAGAAAGCGGTCGAGCTCCAGCCAACCATACTCCAATTTCAGGATACCTTGGGATGGGTCCATCGATCTCGCGGTGAATTGGACAAGGCCGCGGCTATCCTAGAGAAGGCCTCTACCCTGTTGGATGCCAAACAAGCGTTAGTACTCTCTCAGATCTTTGAGCACCTCAGCACGGTTTACTCTGAACAAGGCAAGAGCACTGAAGCAACACGTGCCATGCACCAGTCTGAATCGCTCAAGAGTGTGACAATCTTGGAACGCGCAGCTAAGGAATTTGGCGAAGGTTCCCAGGAATAGCTGTCAGGATTTTCTTTCCTAAAAATCCCACTCATGATTCCCTAAGAACCCTTGTCCCCCAGTAACTGTCACCTTCTCTTATCCTGGTGAGCCTTCGGCCGAAATCCGGGGACAGCCACCGATTTCTCTCAGATTCGTGGCGGCCAGGGTGCGGTAAAATGAGTGGCTGTCCCCATTGAGTGGTGGCTTCAGGAGAGACATCCTGCTACGATAACATAACAAGGTAAGGCACCGAGGGCCGCAGAGACTGCCAACGCGCCGCAGACAATCACAAACGCAGGAGAGTGACGCTCTCTCCTGCGTTTTTTACGTTTCGCAGAATGTGGGACAACCGCTGCAGGGTCATCCCAACGTTAGGAGAACGCGCGAAATGGCTCGTCTAGCGAGGATCGTTGTGCCAGGGGTTCCGCACCATGTGATCCAGCGTGGCAACCGGCGGCTCGATGTCTTTTTCAACGATGAAGATCGCGTGGCGTATCTCACGCTGCTCCAAAGGGCTTGCCAGCGATACGGGGTGAACATTTGGGCCTACTGCCTCATGCGTAGCCATGTCCATTTGATCGCCGTCCCTGAACGTGAAGACGCTTTGGCTCGCGGCTTGTCGGACGCCCATGTCCGTTACGCACGACGGATTAATTTTCGAGAAGGTCGGCGAGGGCATCTGTGGCAGAGCCGGTTCGGGTCTAGCGTGTTGGATGAACGCTACCTGATCGCAGCGGTACGGTACGTCGAGCGCAACCCTGTCAGAGCAGAGATCGTGCGCTTGCCATGGGAATACCGATGGTCGAGTGCCAAATGGCACGTGGGGGAGGTCAGGGTCGATCCCTTGGTGACTGATGATGCGTTGCTGAGAGAAATGATCAGTGATTGGCGTGAGTACCTGAGCGCCGAGGGTCATGAAGGCGAAGTGGAGGCCATACGACGCGAGACGCCAGTCAGTCGTCCGCTCGGGAGCCAGGACTTCCTTCGTCGCTTGGAAAGGCGGTTCAGTCGCCGTTTGATGAGGGGCAGGTCGGGGGACGTCCTCGAAAATTGGTGGCTGTCCCCTATTGAGTTGATGGGGTGCAAACATGGCGGCCTTAGCACAGGTGATGGAACTACTTGAAACGACGCAAGGTGTCCCGCTTTCTTGCAAAGCGAATCGAGGGGTCTTATACTGTTGGTGGACCAGCCCGGTGGACTTATGCGGAACCAGATAATCCATAGTTAGCCGTAGGAGCAGGTGATGGCGCAAGCTCTCGAGAGATACCCCGTGGAACCGTCCCCCTCGGTCAAGTACGTTCTTTATACCCATTACGCCTACCGCGATGCCGATGACTTCGCGGCGTGGTCTTCTGGAACACCACCCAACGACCTCGTTGGTGTCCAATATTTGGCGGAGCATCTAAAGGGCCTGCGCGAACTCCTGACGTCTCCTGCGTACGAGGGGATCCTGGTTATGTTCTACGCGCCCGGCTTCGCAGACTGCCTCGATGGAATCGCCAGGGGGAAACAGCGAGGCGAGTTGCTCGCTCAGAACAACCGCATAAGATTCGCGGCGGAAGTGGGACAGAGCGTTGCGGCTCTCCTGCGGAGCTATCCCCAATTACCTATGCGGGTTCGCGTCGTTACGCCGATCGACCTATACGATATCTTCGGGCGTATGAATTGGGCAACTGCACAGAACTTGCGCTGGTGGTTCATTGGGAAGAGCCAAGCGATCCGCTATGATACGCCGAAAATCGTGGAGGCCATCGTTCGTCTGAGGCTTCTTGGATCTGGCGTGCCAGTGTTCCGGCTCGATTATGATGTCCTTTTCAGAGGAGATGAGAACAAGAACCTTCCGGATCTCGGTCTCTTCAAGACGGTAGCATCATGTCTTCGCGCCTACCGGCTTCGGATGGATGAGCCAAGCATGGCCACCTTCTTGCTGTCAGCAGCCTATGATACACGAGCACTCACGCCACCGGAGAGCAGCACCAGCCTTGCAGCCTGGAGGGGGGCATTCGCCACTCGTATCTTCCCGGCCCTGCCGGTTGTACCTCAGGAGATTGGTAGGGTCGGAATGGAAGGGTACACCTGGGAGAGGTACGCTGAGACGGTATTCGACAGCACTCTTGCGCGCAGGTTCTATGGGCTCGCGGGGAACGACCTTGTGACCGAGGGTGTCACAGGTATCGGGAAGATCGGAGCTCACCCCATCGCCTCTATCATCTCGGGGGCCATGCTATGCCTGAGCGAGGGAGCTATTCTCGACCTGCCTCCCTTCAGCAATTTCACACTCAACGTGAGTTGGATAGATGATCATCTCAAGTACTGTCTGCACCGTGAACTTCGCCACCTCACAACGATCACGCTAAAGGTCGAGCCCTTACTCAGCGATGCCAAACTCGACCCCATTATGGTTCAAAAGGCAAGAGCGGAGATTACGGACTTACCGTCCTACGTTCTGGGCAATTACTTGCCGACGGTCCTTTGGGGGGCCGTGGTGGACGCGTGGATTACAGCGAATCCCTTACTCAAGTACAGGCCCGAGTATCTGCCTACCTCTCAACAACCCGTTTGGCATGCCATCCCGCGACATGGACGGTCAGAGGGGGTCCTGGCCGCTGCCCTGCAGACCGCTCTGGAGGAGGGGTCATTTATTACGGCCGAGAGACTCCAACTCCGAGAGACGCTCATAAGGGTTGGCTTACAACGCATCACAGAAGTTCGGAGACAGTGGGCAGATCTAACCGCGTCTGACAGCGAGACGTTTGCATCCATATGGGCGAAAGGTACATGTGCGTCCTTCTTTCCACAGCTGTCTGCTAGGTGTCATGGAATTGCGCACCAAGACATTTCGCTCAAAGATGAAATCAGGGAGACGGTTCATCTCAACTATCATCTACACGACGACTTCTTAACATTGGTCGACGATGCTTTGGAATACATCGAGTGGACGCTTAACTGGCCAAAAATCATGCAGGTTGTTCGATCTGTGGAGCAAGGCACAGTGAAGACAGACATGTCATGGAAACCACAGGGCCGCGGCTAACAAGGCGATGGAGCGGACGGCGCTTCGCGCCGCCGCTGATGCCAAGCGTTAGCCCGACAGGATGGAGGCATTCTCGGTGAGCACACCTCAGCTTCACGACTTGGTTCTCGTGGCAGGCCACGCGGCCTTCAAGTCGAGCGTGAACGAAGTGCCGAACCCTGTCGAATCCGACGACGCGTGGGTGCTTCAGGACTTTCAGACGGGTGAACCGCCCTTCTACGTCGAACACATCCGGCGTGGTGTCGTACTTGCTGCGAACAACCCTGTCGCTCTGCTTGTCTTCTCCGGGGGCCGTACCCGCTCGGAGGCAGGGTCCTGGAGTGAGGCCAAGACGTACTACGACATCGCGACGGCACGCCGGTTCTGGATACCTGACAAGATGGCGCCCACGCGTGATGCGGTGGCCGCGAGAACCACCACGGAAGACTTTGCGAAAGACTCGTTCGAGAATCTTCTTTTCGGGATCTGTCGGTTTCAGCAGGTCGCCCAAGCGTACCCGCGGATCGTGACAGTGGCTAGCTGGGCGTTCAAGGCGTCGCGGTTCGAGCTCCATCGTGCTGCCATCCTGTTCCCCGAGACCCGATTCCACTTCGTGGGTGTCAACGACCCGATCGACCTCAACGGCGCGCTCCGCGGCGAGAGGAAAACAGTCCGATCATTCATCGAGCACCCCTTCGGTACGGCCGGAGACCCCTCCCAGAAGCGAGCAGCGAGAAACCCCTTCCGGCAAGAGCACGAGTATCACAAGTGTCCCGGTGTGAAGGACCTCTTCGATTTCATGGGGGATCCAGCGAATGCTTCGAAGACATACGCCGGCCGAGTCCCGTGGCGAGATGCGGTTCAGGGGCTATGAGGAGCGGGTGGTGCTTCGCAGAAGATAGGGGTCAGGTCTTGCAATCCAACATTTGCTTTGTTAGCATGAACGCATGTCCCGTCCCCTTCGCGTTGAGTATCCCGGCGCCGTCTATCACGTGACGAGCCGAGGCAACGCCCAGCAGTCCATCTACCTCGACGAGCCAGATCGCCAGACGTTTCTGAGGATTCTGACGCAGGTGTTGGAGGGTTTTCACTGGCTCTGTCATGCGTATTGCCTGATGGGCAATCACTATCATCTCCTGGTTGATTTGTCCGCGATGGATACCACGCGCCCTCTCCGTGAGACTATCTGCGGGGCCAGATCTACCTCGGCTCCGAGGGGTTTTGTGAGCGCATGGTGCGGAACGAGCCGCTGACGGAAATCCCCCGCTGGCAACGTCAACCAATCAGACCGAGGCTCCAGGAGATCTTTACATCGGCTGAGCGCCGTGATCGACAAGCCCTTCAGGCGTATCGGGAGCACGGGTATCGAATGCGGGAAATTGCGGAGCACCTCGGCATCCATTACGCGACCGTAAGCCGATGGCTGCGGGCTCACGAAGAGCGGCTTCGTAGAATGGGGAAGGCGTGAGCAATGTGTGAATGCAAGACCTGAACCCGTAACCCCGCTTTTCTGGTACGTTTTGGGAGCCTTCTGATTCACCAACTCTATGGCCTACGACCTTGAACTAGCGGAACGGGTGGCGCAGTTGCTGAAAGGCCGCAAGCGCATCACCCAGCGGCAGATGTTCGGCGGGGTATGTTTCCTCCTTAACGGCCACATGTGCTGCGGGGTGGAGAGCCGCCGGCTCATGGTGCGGGTGGGCCCGGTACAGTACAAGGCCGCACTTGGCAAGCGTCACGCCAGGCCAATGGACTTCACCGGGCGGCCGTTGAATGGATTCGTCTTCGTGATGCCGGAGGGGTTGCGCAGCCACGCGGCGCTGAAGGGATGGGTCGACCTCGGCGTCCGGTACGCGGCGTCGCTGCCTCCAAAGACAGGGAGAGCCTAATGCCAACGATGGAGGTGGATCCGAGGATCAAGGTGGAGCGACCGGGGGAGGAGCGGCTTGCGGCGCTGAAGGTGAAGAGTTGGCCGATTTGGACGAAGGAGCCCTCGAGCTTCGATTGGCACTACGATGAGCGGGAGACGTGCTACTTCCTTGAGGGTGACGTGGTCGTGAAGACCGACAAGGGCGAGGTAGCGCTGCGGCCAGGCGATCTGGTAATGTTTCCGGAAGGTCTCTCCTGTACGTGGCACGTCAGTAAGGCCGTCCGCAAGCACTACCGGTTTGGTTGATGTCGGACTCTGGCTACCTAACTGATTTGGGCTAGCCCACTTAGAATACCTCTCGGCATGACTTCCTTCTCGATCTACATCGGGATTGATTACTCGGGGGGGAAACGCCGATGGCGAGTCTGAAGGGATTGCGCGCCTATATCGCCAGTGGGTTTGAATCGCCCCTGGAGGTGCTACCGCCGCCAAGCCCAAGACGGTAATGGTTGCCGAGGTGCGTCGTCCATGTGATCGCGGAAGTCTACAGCCCATCCCTAAACCCTAGCGTGGCCGCTATCCGGCCGCAGGACGGACACCGGACCAACAAGACGCATACTCCGGCAACCACTGGCTTCAGGAAACCGATCTGGCAAGCAATCTGGCGCAGTTCTTTCAGCCATCGCTTACGGAGAACGAACGGGCCGTCGCAGACATTGAAGGCTGGATTCTTGGTAGTGAGGTAGATGCAAGAGCGTGTGGTCGATTCGGTTGTCAGGGGTGGGCGAAAATAGCCTGATTTTTTATTTTCGTTAGTATATTATTTCGATAATAACGTGACCCGGTATTTTCACGGACTGCACCCATGAAACCGCCAACCCGACCGTCAGGACGCTCCATTCGCACGCCCCAAGGCTATACCGCCTTTGTTCCGAATCCGCTGCCCCCCACGCTGGAATGGACGCCGGTTCTAACCCGGGCGCTGTCGGATGCGGATCGCTTGATCGGCCAGCTAGCCGGCGAGGGCGGGCAACGGCCTAATCCGCACGTATTGATCCGGCCGTTTGTGCGCCGGGAAGCGGTCCTGTCCAGCCGGATTGAGGGGACCCGGGCGACGTTAGGAGAACTCTTGGCGGCTGAAGCCGGTGCTCCGGTTGAGTGCAGTCCGGATGATTTGCGGGAAGTGGCCAACTACGTGAGAGCACTGGAGCAGGGGGTGAAGCGGCTCAAGACGCTGCCTCTGTCGCTGCGGCTCCTGCGCGAGCTGCACGCGACACTCATGGCGGGCGTGCGCGGCCAGCATGCGACCCCCGGCGAGTTCAGGAGGTCACAGAACTGGATCGGCCCGCCGGGCTGCACGCTGGCCAATGCCTCATACGTGCCTCCCCCTGTGGAGAAGATGACGGAGTGCTTGGGTGCTTGGGAGCGTTTTCTGCATGACCGTTCGCTCCCTCCACTAGCGCAGGCTGCACTCCTGCACTATCAGTTCGAAGCCATTCACCCGTTCCTTGATGGCAACGGCCGGATCGGGCGGTTGCTGATCACGCTGTTTTTGGTCGAACGGGAGATTCTGCCGACCCCCTGGCTATATCTGAGCGCCTTTTTTGAAGCCGCTCGGCGCGACTACTATGAAGGGCTGCGAGGCGTGACCGAACAGGGCGATTGGGAGGGATGGCTGCAGTACTTCTTGAATGGCGTCGCCCGGCAATCCGAGGACGCGCTGGGCCGCGCGGCCAAGATCAACCAGCTCCTGGGCACCTGGCGCAATGCTGCTGCCGACACGTCCTCCAAAGTGCCGTTGAGATTGGTCGAGGCGTTGGGTGCTAATCCGTACCTGACGCTTACGGGTGCTTCTCGGAAACTCAAGGTCGCGTTCACGACGGTCCAACGGGCGGCAGAGCGTCTGCAGAAGCTTGGCATCGTCAAAGAAGTGAGCGGCCAGCAACGCAACCGGGTCTACTGTGCCACTGCGCTCTTGTCGATTATTGAAGCCCCAGCGCAGCTCTCATCCAACGTATAACTGAGGTTTTGCAAAATGCATCGAGATTAGTGGCAGCGCTCACGTCTGTGTCATAAGTCATGTGTTATGTGTCA
>JAHFGV010000020.1 GCA_023247255.1 Candidatus Omnitrophota bacterium | reverse complement strand
ACTCCGCGATCACCGGTGATGGCTTCAAATCCCTGAAAGAAGGCCAAACGGTGGAGTTTGAAATCACCCAAGGTCCAAAGGGGCCGCAAGCCTCAAACGTAGTCAAGGTCTAGCGCCAAGCCCAGCCACGCATTGTGGCACATCTTGGCTATCGACACCACAGGCGATCTCCGAAAAGGGGGTCGCCTGTGCGTTTTAGGGGGCGGTTTCAAGTTCCTAACGCAACAGGCAAGTGATAAAACGCCTCGCTGGGGGTGCGCCAGTTCAGCACCTTGCGCGGGCGGCCATTCATGAGGTCTTGGACATGCTTAATCTGACGACGCGAGAGCCGTGTGAAGTCCGTGCGCTTCGGGAAGAACTGTCGGAGCAGCCCATTGGTGTTCTCGTTGGTGCCGCGCTCCCAAGGATTCTGCGGATGCGCGAAGTAGACCTTGATTCCGGTCGTTTCGGTGAAGAGCCGGTGCTCGGCCATCTCCTTCCCTCGGTCGTAGGTGAGCGAGCGGCGCATCTGCTGCGGCAGGGTGCGCATCTCGCGGGCGAACGCGCGCCGAACGCTGGTCGCGTCCTTCGCGCGCAGGGGCACCAAGAGCGTGGTCCGGGTCGTGCGCTCCACCAATGTACCCAGGGCCGAAGTCGACCCTCGGCCCATGAGCAGGTCGCATTCCCAGTGGCCGGGAATCGTCCGATCCGCGACTTCGGCGGGTCGCTCTTCGATGCTGATCATGTCGGGCAGCTGCCCCCGCCGGTCGTGGGCCCGGCTGGCTCGACGCGCTCGACGCCACTTGTGCCGATGGCGCAGGGTCGCGAGCAGCTCCCGCCGGAGCTCCCCTCGGGGCAGCACGTACAAGTACGTGTAGATGGCTTCGTGCGAGATGCGCATCGTCGGATCATCAGGATACTCCGCTTCAGTCAGGTGGCAATCTGCTCCGCCGATCAGCGCTGGGCCAGCCCCGCCTGCACGTAGGCGCGCAGCCGGGCATGGACGATGAGCTTCCGCGGTCGTCCACGTCGACGTCCTATACGCACCGCCCAGCGATGGGCTGGCAGCGCCCGATACTGGTTCCGCCGATAGCACAATCGCAGGCGCCCGGTACGGTGCAACCCCGTGCGATGGTGCTCGGCGCTCGGCCCAGCTGCCGGGCAATGGCGTGACCACTGGCCCCGACGGCCAACTGCCGACTGATCTCCTCCCGCTCGGTACAGCTCAATCGTGTGTAGCATCGCATCGTGCGCAACTCCTTTCTCCTGAGTGGACAGGATACCAGGTGTTGCGCTAGAAACTTGAACTCAGGGGATAAAACCAAACCCACGAGGACGCGAGGGCGATTGGGCTCCCATCTAACTGGAGGGGATTAATCCTAAGACGGATAACGGATTCTGTCGGGAGAACGTAACCTCAATTAGGTCGGCAAAATGCAGCGGGATCCTGACATGCGCCCCATCCACAAAGGCGCTTCCCCGTTGCATCAACCACGTGATCCGCAGACGACTACCTAAGGGCAAGACACCTCCCTGCAAATGAGCCTGGGACAACCGGCCACGATACAATTCTCGCGGACGGTACTGGAAACGATGGGCCTTCCACGGCAAACGAACTCCCCCAGCAGCCAATACGGCACTGCTGGATCCTGCAGCGGTTGCAATCCACAAACCAGAACTTTTCTGAACTTCCTGCCGCTTGCCAATCCGTAAGCGGTAGCGGCTTAACGTCGCCGGATCGTCATGGGCGATCAGGACATCATTCAATCCCCGTTGCGGCAGCCACCGGCTGTTGAGTCGGATCCGCAGCCAACAAAGGGAAAATATCGGCAGTCTACCCTTGAGCCCAGATTGACAGAGGGCGAAAAAATTGGAAACATTCGCTGCGCAGAAAACGGCTTCGCTTCGTTCAGGGTCCGAGTTCACTCCCAGAATCGGGCTGCTTGGACCACTGCGTGCCGCATGGAGAAATGTCCCATCCCCTCCCACTGAAACGACTAGATCATAACGTCTCGTCACTTTCAAATGGGACCGAGACATCAAATCGAAATCCACCTTCAATCGTCGCAAAGCTTCAACCACCGCCTCAATGGCCCGTGTATGGATCGCATGTGCCCGCTGCATCTCCCGGACGTCCGGATGTTTCTTATGCAACAGCCTCAGCAGGTGCCGATCGCGTTTCTCCAACAGGTAACGCCGATAGGCATCTTTTTTGTAGACCACAAGGACCCTCGGCTTAGCCATCAGGATGCTGAAACCATTTCAGAAACCCAGTTGCATTGCGGCTTGGGGATTGCGAACTGCGGATTGAAAGACGGTATAATCCACAATTGAAAATTCTTCTGTCAAAGCGAACTCGGCTTTTGGAACAATAGACCGATAGCGTCACTCGTCCCCTTCAATGGTCAGCCGGCTCATGGCAACGTTGTCCAATGGGCGATCATTGGAATTCCGGGGGACAGCCGCGATCTGTTCAACCACTGCCTGCCCCTCGATCACCTTTCCAAAAACCGAGTGTTTGCCGTCCAACCAAGGCGTGGCGGCCAGAGTGATAAAAAACTGGCTTCCGTTGGTATTGGGACCCGCATTCGCCATAGACACCACTCCAGCTGCGTCATGTCGCAGATCCGGCACAATCTCATCCTGGAAGGTATATCCGGGTCCACCACGGCCGGTTCCGGTCGGATCGCCCGTTTGAATCATAAATCCGGGGATGACACGGTGAAAGATCACGCCGTTGTAGAATCCCTGCTTGGCCAATTTGACGAAATTCGCGACGGTCTTTGGAACCCGGTCCGCGTAGAGCTCAATCACTATTTTCCCCTTGGCGGTTTCAATCATCGCCCGTGGTCTATTCTGCCTCTCACTCGCCGCGCAAGTAGCCGTTGCCGTACCGATCAGAGCACCCATCAGGGCCACCTCCCATCCTCTCTTCTTTAACATCCTCTCCTCCTGTTTTATATCTTCAACGCAATGCAGTAGTATTGTAACCTCAGTGGAGCCCCACGGGCAAGCCCGCGACACCTTCTTGTCCCGTGACACCTTCCTGGACGCCCGTGGGATGAAACCCCTTCTTCACACTGCGCGCTGCGAAGCGAAAGCGAAGCAGGGCCGCCCAAGAGCGGGGCTTCCTGCGATGGAAAGGGAGATGAACTCAATCCTCCATCGATCGCGGCAAGCGCCGCAGATGTTTTTTATCGGATCGACGCCGTTTCTCGATTCGCATCCGCTCCTTGACTCGCTGCGGACGCGGACAGTTCTGGCGCCTGATCTTCGCCAAGCGTTGAGCCTGCAACTTCTGCTGCTGGAGACGGTGGTGTTCCAAACGTTTCAGCAACAGCCAGCGTGCCAGATAGCGGTTGAGCCATTGAGAACGTTGCTGTTGACACCGAACCTCGATACCACTCGGCCGGTGCCGGATCAGCACACAGGTGGCTACTTTGTTAACATTCTGCCCGCCAGGGCCGCTGGAGCGCATGAAAGATTCTTCCAGGTCGCTTTCTTGGACCTTTAAACGCCGCATCAGCGCCTGCAATATCAATGCCTTCTTAGGGGAAGGTCCCATACTCAAATCCATTGGCTTACCTACACGGCGCGGCGATCCTCTGGAACCTGACGTTCGTACAGACACTGTAGCAATTCCAACTCGTCGCGATCAAACCACGTAAGCCCGCACATCCAGCATTGCTCCACTTCCACCAAGTACGCAAGGGTGTAAAACTTACGCACCATCGATGCTCCACAAACAGGGCACTGCTGATCTTTCATCGCGCTGAACGGAAAATCCCCGTAGCGTTTGGCGACCCGCTGCGGATTGGCAATGGCCTCGATCGTTTGAGCCAGCCGTGTGATAGAATCGGAAAAGGAGTATTCTTCGCGAATCAGCACGCGGCTGACCTGATCCCTGTTGACGAGACAGCCTCGGCAGGCAGGACACTCATCGAGCGTAACTCCTTCATAGAGCACAGATGTCAAAGCCACTCGGCAGCGGGGACAGATGCGTGGCGTGATCCCAGCCACTGGCCCCGAATAACCGTAGCGGGTCTGCAACATCTGGAGGATGAATGGATCTTGATACGCCGGTGAAGCCTTCGCCTGAGCTTGCTGTCGTATCCAAGTGTCGGGCTTCAACGTACCCAGTTCAGACAGACGTTCCAACGGCCAAGGCCCCTGCCAGTCGCCATCCAACCAGACAAACCATCGCGTATCGGAACCAGACGGTTGAGGAACTCGCGAAGGGACCGGGTCCTGATGGTACTGGGGAGGCTGCATCCGCCTACTATCAAACTCATCTTGCCCGACATGGGCCATGCCGAGCAAAATCTCGATGCGGTGTTCCGTCGGAGGATGCGTGGAAAAAAGATCCGCCTGCCAACCTTCCTTCTCACTCAAGCGTTCGATTCCTGGATCGAGAATGAAAATGGCGGACAGGGATTCCCCGTAGGTACCGACGCCACGCCAATGACCGGCTATCAACCGGAGGGCCTCGGCCAGACTCAAGGGATCTCGAGTCAGACGAACCGCTAGAGCATCGGCGCGATACTCCTGCTGCCGGGAAATCAGCGGCTCGCACAACCGTCTGGCCGCATGGACTATCCACAGGATCATCAGGCTAAAAGCGATCCATACACCGGTGCGTCCCAGCAGAAGATCCAATCCACTGCGGCTGCTAAACAGCCCTGAAAAACGCTTCAGCGCTTCTTCATGAAGGGCAAACAAGCCACAGAAAACGCTTTTGGTGAGGCTGTCCCCGCTTGCGATATGAGTGGCTTCGTGGGCCACAACCGATTCCAACTGGGCCCGATTCATACGGGCCAATACCCCTTCAGTCACTGCAATCGCCGAGCGTCCGCTGAAGTCCGATACTGCACAAGCATTCATCGCTGGCGTCGAAATGACATAAGGCTCAAGGACGATAGAGCCTCCAACGGCCACCGACACTTCTTCAATAACGTTCTTGAGACGTGCGTGATAAGTATCCCCGGGATCCAAAGAACGCGCGCGCACAGCTACCAACATCCGGGACACTAGCTGGTAGGTGGAAAAAAACCAATGGATCGTCGCAGCCAGAAGGGCGATGGCCACAATGGTCAGTATTTGAAGGAAGGACCCTTGAAGAGAAGCCCCTAGGAATAGGCGAAAACTCCACACCAATGCATAGGTCGAAATCAGATACAGAACCACCAAAGTCCAGAACAACCCAGTAATGGTATGGGTTTTGCTCTTTTCGATTTCAACAAAGGTAAATGACATCGTCTCTGCCCGGGGTCCACGATTCGCAAGTAAGTAGAACCCTACTCCCTGTACCCGAGCGGTATCGGACGGGCAAGCCTGTGGCCTCTTGCGGGGCGAGAAGTATGCTGAGACAGATCCGATCAGAATTTGACGCTGGGAACCTCACGCTGTGCGGGGTCCTCGATCTCAAAGAACTCTACCTTATTAAACCCTGTCAGGTTCGCAATGAGGTTGGTCGGTACCGTCTCGATAGCGGTATTGAACCGCATGGTCTGGTCGTTGTAGAACTGTCGGGCGAAGGAAATGCGGTTCTCCGTCGAAGTCAGCTCTTCCTGAAGGACCAGGATGTTCTGGTTAGCCTTCAGATCGGGATAGCGCTCAGCCACCGCAAAAAGAGACCGAAGCGTTTGGGTTAAGAAGTTCTCGGCTTGGGCTTTATCCTTCAAGTTATCCGCACGGACCGCTTGATTCCGCGCTTGAGTCACTTTTTCTAACGTCTCGCGTTCATGCGTCAGGTAACCCCTCACTGCCTCGACGAGGTTGGGGATTAAATCATGTCGCCGTTTGAGCTGAACATCAATCTGCGACCAGGCACTCTTGAGCTCCTGACGGCTGCGTACCAATCCATTGTAGGCAGCCACCCCCCAGAGAACCCCCAGAACGATTGCTCCAATGAGAATCCATCCAATAACCATTTCATCCCTCCATTTGCTAGCCGGCTGCGGAAAAAACCCCGAAGCCTGCTAATCCCTGAAGCGTGCCCACACGATGGTATGATCGGAAGGCTCCGGATGCTTTCTGGCGTTCAGATCGACCCCAGCCTGTTCACAGTATGAGGCTACTGAAGGAGTCGCCAGGATATGGTCGATCCTCCAACCCAGATTGCGTTCCAATGCCCGTGGCATACGGAAATCCCAAAACGTGTACTGCCGTGTGGCAGGATGCAAGCGGCGATACACATCTTCAAATCCAAGCTCCATCACGGTATGATACGCGGTGCGGGCATCGACATGATAGCAAACGTGATCCTCGTGACTCTCCGGATGATGAACGTCGATCGGTGTCGGGGCGACATTCATATCGCCCAACCAGACGACCGGTTTGTCGGGTACCCCAAGATTCTGGAAGTAAACACGCAGACGTTTGAACCAATCCAACTTATAGGCGTATTTGGGCGAGTTGATGGCAGAACCCTGAGGGACATAAGTGTTGACGATGGTCAATCCATTTACCGTAGCTTGAATCAGACGAAACTCATCCGGCTCTTTGCCATCCTGAAGTCCAAAGGATACGTCACCGGGCAACTCTCGGCTCAGAATGGCAACGCCGTTGTAAGCCTTCATACCTCGAAACACCCACTGATAGCCACTGGGGGCCAACGCCTGCGTTGGAAACTCGCTATCCTGCACCTTCGTTTCCTGAAGGCACAACACATCCGGCTGGTGAATCGCCAGCCATTCCGACACCAGGCTGATACGCTTGCGGATGGAGTTTACATTAAAAGTCGCGATGGTCCACATCGGTTTGGGTATGCCTTGGATGACTTAGCCGGTTGCGGAAAAACGCCCCTTTGCTTAAAGCTCATGATGCTTTCAGCGAAGATCGGCTTTTTAGCAGCCTGTTAGAGATGCCTGGCTAGTTGCTGCGCCAGCTCTGCATACGTGGTGGTGACGGGAAACTGGGGAAAGGCCTTAGCAACCGTCTGCGGTGGCCGGAACAAAATTCCGATATCCGCTTCCTTAAGCATAGTCGTATCGTTATACGAATCCCCTGCAGCCAGTATGCGAAATCCAAGCTGCTTGAGCGCTATGACGGAAGCGCGTTTCTGATCGGCCAAACGTAGGTGGTAGCTTTGAATGATCCCTTGCGCAGATACTTTCAGGGTGTTGCAGAAAAGAACTGGGAAACCCAGTTTCTCCATCAACGGACCCGCAAAAGGATAAAAAGTATCCGAAAGCACGATGACCGGGACCTTCGCCCGGAGCGTCGTGAGAAACTCCACCGACCCTTCCAACGGATCAAGGGTCGCGATCACCGCCTGGATGTCCGACAATCGCAGTCCGTGTTCTTTCAGGATAGCCAGTCGGTTGCGCATGAGCTTGTCGTAGTCAGGCTCATCGCGCGTGGTGCGACGCAACGCCTCGATACCCGTCTTGGCTGCGACAGTTACCCAAATCTCTGGAGTCAGCACCCCTTCCATGTCCAAGCAGACCAGCGCAGGCTGTCTCATAAGCATCAAGGCCGTTGCTCTTCGCCTCTGTCCTACTCTGTCAATATCTCAATCGCTGAATCCACGTTGACGACAGCAATCTCAAGAGCCTCTACGTCAGAGCCCCGTTGGTTGCGTTCTTCTTTTGCCAGTACCTTAAGACGCTCAAGGATCCCTTTGAGCTCTTCACCAATTTGACGAGCGTCATCGTTGCGCATTCAGCCCTCCACTACGGTACAGACGACACAAGACCTTATCGTTCTAACGTGGAGCCAAACCTGCAACCACGCCGCCAATCGGACAAAACGGATCGGCTCGATAGCGTAGTATAACAGCCCCGCAGAAGATCGTCGAGGGATGTGTCCGGTGGAGAATTGAAAAACCACGGCCCTTGACGCAGATCTGTCAAGGGCCGTAGGAATGAAAGCCCGACTGTCTGAACAAAACTCACACGTTGGACGATCCGTTACGCGGTGCGAATGGCACGGCGGCGAACAATGCGTCGGTGTCCCGACACTTTATGTTTCCCATTCGCCACCCGCTGCGTAACCCAATCCCGCGCCTGATCGATCGTGTCGATAGCCGTGTCACGGAATTGGTCCGCCTGATTCACAATCAACCGCTTGGTTTTTCCCAACTGCCGTTCTGCCGTTTTCTGGAAACCACGGGCCTTCTGCAACAACCGCCTGCGGACGACCTGCCCAGACTGCGGCGCGCAAACCAGTGTGGCCAAGCTTCCCGCTGTCGCTCCCAAAGCAAAAGCACTTGCAACCCCTAGCCGATTCCCCAATCGACCTGCCTTCTTCATCGTACCCTCCTTCTATTCTTCGACACCCCTCGACCACGTCGACGAGGTTCCCCCCTCGTACCGTTTTTCCCATGGCCTTCAAACCACGTTTTCGCTCGAGTCGTCCATACTGCCAGTGGCTGCAGAAAATCGGAAACCGCATCTTGAATGTGACGGCTGGTATTTTCCAGATGGCAGACGACTGTGCCACTGCGAATCAACAACTGGTGGGCGTGGTTCAACGTCTGGTGTGTTTGCCGCAAGGTCTCTTCAAACTCCGGTAGAATCGTCTTGGCATGCCGGAAGAATTGCCGGAAATCTCTCATCGCCCAAATGAAAGATACTGTGAGGACAAGCAGACACGCTAGGCTCAATCCTACCCCGACTACCAAGAACGCAGACTCAGACATAGAAAATACCTCAGTAAATACCCACGGGCATGCCCGCGGCACTTGAAAAACACTGACGAGCTTCGCTTGAAGAACCCTGGGCCATTCCTCCACGTCTATGAGCGCGGTTTTCTGGTTCTTCCTTTCCCATCACTTGACTTCGTCTGGTGATAAATTCCGCGAAGCGGAATTTATGGGAAGAAAAACGACTTAAAAAGCAAAAGCGGCACCACCGTTTCGCACGGTGACACCGCCTATCGCTTACCCGATACATCGACATGACATCTTTCGGTAGCCCTGCCACCCCTTGGGAGTTTGAAGATCGAAGTTCAAAGTTCGAAGACAACCGCGGATAACTTCAAACTTTTCACTTCGCACTTCGAATTAACCCGCAGGGCCAGAGGCTTTGCGTCCCCAGATTTCTCTGTCCTCGACACGCACGGGAGTGTGCGTCAAGGATCAGCCACGTTTTGTGGCTGAGGTTTGCCCTTATCGAGAATGTCAAATACACAATTATTTCTGTAAGACTAAGTGATTCTAAGTATACCCAACGCTTTGTACCAACGTCAAGGCAGGGGACCGGTCACTCGCAGGTTGCTAGTGCAGAAGATTGCCGATCAGGTCCTGGGTTAGGGGTACTAGCAACTTTCGACCGATGGCATCCAGTTGAGGAAGAAATCCGATTCTTCCTCCCTGCCTGTAAATGATGAGGGGAATTTCAATCCGTCCCTGCGAGTCGCTTAGGTAGCGTAGTTCGCCAACGCTGCGAGTCAGCGTCTGCGAAAACACAGAATCGATCCGAAGAGTGGCCGTCAGATGTAAAGAACCATCGAGTCCGACTCGTCCCTCGCCGGTAAGACTCAAAGCATCACTGGTTAGCTCAAACGTCTCCAACCACACGCTGCCATCCTTCAGGGTCATCGATATATCCACAGGCTCAAGGGGCGTGTCCGGACGTTCGAATTGAGCCAAGGCTTCGGGTGGCAAACTGCCCAGAAGCCTTTCCATCAGCCCAGGGATTAAAGACAACTGCTCAAAAACAGCCCGTAGAATATTCAGATTAGCGATCACGGGTTCTTCGCATTTGAGCGACCCGTGAGCTGTCAACAACTGGCTCAAGCGTGCCGGATCCCATCGGGGCAGACTTCCCTCGATGTGCCCATGCAATCGGCCGCGTAACTGGGGATCGGACGGCTGGCGACTGAGAAACAGACGCTCCAGACGGATTCCATCCAAGGTTAAGGCAAAGGACTCGATAGAAACAGGCCCAGAGGCATCCGGCAATCGAAACCGGGATTGGAATTTCACATTGGGAATCGGATCCATCCAGGCACCGCTTGCCTCAAGCTCACCGAAAGAACCTGACGCCATATACCGTCCCTGAATATCGAGTGCCTCGATCACAAAATTCCCCGCCGGCTGAGAGGACGGCCTTTGCTTAGCCCATTGCAGCTTACCTTCGTGGAAATGGAAGGAGCGGATATTAAACTGCAGCGAACGCGAGGCTACTCGTGCGTGCAGACCAAAAGGCTCGGAGGCACTCGAGGATGGATTCCATTCGCCTTGAGCATCCAGCGAGAGCTTACCATCAAATAACAAAGTCGGAAGCTCACCGCGCACATCTGAGTGCAGGTTCACACTCATCGCAGAAGCCGGCAAACGACGCTGGAACTCCAACTCTAAATGATCCGCTTGAAAAGTACTGGGGGGCTGCGTCGTTTCATCGGTCCATTGGACCTTGCCGTTGTGGACCTGGCCGGAGGTGATACTCAAAGCAATCGGCAGACTGCTGGAAGTGTCTAAGGATCCGGTGGATGCCGCAGGCAATGCCAAAACCCCCAGCCCTTCGAGACCCAGTGTCCCAGTGGCATCGCGCTTGAGATGGACCCGTGGACCGTTCAACACAACAGCGGGGATGACGAACTGCTTCTTAAGCAATGGCAGGAGACGCAGAATGACACTGATAGAGTCGATTTCTAAAGATGCCTGGGCCTGAGTTGCCGGGCGCTGAGCGATTGCCACTTTCTGCAGACGCAAGGCGACAGCGATGGCCAACGGGCCTTGTCCGTCTCGTTCCAAGCCCAGTGAAACGCGATCGATATGCACGGGCTTGCCGAGGACCTTCTGGAGTTCGCTGACCAACAGGGGACGGTACCGATTGGCGTCAAAGGTGGCGATGAATAGAATGACCGCCACTAGGCCAAGACCGATCACGCTAGCAAAAATAATCCCGAATCGTTTCATCCATGGAATCGCTTCCAGGGCCACAGTCTGGCTTCCACGCGACCGATGATCTCACGATGGCTCACAGGCCCGAAGGCACGGGAATCCAGGCTATCGTCGAGGCAATCGCCCAATAGAAACCATTGATCCATACCCAGCTTCCAGCATTGTTCCTGCACTTGTACTCCATCCCGTGGCAATCCGGCTAGCCGCTTCACAAGGATCTTGTTTGACATCTTGAAAGGACATACCGCAACCAAATCGCCTTTTTGCAACAATGCAAGGGAATGACTCATGGCGCGCACAATGACCAGCTCGCCATCCTCAAGCACCGGGCGCATGCTGTGACCGTAAACACGCATCACAGATATTTCCCCGAATAATAGACTTCCAAAAAATCTTTTCACACCCTTCACCGTTTTTTCTCTAACCTCTCAGCTAACTATTTCTTCTTTGCCGCCTCAGCTTTCTGAAACATCTGGTTGATCTTCTCGACGGTATCCATCAATTCCTGGGACCTAGCCAGATCGACATGTTGCTTGTTGTAGGAACATAACTTGGCCGCTTTCCAGAAAACCTCATGCAGATCTGGAAACATCGCAAGCGCCTCCGGTTTGAAGTAGTCGGTCCAAAGGATCAACAACTCCTGCTTGCACAGCTGGGTGTGTGTCTCTTTGGTTTGCACCATGCGAACGATGGTATTGCGGTGTTCCAGAACTTCTTGAGGACTCGCGGTGGCGCCAGGGGTGGGAAGCTCGGTGATCTTTTTGTTCATGGTGTGGACGGTCTTTGCGGCGATTGCCGCCAAATGAGGATCGTAGATCCCACACGGAACGTCGCAGTGCGCCCAGAGCGGTTGAACCCTTAAAACCCGATCGATCA
This sequence comes from Candidatus Omnitrophota bacterium, assembly GCA_023247255.1. Lineage (GTDB taxonomy): Bacteria > Omnitrophota > Gorgyraeia > Aquiviventales > Aquiviventaceae > JAHFGV01. The sequence continues at coordinate 36,815 of JAHFGV010000020.1, read as the reverse complement.
TCGTCGTGAAGATGGTCCGCTTTCGCATGGCATATCTCCTTCTATTTTCCACTAACAGGCTACACATTCCCACGAACACTCCATTATAGCAACCGGATCGAAGGGGAGGCAGTTCTCATTCATCGTCTCATCCATCGTCCCGGGCAATCCAGGAACGACGCAAGGCCTCAATGGCTGTCTGATGGACGGCTGAGGCAGATCGATCGGTCATCAGCCTTGTCCAGTCTTTAGAGGACAATTGACGTACAGGCTCGAATCCAGCCTGCAACCGGTCATAATGCGTCGGGCGGGCTTCCGAAAGATCGGCCTTTTGCGCGTAGCGTCTGGCGACTCGATGGATGGCTAACGCGCGCGGTACCACACATTCGAAAAAGTGAAAGGATGCTCCATACCGCTGGGCAATCTGTCTGAGAACTTCTCGAGCCGAGGCCTTTGAAAAAGTCCCGTCGCAGACGACGGAATGTCCTTTGCGCACCCAAGCCTCAGCCCGTTGAATGAGTCGGTGGTACACGAGCTCTGAAACGTGCGGGGCGTAAAGCCCGTCGGCGAATCCTTGGTCAGCTCGTCGCTCTTTGGCAAATTCTCGAAGGCGAATCTCATCGGTCCGCAACCCTATCGCTGCCAGATCCGCGGACAATTGCTTAGCCAGGGTGCTTTTGCCGGTTCCAATCAGACCTCCCACCACAATCAACCGTGGAGGTGAAAACCGTTTGGCATATTCCACGGCAAGCTGAAAGTGCCGGTAGGCTAACTCACGCATCCTTCGCCCCTTCAAGGTTCTAGGATGTTGCAACCAAGCCAGGCCGCGCACCTTCGCACGTACCAAACTGCGGTGACATTCGTAGATGGGCAGGACCCTCTCAAACGTTGGATCGTGAACCTTTTGGCGGTATCGCTCAAGGAGTATATCCGCCAGGTCCTTGCGATTGCGGAACTCAAGATCCATGATGAGGAAACCGAGGTCATTGGCGATGTCCCCACAACGAAAAGCGGGTTGAAATTCAACGCAGTCAAAAATGGCGGGGTTGCCCGCTCGATTCAGACAAATGTTCTCACAGCGCAGATCACCGTGACCATCGACGATCCGCCCCTCGTCTACCCGACGACACAACACAGCCTCATAAAGGGTCAAGGCCTGTCGGTAGGCCGATTGCAGCCTTTGGCTGTCTGCGGACGATAACAAGTGGCCCACAAACGGCTCACACTCTCGGAGATTACCCAAAAGCAACTGGCCGACTGATTGGGGGCGGCCATACCGACTGATGCGCGGGCTTCGCTCCGCTCGTTTGAAGAACGCAATGAGCCGATCCGCCACCTGCTCCATATCGCAACGGCTCACCGCACGCTTAGCCACTAATTGGTCCAACATCCGATCTTCGGGTAGACGACGCATGTGGACCAGCCACTCAACCACACGTCCCCGCTCGTGTCCATCTAGGCGTAAGCCCTTGTCTGCTTCGATCACCGGAATCAGGCCGAGATAAACGTCCGGGGCAAGCCGCCGGTTGAGCGTGAGTTCCCACTCACAGAACTTACGACGTAAACTCAGCCGCGAGGCATCGAGGAAAGGAAAACGAACAGGTTTCTTGAGCTTGTAGGCAAAACGCCCGGCCAGGAACACGTGTGAAACATGGGTTTCCCGATGCAAAACAGGGGAGGCGAAATGAGGATAGCTCTGAGGTTTGGAAAGGAATCGCACCAGTCGCTGTTCGTGCCGGTTCATCGTCGTCTCTATTCTACAAGGCTAAGGGCTCGTTAAGAAATAACTCCATCCATTTGACCGGGGGCTTTTGACCCATGGCTGCGTTGCTCATCGCTTACATCCTCGTCGCGGATGCTCACTCTTCGCGCCTTGCCCTGAGTCAAAATCCCCACGGCCAAATAGCGCAGTCATTTCTTAACGAACCCTAAGAGTGCGTCCCAGAATCTCCCGTGCCCTGCGCTGGGCCTAGCTGCGAGACCCGCAAGGTGAAAGGTGCGCCGCGTACCACAGTCTGCGGTACGCAAGCGACGAGCAACGCCGCACGGCGCAGCCCATCGGCCCAGCCCTTCGGGTTGCGGCGAACGGCCGCCATCTGCGGCGTCTGTCCTGCTCGCCGTATCGCACGCAGCTTTATCGTCATCGTCCTTGACATTCGAATGTCAAGGACGAGTCGTCGCTCCCTGCATCTGGCGGCCTTTGGCCGCTGTGCTTCTCACGCTAGGGTTTAGGGATGGGCTCTAAGCAAAGATGTGCAGCAACCGGTTGGTAATCCCAGTTGCAATCTGCCGGCACTTTGTATTAAAGTGATAGAAAAAGGAGGCTACCATGCTTAAGCCAGCCCAATGGCGGATCGTAACGATACTTCTGATCGGGGGAGTGATCGTCGCTGCTTCGCCTGCGTTTGCCGAATCATCAGAAATGGAAGCAAGCGGAGCTTTAACCAAACTCACCCGAGGTGCGATCAACCTGGCTACCGGATGGGTCGAAGTCTTCAAACGAATTCACGAAACTTCGTTGGAATCCGGATCGGCTGCCGGCTTGACATGGGGCCTCCTGCGAGGCATCGGTTACGGCTTTATACGAACAGCTGCGGGTGCTTATGAACTGGTGACGTTTCCCTTCCCAGCCCCTCCCGGATATAAAACAGTGATCCAGCCGGAATACGTATTTTCGGAAGACGCCTTTTACGGAGATGACCCGGAATAAATCCCTGCCGCTGGCTAATATCCGATCACAAACCGGGATGGCTTGCCGATTCCTGCGGGATGTTTCTAAGAATGTCCCGTGCGATTCGTCCCACATCGTCGATAGTCACCGCTTCATACCAAACCTGGTCAGGAAACACCATCACGTTGGGTCCGCGCGCGCACAAATCCTGACAGCCCGATCGGCTGACCCGAACGATCCGAGACAGCCCCAAGGCCTTGATACGGGCTTTGAGAGCCGTGGCAATGGCATCGCTTCCCCGTGCCGCACAACAGATCTCATGCGGCTGGCGTTGATTCACACAGACGAAAACAATCTTTTGAAAGGGAATCTTATTCTGTTCCATTAGAACACAAGGCCCGCATTTCGCAAAGCCATCTCCAAGGTATGGGGTTGTTCGCACCGAATCGTGGTCAGTCCCATTTCGCATCCTGCCTTGACGAATTCCGGACGATCATCGATGTATACGGCCTGCTCGGGTTCAACTCCCGAGCGCTGCAAGGCTAAGTGGTAGATTCGGGGATCCGGTTTGCACACACCCACTTCACACGATGCCACCCACCCTTCAAACAACGAGAAGACGGGCATGGTGGCGGTCATATGCTCCAGATGAAGGACGTTGGTGTTTGAAAGGGCCATCAACCGATATCGAGAATGCAACTGCCGCACGAGCTGACTCACGGGTCGGTTTTCTCTCAAGATACTGTTCCACGCCTGGACAAACTGCTCGTACGTCCAGGGAAGCTCCAGTTGCTGATGCAATTGTCGGTAATAGGCCTGGGGACTGATGCGACCGCGTTCAAACGCTCCTAACAGTTGCGGTTGGTAGACAATCGCTTGCACCTCATCCCAGGACCGATTCAGCAGCCGAGACATCCAGTGGAGCAACTCATCGGCCTCACAATCCACAACGACACCACCCAGATCAAAGATTACCCACGTATACGACATTGGCTTAACAAGTCATGCCCCAATCCGATGCGGCTCAGGGTTCAGGGCTGAGGGCTCTGGGCAAGTGTCCCCCCACAACCTCCAGCCCACAGCCAACTGAAGTTTTGGGATAGCTTCCTGTTAGGAGATTCCTATTGACAGATGGTGTTAAGGATTTCGAGTCAACCGCCACAGTCGTTCCAGGAATTGGTAAACCTCACCTGAGCTTGCCAGATACCCTTTCGCCGATGTCGATCGGGGGTCGCGTCCCACAAAAATCGACAAACCCTTCAGTCGATTGACGGCACGAAAAGCATCTTCATCCGTACGGTCATCTCCCAAATAGATCATCCCCATGTGGAGCCCCACGGGATGAGCCTGTGGCACCGGCGACTTAGCCCAAAGTGGGGCGACATCCCGCCCCGCTCGCTTAAGCAAACCGACTGGGCCGATGGCGGGGTTGTCTGTGGCCATGCTCGGTAAATGCCGAACGATCCATGCCACGCTTCTTCCTTTATCCCAAGCAACCGGAGCGCGTATCTCAATGACCCGTTTGCCATGAGTCACCCGGATGGCCTTTCGGCTCAGCCAGGGTCGCAGGACATGTCGCATGCGGCGTTGGAACTTGGGAAGATGGCGCGCAGTCACCTGGCGCCAATGAACGCTTAGCGATAGTCCTTTAGGCTCCAGAAGACTGCCTGGAATATCGCGTATCACCGGACGCAACTGACGAGCGATGATCCGAAACAGGGGGCGCCATCGCCTGACCGATGGATGAATAAATATCAGTCCACCCCCTCGAATCTCGCAGCCATGGTTTCCCACATAGATGGCTTTTGGCAACCGGATGAGACTACGAAGATCACTCAAGGAACGCCCACTCACGATCCCTACTCGTATCCGTGGATGCCGGCACAGTTTTTGAAGCACAGACTCGGTCTTTCGAGAAAGCCTCGTGCTATCGGGGGAACGGGCGATTGGAACCAACGTACCGTCGTAATCGGTCAGAAGCAACAACTTACCGGTGTCAAGCTTGGTCTGGAAAACTTTCCAGTGACGCAAAACATGTTGACAGGGCATGGACAATCCATTGTGTTTTTCTGTGCTGACGTTTTGCAGAAGCCCAGTCTACACTTGTTGAAGCTCCACCTGCAGCAAACAGGAGAGAATGCCTGCGGCCCAATGAAAGATATTGTGTTCTTTGAGGTGCGCCCTGAGTTTGCGCATCCTTCGCTGTTGTTCCTCTGGAATCATAATGACCGATTGATGGACCGCTTCCGCTAATTCATCCAGATTGTAGGGATTCACCAATAGGGCTTCGGTCAGTTCTCGCGCCGCCCCCGTGAAATGACTCAACACCAGAACCCCGTCATCCTGGATGCGCGAGGAAACATACTCCTTGGCCACCAGGTTCATTCCGTCATGCAGAGAACTCACCACACAAACATGGGCCAAGCGGTACCAAGCCTGCAGGGTCGTAAGCGGCACATCGGTATTCACGTGCAAGATGGGAGACCAGCCGTCGGTTTGATACTTCCAGTTCACTTCATTGACGAGCTGTTCAATTTCTTCGTTCAAACGCTGATAGACTGGAATATGAATCCGACTGGGCACGCCAATTTCCACAAACACAAATCGCTTATGAAACTCGGGATGGCGCTCCAAGAATCGATCGATTGCGCGCAAGCGCTCGGCAATACCCTTTGTGTAATCCACCCGATCCACGCCCAAACCGATAATCCGCTGGCGCAGGCTGTAATGGCGGGTTAAGCGCGTCATCTCCGCTTCCACCGCCGGATCGGCTACCTGCTCGGCAATCGCCTCGGAATCCACACTGATGGGAAAGGAACGGACGCAAGTAGTCACTCTCCCACGGGTCACCTGCAATCGCTCCCGATCCACGCGTGATTCGAGAAGCCGGTCCACCGTATCCAGGAAATTCTGACAGTGGTAGGGAATGTGAAACCCTAACAGATCGTTGCCCAAAAGGCCGTCCAGAATCTCTTCCGCCTGCGGACAGATTCGAAAAGCTTCTGGATTCGGCCAAGGAATATGCCAAAATTGGGCCGTGCGGATATTCGGACGTTTGAGCATCCGTGAGAGTAAGGCGAAATGATAATCCTGAATGAAGACAAAGGCGTTGCGGTTGCCAATCTCCTCCAGAATGACGTCGGCGAACTTCCGATTCACCGCTTTATAGATTTCCCAATCGCTGGTTTCAAAGATCGGCCGGGTATAGGCAAGATGGCAAAGTGGCCAGAGGGCCTCGTTGGAAAATCCATAGTAATAGCCCGCCTCCTCTTGTTTGGAAAGCCACACCCGACGCAGGGTATAGGATGGCTCCTCCGGTGGAACTTGAATGCGGGCATGGGCATCCACTACCTGACGGTCGGCATCCCCCGCTCCGTGAGCCACCCACAAACCGCCACAGCATCGCATCACAGGATCCAACGCCGCCGTCAGCCCACCCGATGGAATTTGACACACGACTGCCTCATCCTGAAGACGATGGATGTAGGGCTCTCGATTCGACACAATGATAAACAGACCATCCCCCAGTTGATGGCGGAGCAGTTCTCGGAGTCTTTGTCTGTTCCAAGCCATTGGGTTTGCGTGATCTTAAAGAATTACCTGCAGCTATCGGTAACGGCGCTCTAAACAATAAAAGCCCCGTTCATCGGAGCCTTTATCCATCCTAAGGATTCCATAACCGTTGTTAAGGATACCAATAACACTGATTGCTTCAAGAGAGTGAGCGATAGGATTATTATAAAAACGAGGTCACTGTCTGTCAAACGTTTAAAGAATCGGGGTTATGGGGAATAGGAAGCGGTGGAATGACGATGCATCTGATTCTCAAGCCAATCATCAAGGACCCCGCGCTTGAAGCGCCACTGACCTCCAATCTTGACGGCCGGCACCCGTCTTTCTCGCGTTAATTTATAGACGGTCATCACATGGAGGCCGAGGTACTTGGCGACCTCTTTTAAAGTCATCACGTCATTTTGCACATAGACACGCGCTCGTTTCATGAGCATCGACTTCACTTATTTGTTCGTATTGATACCTGTTATGAAAGTATACCCAATCAAAAGTGGTTAATTCAATACTTTTAATTAATTTTAATATTTAATAAAAAAAGACATATCAGCTCTCTGACGTGTCTCCAACCACGCGTAGCACTTCTTCTACGGTAGTCAACCCCTGAGAACATTTCTCTAACCCATCCAACAACATAGTAGTCATTCCAGAACTTACAGCAGTCTGATAAAGCCGCCCTGAAGATCGTTCCAAGATGATCTGTTTCAGCTCATCGGAGAGTCGCAGAAACTCAAATACAGCTGTCCGTCCCCGGTAGCCAGTACCTCCACACGCATGGCATCCTTTACCTCTTTGATAGGTTCCCCCACTCGATGCCCTCACCGAGGCAGAAGCAGGATGGGCAACTGCTTGAGCCATGAGGCGTACAGCGATCTCAGATCCCACCGAGTCAGGGATGGCACATTCCCGACACACCAGGCGAACCAAGCGCATAGCCAATATTCCAATGACCGCGCTGATAATCAAAGGAGGCTCAACCTCCATGTCCAACAAGCGACTGATCGTACCGCAAGCATGATTGGTATGCAGGCTGGAAAGTACCAGATGGCCTGTGAGCGCCGCACGGATAGCAATCTCGGTTGTCTCTTTGTCTCGAATCTCGCCTACCAAAATGATATTGGCGTCTTGCCGTAGAATGGCACGCAGCCCGGAAGCGAAAGTCAAACCCACCTGGGGATTAATCTGACCTTGGTTGACACCCTCCATTTGATATTCTACAGGATCCTCCAGGGTGACCATCTTTACATGGGGAGAGCGTAGTTGCTCCAGAATCGCGTACAGGGTGGTCGTTTTGCCGCTATTTGTGGGACCGGTTACCAGAAGTAATCCGTTGCGATGGTGGATGGCCTGGTCCAACGGTTTCCAGAGTCCTGGGGAGATCCCAAGCTGTTCCAATTTCAGCCGAGGGGTATCGTGGTCAAAAATCCGCAGGGCCAACACATCACCGAAAAGGGTGGGAAACGATGATAGCCTCAGATCTAGAATCTTGCCATCTATTTGGAAATCCATATGCCCATCCTGAGGCTTGCTGCGGCCGACAGGATCCGACAACAATCCCGCCTTCGTTTTGATCGCACGAATCAGCGGATCACGCACCTGGTCGGAAATCTGCAACATCTCATGCAGGACTCCGTCGATTCGATACCGGATGCGTGCCCCCGTAGAGATGGGCTCGATGTGAATATCGCTGGCCTGGATCTGTAGGCCGTAGGTGAAAAGCAGTTGTATGAGTTGTACGACGAACGGATCTCCCGTTGACACAGACGCACCCCCCCGACGGTCTGTCAGAGATAGTTGGAGATCCGTATATCGCTCAAGCAGGGAGGAGGGTTGAGTCACGAGGCAGTCTCCTATTGGTAAGAGTATGCCACGGGATGGAAATGTCTTGCAAGAAAAGAGTGAGATCTAACAGTGCCTGCTGGAAGAATCACCGGAGTTACGATTGATAGCGTTGCAGAACCTGGTTCCAGAGCCCCTTGGCGTGCAGAATCAAATCGACTATTTCCCGAACCGCCCCTCGACCTGCGGCTCGACGAGTGATGTAATGACTCACCCGTCTCACTTCATCGACCGCGTTGGGAACAGCCACCGCTAGTCCCGCGCGCTGCAGAATGGGAAGCTCCATGAGATCGTCCCCGATCGCGCATACCTGTTGGGGTTTGAGCCGCCAGCGCTTCAGAAGATGTTCGTAAACAGGCAACTTCAAAAGGGAGCCCTGCGACAAAAAATCAACGCGCATCTCTTTGGCGCGCCGCTTCAAAAGCCGGGACTTACGAGCGGTGATGATCGCTGTCTTCAATCCCACACGGTTCCAAAAAACCAAACCCGCCCCATCCTGGACATCAAAGCATTTCAGCTCATCACCATATTCCGCGTAGATGATCCTGCCATCGCTCAGGACCCCGTCCACATCCAACACAAGGGTCGTGACAAGCTTGGCCCGTTCTATTAACTCAGGGGTGAAAGTATGCAATGCCATGGCAACTCGCTTCTTTCTGGTCTGGACTCATTGAATCGCCGGTCCTTGATTGCTAATTATCGATTGGATGGAGGAGGGATGCCTTCAATCGACAATCCAAAATCGACAATCGAAAATATCCCTTTACCATCCATCACATGATGCCCGCTTTGAGCAAATCCTGAACATCCAACAATCCCACCGGCCGATGCCGAGTATCGATAACGACCAGTTCATCGATCCTGTACTCGCGCAACAGCCGAGAGGCCTCAGCGGCCAGGCGATCGGCGTCAATCGTTTTCGGATGGTCATTCATGACAGCGCCAATACGCTGCTGGGACAAATCGTTGGAAGCATTCAGATGGCGGCGCAGATCTCCATCGGTGAAAATGCCAACCAGCCTCCCGTGGGCATCGACGACACTGGCACAACCGGCGCGCGCGTGGGTGATGGCCAACAAGACATCTTTGATGCGTGCGCTTTGACGTACCACGGGATTGGCCGCGCCTGTGCGCATGAGATCGCGAACACGCCATAAAAGCCGGCGGCCCAACTGGCCTCCGGGATGCAGCAGGGCAAAATCTTTCTCCTGAAAATCTTTTCGCTCCGCCACCACCACCGCCAAGGCATCCGCCATCGCTAGCATTGCCGTCGTGGAGGTAGTCGGCGCCAGATTCAAAGAGCAGGCTTCACGCTTGACGCTCACATCCAGCACGACATCACTATGCTTGGCGAGGGTGGAGCGGGGATTGCCGGTGAGCACCACCAACCGCGAGCCGATGCGTTTGATCACAGGCAAAAGACGCGTCAGCTCCTCCGTCTCCCCGCTGTTGGAAAGGGCAATCACCAGATCCTCGCGAACCACGCGTCCCATGTCCCCGTGAATCGCTTCGGCCGGATGCACCCAATAGCTGGGCGTACCGGTGGAAGCCAGAGTAGCGGAGAGTTTCTGAGCGATGATGCCAGCCTTGCCCATGCCGGTAACAATCACACGACCCTTGCAGCCGATGAGACCATTCACGGCCTGCTCAAAAGATCGTCCGACGCGTGGGATAAGCTGCCGGATGGCATCTGCCTCCATCCGAAGGACTTGTTTGGCTCTGTTCCTCATGGTCGGTAAGCGACTGCGTGAATGGCTTGGATGTCTTCCAAAAGCCTCGGCAGATCGGCCAGACGCAGCATGTTCGGCCCGTCACAAGGGGCGTGCTTCGGATCCTCGTGTACTTCTAAGAACACGCCATGGCAGTAGCCGGTCGCTACCGCCGCTCGAACCAGGGTGGGAACGAATTCCCTCTGGCCGCCCGAGGCAGTGCCTAAACCTCCAGGAAGTTGTACCGAATGGGTCCCATCATAGATCACAGGACAGCCCAAATCAGACAGTACCTGAAGGCTGCGCAAATCCGAAACGAGATTGTTGTATCCGAAACTGGTTCCCCGCTCGGTGATCAAAACAGAATCATTGCCGGCGGCGCGGACCTTGTCCACCACCGGGCGCATATCCCATGGGGCCAAGAATTGGCCCTTTTTGATATTCATGGGTTTTCCGACCTTGGCAACCGCCATCACGAAATCGGTTTGTCGACATAAGAAAGCGGGCACCTGCAGGATATCCAACACCTCGGCGGCCGGAGCGATTTCTGTTTTGCAGTGCACGTCGCTCAAGACCGCTAGACCCAAGTGTTTCTTCACACGGGAGAGAATCGCCAACCCTTTTTTCAATCCCGGCCCACGATAGGAAGTATGGGAAGTCCGATTGGCTTTGTCGTAGCTGCACTTGACCACATACGAAACACCGGCACGTTCACACATCCGGGCAATGCGCTGCGCGTGAGACAAAAGATGACGTTCCGACTCAATGACATCGGGCCCGGCAATCAACACCAAGGACTGTCCCGCGCCAATAGTCACTGACCCGACCTGAACTGTCGTCGGTTTTTGCCTCGATGGGACCGGCCTCATCGCGATCGACTGCGCGTTTTGGAAACTGATGCGTCACGGCTCAAGCGGCGGGGAACCTGGAAAGAAACGGCCTGGGTTTCGGAAGAACCCTTGAGGCTTGCTTCAACAAAGGCCCGGAACAAAGGGTGAGGCTCCAAGGGCCGGGATTTAAACTCCGGGTGGAATTGTCCCGCAACAAACCAAGGATGGTCGCGCAATTCAATCACCTCAACCAGATTGCCGGGCTCGTAGGTTCCTGCCACCACCAGGCCCGCCTGCGTGAGACGATCCCGATAGCGATTGTTGACCTCGTATCGATGGCGGTGACGCTCTTGCGTCTCCAACAACCCGTAAGCGGTATGCGTCCGGGTACTCGGGTGAATCTGAAACCGAGAAGCCCCTAACCGCATGGAGCCTCCGAGGGCTGTTACGCCTTCTTGTTCCTCCAACAAGCTGATCACCGGATGGGGCGTATCCGAATCGAACTCGGTCGAGTTGGCACCTTTAAGACCACACAGGTTGCGTGCAATCTCGATGACCGCACACTGCATCCCCAGACAGATTCCTAAAAAAGGCTTGCCGGTCTTGCGCGCATAGGTGATGGCCTCGAGCTTTCCCTCGATACCCCGATACCCAAACCCGCCAGGGATCAACACCCCCTGCACGTCGCAGAGCAAGGATGCCGCCCCCTCTTGCTCAATCTGCTCGGCATCAATCCTTTTGACCACAACCTCGGCGTCATTAACCAGGCCGCTGTGCCGGAGCGCCTCATAAATGGACTTGTAGGCATCCTGAAGTTTGACGTATTTACCAACGATGGCTATGGACACTCGATGCTTCGGGTGCAACGCTCGATCCACCACCTGCGTCCGCCAGGCGGCTAAGTCCTCTTTCGGACATTGAAGCTCAAGCATGCGCAGAACCGTATCGTCCAGGCCCTGCTGGCTGAGCATCAGCGGTACCTCGTAAACATCTTGAACGTCCAAGGCCTGGATAACGGCTCGGTTTTCTACGTTGCAGAACTGGGCGATTTTTTCTCGCACGGATTCGAGAAAGGGCCGCTCTGTGCGGCATAAAAGAATCTCCGCTTGCAAGCCGATTTCCCGCAATTTACCGACGGAATGCTGCGTTGGCTTGGTCTTAAGCTCATCCGCCGCGCGGATGTAAGGCACCAGGGTCAGGTGCACGTTGATGGCATTGCCACGGCCCACTTCGTTGCGTAATTGACGGATCGCCTCCAAAAAAGGCAGGCTTTCGATGTCCCCGACGGTCCCGCCGACTTCGACAATCACCACATCCACTTGCTGCTGCGCGGCCAATTGGGTGATTGCCCGCTTGATCTCATCGGTGATGTGCGGCACCACCTGCACGGTCGCCCCCAGATAATCCCCGCGACGCTCCTTCATAATCACGGTGTGATAAATACGGCCGGCCGTCACATTGTTATTCTTCGTCATGGTCTGGCCGGTGAAGCGTTCATAATGACCCAAATCGAGGTCGGTCTCCGCCCCGTCTTCGGTCACATAGACTTCACCATGCTGATACGGACTCATCGTTCCCGGATCCACATTGATGTAGGGATCCAGCTTTTGAAGCGTCACCTTAAGCCCCCGTGACTTCAACAGAAGCCCGATGGACGCCGAGGCAATTCCCTTGCCCAGACTCGATACAACCCCGCCAGTCACAAAAATGTATTTCGCCATTTGCTCGTTTAACCTCTATCCTTGAGGCTCAGCGGCAGCCAGCAAGGCTTCTGCCCGCGCCAGATCCTCAGGGGTGTCAATGCCGATCGTATCGTATGCCGTCTCCAAAAGTTTAATCCGATAGCCATGCTCCAGGGCGCGCAACTGCTCCAATTGCTCCAACTGCTCCAGCGGCGTCGGCACAAGGTGAGGCAAACGCAACAAGAAATCCCTCTGGTAGCCGTAGAGTCCAATGTGCTTGAAGAGCTGGGGCACAAAGATCGATGCACTTGGCCCCACGGGATAAGCCTGTGGCACCTGCATTCCCACCCCGATGGGGGTGACATCCCGTCCCCCCGAGTCTTGCTCCACCGTGTGGCTCACGGTCGAAGGCCGTGGCCCAATGACGGGGTAGGATTCCCCCGCCCCAAGCCCCAAGCCCCACGCCCCTTCTGGGACGAAGGGAATCGGTGCACGGGAAAAATACAGGGCAAAGCCATCTCTATCCACAACCACCTTCACTACATGCGGGTTATTCCGATCCTCTACACGATGTAAAGGCGTCCTCAAAGAAGCCATCGGAACCGCCGGATGGTTCTCAAGAAACACCGCCACCTGATCCACCATTTCGGATCGAATGAAGGGCTCATCCCCTTGAACGTTGATAATGATGGCGGCATCTTGCTCTCGAGCCGCCTGGGCGCAGCGCTCGGTTCCACTGCGACACAAAGGGCTAGTCATTGTCACCGCAGCCCCCACGCGCTGGGCGAGCTCACGGATTTTTTCATCATCGGTCGCCACGACGACGCGATCCACTTTTTTTGCCTGAGCGACCCGTTCATACACCCGTTGGATCATCGGCTTGCCACCCAGCAAAGCCAGGGGCTTTCCCGGAAAACGCGTCGAGCCGTACCGAGCAGGAATCACAGCAAGGATAGCCATGCAATCCGATGACTACAGCCCATCCCTAAACCCTAGCGTGGTCGCGCTGGGCTGAGGGGCAAGCCGTGCAAGGCGCGAGGAGGAGACTGACTTTTGGAAACGGAAGTATGGCAACGACGAGCAACGCCGCACGGCGCAGCCCTTCGGGTTGCGGCGAAAGGCCGCCATCTGCGGCGTCTCTGCTGCTCGCCGTATCGCACACGCTTTACGTCTCGTCGTCGCTCCTTGCATCTGGCGGCCTTTGGCCGTTTTGCTTCTCACGCTAGGGTTTAGGGATGGGCTCTAATACAAACGCACTTATTGTTCATACATTGAGTGCGTTTGTATTGCACGCGACAGGATGTCTTATCGTATGATACAAACGAATTATCCTCTGGCATTGTCGCGTTAGATAATTCGTTTGTATTAGCAGGCGGCGGAAAAAACCTTCGTGGTTCTGGGTTGAGGGTTCAGGGTTCGGCAAATACACCACCGCTCATCGGTGAGTCGGATCCTGGCCCCCAACTCAGAACTCCGAACCCGGAACCGACTGGCGTTTTTCAGCAGCCTGCTAGGATCTTTGATCATCTTCCCACCTTCGGCGGTATCTGGAGTGCAGGCTTTTGTCTTCGGTGTCTGGCCGATCGCTTCTCTGGGTGTAACCGAGATATCAGCTCTTGCGGGCTGACTACTGCTACACCCAGCTTACCCACGACAATTCCCGCTGCCTGATTAGCGATTCGCGCCGCTTCCGCCATCGGAGCCCCGCTGGCCAGTGCCAGAGTAAAAGCAGCAATCACCGTGTCTCCTGCTCCGGCGACATCAAACACCTCTTGGGCAACGGTGGGAATGTAGGTCTTTTGTCCGTTACGCTCAAACAGACACATCCCGTCCTCCCCGAGCGTAATTAAAAGGCCTTCGCATTGCAGACGCTGCATGAGTTCTTCGCCGCCACGCAGCACTTCATTATGGCTCATCAGCGAACGCCCCAGCGCTCCCCCGGCCTCTGTGCGGTTCGGAGTCAAAGCGCTCACCCCGCGGTAGAGATCGAAGTGGTCCTCTTTGGGATCCACCGTCACAATCTTCCCCAGACGCCTGGCACGAGGAATGATCGCAGATAGAAGCTCGCGAGTCACCAGCCCCTTTCCGTAATCCTCGATAACCACCGCATCCACGCGCCCAAGCAGAGAATCGATTTTCTGGATGAGTCTTCGGACGATGGAATCGGACAGGGGTTCCTGCAGCTCCCGATCCACACGAACGACCTGTTGGTGGTGGGCGATCACCCGTGTCTTGACCGTCGTCGGACGATTCACCCTGAGTACCGCGCGGGTATCAATCTTTCTGGAAACCAACTCCTCCAACAGCACCTCTCCCAACCGGTCCTGCCCCACAATCCCTGCGATGGTAACGACTGCCCCGAGGGAACGGATGTTATTCGCCACATTCGCCGCCCCTCCGGGCATGACTGATTCTGACTGGACCCACACGACAGGAACCGGCGCTTCTGGGCTGATGCGGGACACCTGTCCCCAAACAAATTCGTCCAACATCAGATCCCCGACGACCAGAATCTTCGCCCCTTGAAAGCGGCTGACGAACCGGCTCAAGGATGCTGTCCGTCTCACCACAGCCTCCTCGTTACAACCGCTCGATGACGGCTCGGGCCAAAAGAGGAATCATCAGCTCGTGATGCCCTGTGATATGCACGGCACGTCCGCCGAGCAGCGTCGGACGTTTGAGCACGTTTTCCATGGGGCGGTAGTGACGGATCATGTCGAAGTCAAAAGCCGTGAAGTCACGCACAGAAAAACCGAGGTTGCGCGCAGTCGAGACCGCTTTCAAAAAGACCTCCGGAAGGATCACGGCCGATCCCATGTTACCCACGACGCCCCCACTGTCTAATCCGCAGACTACCTCAACCAAGCGTCGGAAATCAGTCAACGAAGCCTTTCCAATTGCAGCACCGTCGGCGCTGGAATGCGGGTGGATGATATCAGTCCCCAAGGCCACATGCACCGTCACCGGAACACCGAGCCGATAGCAGGTTGCTAACACACTCAATCGCACGTAAGGCAGGTGCCGTTTGACGATCATCGCCCCCACGGAATATCCCAACCCCCACCCGCGCCTGGCCCCTTCACGAATCGCCTGGTTTAACATCTGCTGGGTTTCCTGTGCCATTCCAAAGGAACCATCCGCCAAAGCGGATGCGACGTCTTCAGAAGTCGATCCCATGAAAGCCAGCTCGAAATCGTGAATCACGCCGGCTCCATTGAGCGCGATGGCACCAATGACCCGGCGCTTGAGCAATTCAATGAGCAGAGGACTCAACCCCACTTTGATCACATGGGCGCCGCACATCAACAGAAAGGGTTTATCCGCTTTGCGGGCAGACACAATGGCGTCCACAACGGTTTGAAACTCTTTAGCAGCCAAGAAGCCCGGGAGTGACTCGTAGAATTGGCGGAAAGAACCGCCACGCCGGCACACTCGCGCAAAGGCCTGGAAATTCACCTTGCTTTTGCGAGAACCAGCAGGATAGGTCTTGAGCTTGGTGAAATCTAAGGAAGGCACCTGTAGATTTTAACAAAGCCTCGGTGAAGGTGTCAATTGAGTGTGTTGCAAGCCAATAGAAATGTCATAGTCGTTGTTCTTGGATGGGGGGCGAGGGGAACGGGGCGGAATACGGCAGGACCCTTGGAATGGCATCCGTGTGTTATACTGTTTCGCATAAAGCATAAAGAATGGAATCCTGCAGCGAGACGCAATAAGACGACAATGGCATTCAACAAAATCGCAGCCTTCTTCGCATCCGATTCCCAAGACCCATCCGTCGTTCTTGCGAATGGCCCGGCTAACGGACCGCCACCATCCAGCCTGCAACGATTTCTGCGGTTTGTCCATCCCTATCGCGGACTTCTGGCGTTGGCTGTTGGCTGTGGGATCCTGCGCTATCTGGTGCCTCTGGCGCTGCCTTGGACAGTCAAGATCCTCGTTGATGACTTCTTGCTGGATGGACACCTGAGCCAGGTTCTTTCCCTGCATCGGTTAATGGCCGGACTCTGCGGGCTGTATGCCATCTATGCCTTAGCAAGCTATTGGCGTTCTTATCTAGGCGGACTCACCGGGCATCGGATCATCCTCGATCTGCGCCAAGCGCTTTACCTCCACGTCCAGCGCATGAGCCTGAGTTTCTTTGACCGGCAACGTATCGGTGCCGTGGTCTCTCGCATGACGACGGATATTGCATCCGCGCAGAACTTTGTCGGCGCCGCCTTCGTCAATACGGCCATGGATCTGTCCTGTGTGGCCATCATCATCGTCTTGCTGGTGCTGGTGCATCCGAAGCTGGCGATGGTTTCTCTATCGGTGCTCCCAGGATATGCCTGGATGAACTATCACCTTCAAAAGCGCATCCGAGAAAAAAGTCGGGCCATCCATCACCAACTCCAAGAACTTTCGGCGGATCTGCATGAACAACTGGCGGGGATATCCACTATCCAGGCTTTCAACCAAGAGGAAGCTGAAGCAAAACAGTTCCGCCAACAGACCGAAACGTATTTTCAAACGGTAATGAGCAATGTGAAATTGCAATCCATCGCCCTGGGCGTAACAGGATTTCTCACTGCCCTGGGTCCTATCTTGGTTCTTTGGGTAGGCACCTTGGAGGTTTGGTCAGGGCGTTTGACGGTGGGCACGCTGATGGCCTTTTACAGCTACCTAGGAATGCTCTATCAACCGATTCAACGGCTCACGGAATTGAACCTGATCCTGGCCAACAGCCTCGCGGCTATGGACCGGATCTTTGAAGTCTTCGACACCTTCCCGGAGGTGCTAGAGATTCCTCGGGCACAATCCCTGTCACGGGCTCACGGAGCCGTAGCGTTTGAAGATGTCAGCTTCCACTACGACGGGCGCGAGCCGGTGTTTGACCATCTGAGGCTCACTCTCCCAGCAGGGACGACCATCGCCTTGGTAGGGCCGAGCGGCTCTGGAAAATCGACGACAGTGAAGCTTCTGCTGCGTTACTACGATGTCACGGCAGGCCAAATCACCATCGACGGCCGAGACATTCGAGAACTCGATCTCAAATCCCTACGCTCCCAGATCGCCCTGGTGGAGCAGGAACCTATCCTGTTCAGTGGAACGATTGAGGAGAACCTGCGTTACGGCAAGGCAGATGCCACACACGAGCAGTTGCGCCAGGCATCTCGTGCGGCTTTTGCCGATACTTTCATTGAACAGCTTCCGGAAGGCTACCAGACGCAAATCGGCGAACGGGGATTGCGGCTCTCCGGAGGACAAAAACAGCGCTTGGCCCTGGCGCGAGCCTTCTTGAAGGACGCCCCGATCATCGTTCTGGATGAGCCGACGTCGGCGCTGGACGCGGAATCCGAGGAGTTGATCAAAAAGGCCTTGAACCGACTGCTCGATGGACGCACCGCACTCATCATCGCGCATCGGCTCTCCACCATCGAGCACGTTGAGCGGGTTGTGGTCCTGGCGAATGGAACGATTGTCGAGCAGGGCCGTCACGCCGATCTGCTTAAACACAAAGACGGGCTCTACCGCCGATATGCCCAGCAGCAACTGACGGCTCGTCTCTTTGGCATCCCAGGCAATTCGCTCAACGCCAGCGCGCCATGACCGATTCTTCGGTAATCAATAATAGAGGTTTTGACATCCACCCGCAGATTTCCTAAGATACTCATACCATGGGACTCAAGATCTTTCTGGTCAGCTTTCTCTGCTTCATCATCAATATCCCGATGGGGCTTATGCGCGAGCGCTCGAAGAAATTTTCCCTCGCCTGGTTTCTCTGGGTTCACGCCTCGATCCCTCTCATCATCGCGCTGCGCATCGGCCTCAAGCTGCATCCCCTTGCCATCCCCATCAACATCGCCTCGGCTGTGCTTGGCCAATTCCTCGGTGGCCTTCCCGAAAAGAAAAAGCGACGGGTAGTGAGTGCCGCCGCTTCTTAAAAAGCCACTCCCCTCCACGAGTGTTGTGTCAAGTTTCATGAGTCATATTCCAATGAAAAGAATTAGGTTTGTGTCATGTTTTATGAGTCATGTGTCATGGACAGCAAAAACAGCTTTTCGCTCTCTCACAACACATGACACATAACTCATGAAACATGAAACAGGCGTTGTGGTTTGCCTGTGAGTGCGACACATCGACCATGACACAGTACTAGATCTGCCGGGAAAGACCACACTCGATGCTCGCCGTTCACTATTATTCGTGGCTGCGGACACGAACAATCATCTGCTTCGTCGCCTCTTGGGAGAAGCCACCCTCATTATCCTGCACCCTGAAGAAAATCGTGTGAACCCCAACCGATAATTGCGTAGTGCGGAATGACGCCTGGCTACTCAGAAACCCATCCTTGCTGGATCGCCATTCATAGCCAACCACCTCCCCATCCAGCGCTGCCTTTGCCACCCAAGAACACCCGTTCTCCTGAGTTTGCGATCAATGGAAAAACCTTGACCTCTGTCACCACGGGTGGTTGATTCCCGTTGAGCACCGTGATAACCGCCGTTTCGCTGTCGCTTAATTCCCCATCGCTGACGCTGAAAGTAACAGAATATTCTCCAGCTTGGGTATGATCGGGTGTCCAAGTGAAGATCCCTTCTAGCTTACCGGGTTCAGAAACTGTGAGTTGCCACTGAGCGTTCGCCGGCAGACTTTCCATATCGAGCTTCAATCCATCATTGTCTTCATCCTGAGCCGTAACCGCAAACTCAATCCGATCCCCTTCCTTGATTTCTTTGTCTTCGATGGAAGATAAAATTGGCGCATGATTAGCCGTAATATTCCAATTTCCTTTCTGCCCGAAAGCAGAATCCCCCGCATCATCAACGACAGCCAGATCGCAGAGTTTCGGTCCAATAAAACTTGTTTTAAAAATAATAGCCCACTCAATGACTAAACTGGTATCAGAAAGAGTCACCTTTGTATGGCTACAGTCTAATTGAACATACTCTGCTTCCAAGACGACGGGCGGTCCTGGAGCGGCGGTTTCCCCAGTCGATAGAGAAAGCTGATTGCTGTGCGGTTTATAGCCAAAAAGCGCCATCAGAAATCCCGTTTCGCCCATCATGACAAAATACGCTTCATGTATGGTGCTCGCGCCATCTAAATCCTCATAACTGGTCGCGATAGAGAGAGACTTCCCGACTCGCGATGTTCCACTCGAAGGAACCATTTCCCCTAAAGAAGGAACGTGGTTGCCTTCGACGATCTCCACAGCACTCAGCACATCTGGTTTTGAGGTCTCATCCAAGAAAAGCTTTTCCAGTTGCACCTCAGCGCTAGTATTGCCACTGGTTTCCTTGGCTAAGAATTTCAACACCACTACTTCTTTGTTGTCTCCGCTGATCCCTTGGCTTCCGGCGAGAACCACTGGGATATTGCCGGCTTCTGCGAGATTGGAAACCAGAGTCATCTGGGCAGTGGCAGAGCCTTTGGTGATTTCCTTGAGCTTTAATTTTGCAGGATCGTATTTGAGACTAAAGTTGATTCCCTGGGTGTTGACCAATTGAGACAGCGTCAACGGAACGGTGACTTCCTCAAGTCCGCCGACTGTAGAACTGGCAAGGGTAGCTTGGGCACTCTGTTCTTCTACAGGAATTTCTCCAGTCTCTACAGGGAAGTGGGTAATCAGCTCCACAACATATTTCAAGATGTAGGAAGCATCTAACCCACTTGAGGCGTACCCCGTTATTTAGACAGTTGTTGCATGTGGTTAAGGTAGCCGTTGCCGTTCTGTCATCCCCGCGATTCTCCGCATCCTCAACTGCACGATTCAAGCCGAACACCTAATTTCCGTAAGTCTTGCTCCAACGTGCTCAGTGTTCCTGGAAAGATTTGCCCATCCTGCAGTTCAAAAAAGTGTTTCTCTTGTCTTGGGACTCGGTACTTCTTCGCTAGTCTCAACGGTTCTCCCAAACACTCGAACCTCAAGAGTTGCCGACTGTGCGGAGCGCGCACGAGGTCAAACTTGGTGTTCGGGAACCTTCCTGGTCGCTCCACTTCATTCTTGTCCATCTCATAGGCGACGTCATACAGGTACTGGCCGGAGAGGAACAGCAGCTTCGACTCGCCGATCTCAAGGAAGAAGTTCAGCCCGAGGTCTTCGATCTCTTCCACCTCCGCCGCCGCGGTGGCCTCCACATGGACGACTTCGACGTTTCCCTCTGCGAGATCACGTTGGGATGCAACTGGGGGCTTTTTAACCCACCGTTTCCACCCTCGTTCGATCACGGCGTAGGCGAGTATCCCGATGGTGCAAAAGAACAGCACTGCGGTATTGTTCTCCCGTTTGAAAATGAGGCAGCCGAGCCACGGAAACACCACGAACAGCACCCACACACCGATCCATATCCGGAGAGGAGTCGGAGCAGCTTTTATCTTTAGCCCCCGGCTCAACTCCGCACGCTCTTCGGAGGTCATCGACCGGTATTCAGTAGTCAGCATACCCCGTTCCCTTGGTCCTGATAGTGGTCATGCCGTCGCGTAGACCCTCGCTGGGGTCTGGTAGCCCAAGGTTTGATGGGGCCGTTCGTCGTTATAGAACCCGAAGTACCGGCTCAGATTCTCGCGGGCCATTGGGACGGTGTCGTAGTTCTTCAGGTAGACCTCCTCGTACTTCACGGTGCGCCAGAGGCGCTCGGTAAATACGTTGTCCATGGCCCGTCCCCGTCCATCCATGCTGATGCGGACCTGCGTCGCCTCCAGCCGGCCGGTGAAATCCGGGCACGTGAACTGGACACCCTAATCGCTGTTGACGATCTCGGGCGTTGCTCGTCGCAGGGCAGCGTCGAGCGCCTCCAGGCAGAAGGCTGTATCCAACGTGACCGACACCGCCCACGATACCACGTACCGACTGAACCAGTCCATAATCGCCACCAGATACACGAACCCCTCCGAGAGTCGGATGTACGTGATATCCGTCCCCCAGACCTGATTGGGTCGCGTGATGGCCAGCCCTCGGAGCAAGTAGGGGTACCTCCGATGCTCAGGCGCAGCCACGCTCAGCCTCGGCTTTGGGTAGATGGCTTCCAACCCCATCCGCCTCATGAGCCGCCTCACTCGTTTCCGATTGACGGGTGCTCCGATGGTGTGGAGCCAGACCGTCATCCGGCGCACCCCATAGAACGGCGTCCGGGTGTACTGCTCATCGATCAGTCGCATCAACCGCCAGTCCTCGGGGTCCTCAGGCACCGGCTTGTAGTACCACGTCGACCGGGCCAGCCCCAGCAGCTCGCACTGTCGTCGGATGCTGAGCTGTGCATGGTCCGACTCGATGAATCGTCGCAGCATCTCAACCCCACAACTCCGCCTTTTTTTTAAGCCAGCCCAGCTCGACCTTTAGTTGCCCGATCTGCCGGTAGAGCGTAGCGGTGAGATTCTCCTGGGCCCGCCCGGCAGCGCTGCGCCGGGTGGCAAAGACCTGTGGCAGCTCTTGGAGCGCCTGCCGTTTCCATTTCGCAATCATCGTCGGGTGTACCCCGTACATCGTGGCAATCTCGTTGACCGTCCGCTCCCCTCTGATCACCGCCAGCGCCACGCGGGCTTTCAACTCTGCGGTGTGTTGTCGCCGGTGTTCCGTGTCCCAGTGTCTTCATGTCGTCATTTCCCTCCTCGGGATGTCGACGGAACGATACGCCTACCTTATGTTACTCTCCAGTTTTCGGGGAGCACCTCAGTCTCATCCAATTCTTCCTCCAGATGGTGTTATGTTTCATCAAAGTCTTAACCGTTGTGGGATGGGTTTGTCTAAAACAAAAACCGAGCTGTCGATTCATTCGGCAGCTCGGCGTTCCTAAGAACCGTCGTTCGTGGTTCGTAACTCGTCAAAAGCCAAAAAGACAACTTTCTTTCCGTCTTGCTTTCACGAATCACGATCTACGAATGACGAACCACGGCTCTTAAATCCGTAGCCTCTTAAATCCGTAGCTTTGCGTCCCCCATTGTTAAGGGAGTCGCCTTTTCGTGAACCACCTACAGAAAATGGTTGTGGCGACGAATACACCTGATCCTCTTGGGCAAGCGCAAGAGCAAACAGTTCCGTGGGATTAAGGAAGATTATGCAGACTTAACCCAAGAACTCAACGGACAGCCTTGTGTTGTGCGACGTCACCATCTGTGTTGATGAGACGGCTCGTGAGTACAAATCGCAAGTGAAGTTGCGCAAAACGTCTGTTATCCCTTTTCTTAGGAAGAACCGCCAAAGACCCGAACGTAGTCAGCGGCTACTAAAACCCACTGACTTGTTCTCAAAGTCGGAATGATCTGCGTCAATGTGTGCTACACCGAACCTTTCAGTTGAGCCAAGGTTGGGTTGTGCAAAGCAATCCACACCACCGTCCAGTTGGGTGGGGAATGCTTCCAAAAATCATCATCGCGTGAGAGAAGGATAATATCCTGATTGACTAATCGTTTGCGCAAGATCTCATCGGAGGCATCCGCCAAGCCCAAATCAAGAACATGGGTGGCTTCAATTCCATTCTGAGTGAGCAAATCGGCTAGGCTGCGAGGCAGATTATTGTCTACAACAACCTTCATGCACTCGTCGATGCGGGATTGCCTGGAATCTCAGCGAGATTTCTGGCAAACGTGATGGCATCTTGCAAATCGGCTGCCGTCAGATTAGGATAATCACGCAGGATTTCTTCATGAACCTCTCGGTTGGCAAGCATCTCTAAAATAATGTAAACAGGAATACGGGTCCCCTCAAAGATGGGCTTACCACCACAGGTGTGTGGATCAATCGTAATACGACCGGGCAAGAGGTTCATCCATGCCACCCCCAAGTAAACAATCTCTGTCTTCCCTATTCCTTGACTTTTGTTTGTATCATACCATGCGCTATGTCGTCCATGTCATCCTATCAATCTGACAATGAGCCGTCCTTAATACCTTGGCATATCGGGATCGATCTCACTGGCCCAGGCGTCGATGCCGCCGCGCAGATGCTTGAGTTTCTTAAAGCCAAAATGCTCTAGGGTCTTGATCGCCTGGAGGCTGCGTTGGCCGTGGTGGCAGTAGGTGATGATAGTATCCGCTGTGTCGAGCTCGTTGGTGCGCAGGTGTAACTCGGAAAGAGAAATGAGCCGAGAACCCTCAATGCGAACGATCTCATACTCGTGAGGCTCACGGACATCCAAAAGGACAACCGTTCTCTTTTTCTCCAGCAGATCTTTAACTTCTTGGGGGGAAAGATCGTGCTCACTCGCCGCTCCTTGGGCCTCTTCGCCTCGCGTCAACCCACAGAAGGCTTCGTAGTCTATGAGATCTTTGACCGTCGGACGATCCCCACAAACAATACATTGTGGATCCCGCTTGAGTTTTACCTCGCGAAACTCCATCTTGAGCGCGTTATACAGCAGCAACCTCCCAACGAGCGGCTCGCCTTTGCCAATGATGAGCTTAACAGCCTCCGTTGCCTGAATCACGCCGATGATTCCAGGAAGCACGCCCAACACCCCTCCTTCCGCGCAACTGGGCACCATGCCGGGTGGAGGCGGTTCTGGGTAGAGGCAGCGATAGCAGGGCCCTTTGAAAGGATAGAAGACTGTCGCCTGGCCATCGAATCGGAAGATCGAGCCGTAGATGTTGGGTTTCTTCTGGAAGACACAGGCGTCGTTGACCAGATATCGGGTAGGGAAGTTATCGGTGCCATCGATCACGATGTCGTAGCCAGCGACAAGATCCAGAACGTTTTCTTTAGAGAGTCTAACGTTGACTGTCTTAACCTCAACTTCAGGATTGACCGATTGAATGCGCTCCCTGGCTGACTCCACTTTCAGACGGCCAACGTCCTCGGTGCCATGAATAATCTGGCGCTGGAGGTTAGTGAAGTCAACCTTGTCAAAGTCAACGATTCCCAGACGGCCGACACCGGCCGCTGCAAGGTACAACCCCAAGGGCGAGCCAAGCCCACCGGCTCCGATCAACAGAACGCCGGCCTGCTTGAGTTTTTGCTGGCCCTCGATGCCCACCTCGGGCATGATCAAGTGCCGGCTGTACCGCAAGATTTCATCCCGCGTCAGATTCGCCATCGGCACACCTGCCTGTTACTGAGGTTTTGAAATTTAGGGAACCCCAGGGACAGGATACGGCATTGGTATGGACGTATCCTGTGCCCAGGATCTCAAGTGAATTTACAATTGTCGATTTACGACTTTCGATTGAGAACTTTTCGATTAAGAGCATTAAAATGTGAAAAGCTTATCTGCGGTGGCCACGTCCTCTAAAAGAAACGACGGCAGGCCGCGAACGTCGTCGATTTCAGGAATCAACTGCTCGCGCGTCAGCCCACAGATAGCCAGCGACGAGCTGCACACGTAGTAGCGTACGTCCCCCGATGCCTTGATGTCCCGCGAGAGCTTGTGCAAATCTAAAAGGTCATGTTGCTTGAGCCGACGCTCGACTCCTAAGACATCGTGGGCATAGGCCTCTGAAAGATCGAGCTTGTTGATGCGATCCGGAGTGAGTCGATACACAGATTCGTCCCGAAATAAAACCCTCGTCTTGATTTCGGAATGCACCGCCGCCATCAACAGCGTCAGCACTTGGATGAAATGATTGGTAGTCCCTATCGAGACAATGACCGCTAGCGATTTCATGAATTGTGCTTCGCGTAATGGCAAGAGATCCTAATATACCTTTACAACAGTCTGCAACTGGGACCCGTCCGCATTTATGATCTTGATTTCACCCTGTCTTCCTCCAGGGCCCACTTCTAAGAACATGATGTGGGAGCCGTCTGGGGTAAACTGGGGGTTTTGCTTAAAACCTCCCGTGCGGGTTAATAGCTTGACGTTGGACCCATCCACATCCATCGTATATATCTCACCTTCGTATGGACGGTCGCTGTAAGAGATGAATGTAACCTTCTGCCCGTCGGGTGAAAAAGAGGGATTCCAAATCTCTTTTTTGTTCACTGGTTGTACACAATCCGGCTCACTGCCATCGGCACCTACGATGCACATCTGCACCTTAGCAGTGCTGTTAACAGAATCATAGATAGTAGTTTGAAAGACGATCTTCTTACCATCTGGGGAAAATGAGGGCCCGCCATCCCATATACCCGTGGTTAATTGTCGTTGATGGGAACCGTCAGAATTCATCACAAAAATCTTCCGCCTGCGCCCGAAGACAATTCTCGATCCATCCGGGGAAAAAGAAGGAGCTGCATCAGCCTCTTTTGTGTCGGTCAGTGCTATTTGATTTGATCCATCCGCGTCCATAATATAGATGTGCGCTGGGCCATCGCGCTCTGAGACAAAAACGATTTGGGAACCATCTGGAGAAAATTTAGGCTCCCCTTCATGTTCAGGAGTAAAGGTTAGCCGTCTCCAATTTGTCCCATCCGCCTCTACGATGTAAATATCGCCGAGCCCGTCCCGGGGTGATCCAAAGACAATTTTTGAACCATCGGGGGACATGGACGGACTGCTTCCAATGTAGGCCCCACCATTGGAATAACGAATTCCTCTCATCCCTCCCTGTTGTTTAGAATTAGCTTTTGGGGAGGATAAAAATCCTGCAATTAAAACCAGACCTATTAACAGAACAGCCCGTTGCCAACGTCTCATGGAAAAGAGACTCACCCTAACTTCAGTCCCATCGTAACCCGTAACTCGCAAGACTCTGTTGGGGGTCTTTCCAGTCCTTTGCGCTTCTGATCTTTTGTCCCACGTCTCCGATCCCGTTTTTAATATACAGGCCCTTCCACCTCAGGCACCTTGGGCGTTGGAACGGCGTCAGCATCCGGATCGCCGAGCCGATGGCCGTCGCCGCCGGTGAGCAGTTTGACGAGCGCTTCATCCCCTACGCGCTTGCACCAGTGATTGAAAGACTCTCCTGCTTTACGCTGGGCTTTGTAGCCCAGCAGAAGCTGCTCCAGACGCTTGGCGCATTCACTCGCAGGGACCTTGCGTAGCACCGGATGATTGAAACGAGCCTCGCCTCCCATTTGCCCGCCCACAAAGATGTCGTAGGCATCCACAATCTGGCCATCAACCTTAGTCTTTGAGCCCATCATCCCGATGTGGCCAATCTGGTGCTGGGCACAGGCGTTTGGACATCCGGTGATGTGAATGCGCAGGGGCTCATCGAGCACCACGCGGCTTTCGAGATACTCGACGATCTGATGGGACCTAGCCTTGGTTTCGGTGATGGCGAGTTTGCAGAACTCGGTTCCGGTGCAGGTCACGACGCTGCGTCGGATGGGATGGACGTTAATGGAAAGTCCCACCTGTGCCAAACCGGCAAGGACTTTTTCAACATGGGCTTCGGCGATGTTCAATAGCAAGATGTTCTGCCGATTCGTCAGCCGAATGGCCTGGCCATCCCCATAGCGACGAGACAGCTCAGCGACTCGGAACATCTGAGCGCTTGTGATGCGTCCCACAAGCACCGGGGCTCCGATGTAAAAAAAACCGGCCTGCTTCTGGGCATGGACTCCAACATGATCGCGGTACGCATCGGCAAGGTCTGTGTAGTCAGCGGCTGCATCGGTCAGCTTACGGCCCAAACGCTCTTCGAGCACGGCCCGAAAGCGCTCCACACCCCAGTCATGAATCAAAAACTTGATGCGTGCGTGGTGGCGTTTCTGCCGATACTCCGGAGTATCGCGCCAGATTTCGGTGATGGCGCGAACAACCTCCACCACTTCCTCGGGCCTGACAAACACAGCCAGCCGCTGGCTGATAAAAGGTTGCGTGGAGAGCCCTCCACCGACCCGCAGGTCAAAGCCCACCTCGGCTTTGCCGTCGTGCGTCAAGGTGGCTCCGACTAGGCCCACACATTGGATCTCGGGATGGATACACTGCGTCTTACAACCGGAGATGCTGATCTTATACTTGCGGGGCAGATTAGCGTATTCAAGGTTGCCCAGGAAAAAATCGCTCAGTTGCTTGACGATCGGACTGGCGTCCAGAAGTTCTTCCTTGTCGACCCCAGCCACCGGACAGCCAACGATATTTCGAGTAACATCCCCACAGGCCCCAAGGGTGGAGATCCCAACGGCTTGCAGCCGCTTGATGACGTCGAGCGCTTGCGTGTAATGCACCCAATGAAGCTGAAAGTCCTGCCGCGTGGTGATATCCGCAAAGGCTTTGTTCTGTTTTTCAGCAATCTCCGCAATCGTCTCAAGCTGCTGCGACGTCACAAAGCCGTTTGGCTGCTTGGTGCGCAGCATAAAAAAGCCCTTCTCACTGCGATGGGTATATATCCCCATCCACTTGCACATAAACAGATCATCTTCGGAAAGGCTCTCATAACCCTGCTGAGCGGCTCGCTCAACGGCTTGAAGCACATTAAAGGGATTGCCATAACGGGCTTTAATGAGCTCAGAACTGGCTGCCATGTGTTTGTCGCTGGGTGCTTTCGGTCAATCAAAAACTTCTGCGGGAACGCCTGTAGCCTCTGTGAGCCGGGCGGCGATACCTTCCAAAATCGGACGGGGAACCTTTGTAATTCCAGCAGCTGCCGTAGGCCGGTCGATTGTATAAACCTGGACTGATTGCGGGTGTATCCATGCCACCCGATCGATCCAAGTCGCCAGATGCCCGTCATCCGTGTTGTCATAGGTGCCTTGCACGAACATACTTTGCAGAATCACATCAGGCAACTCATGAAGCACACGAATCATCGCTTGGAAATCGGTGTGTCCCAATGGATCGTTGATTCTCCGCCAGGTTGATTCCTCGGCCGCATCAAACTTCATATAGCATACATCGAGCCACCCAATGGCTTGGCGAACCTTGTGGCGGGTAATCTGGGTGGAGTCGGAAAGAATGCCAACAGGGGCTTTCGGAAAATAGACATCCCGCAACGCCTTCAAACCAATGATGACCGCCTCAAGCTCAGGATGCAAGGTTGGCTCCCCATTGCCAGCCAGCGTCACACAATCCACCCGCGTGCCTGAGTGAACCAGTCGGCTGAACGACTCTTCAATTTCCTTCAACAGCTCCGGGGCTTTTTTCAAGCGCTCGGGGAATCGGCCGGAAACTGTCCAGCCATACTGGCAATACACACAATTGGATGAACAGACCTTATGACTGACGGGAAGGATATTAATCCCCAGGGAATGGCCTAACCGCCTGGAATGAATCGGCCCATAGACCACGCTGTCTTGAAGAGGAATGCCTCCGTCCATGATGGTGCTATTGTAGGGGGCAGGCAATCACTCGTCAACGGGGCTCATCGACCGTCAGACGGCGGCCATGCAGGTTAGGAAACACTCTAACAGGTTGCTGAAAACTCTCAATTGGCTCTAGGCTCTGGCTCAAGGCTCGAGGGAAGAACAGGCTTCTCGACGATGACCGAATCGTTCCCTGGAGCCTCCAGCCTAGAGCCTTGAGCGCTGCGTGGGTTTTTCAGCAACCTGCTAAGGGCTCTGGGGACTCGCTAAGAGGCTCTGCACGATGGCAAGGAGGTTATGAAAATCAAACGGCTTATGCAACACGAAACATGCCCCTAATTCTTTCGCCGAAAATTTCATCGCCCTTTCAGGAACAGCGGTGACGATCACAACAGGAATCGAAGCAGTCCGGGGTTCTGCTTTGAACTTCCGACAGAATTCATAGCCATCCATCACAGGCATCAGCAGATCTACCAAAACAAGATCCGGCTGATGCGTCTGAATCTTTTGGAGGGCTGCCGCACCGTGGCTTGCTGTATCACAGCTATACCCACAGACTTCCAAACGCACCACCAGGGCTTTAAGGAGGTCGGGCTCGTCATCTACCAAGAGAATGTGTTGTGGCATTATCCAACCTCATGGATGTTCCACCTCGATAGGGATCGGGGTGGAAAAAATAAATCTTTATTTCACCCTTGACCGCACGGTCAAGGGCTGCCAAAATCGCTCGCCCTCCTGAGCGCTTTTACAGGTAGAGATTCCGGAGCGATTTTGTTGATGTGTGTTTCCTGAAGGATGTTACGTATCTTAGCCAATAAGTCCTCGACCTCAAACGGCTTGTCCAGATAATTGTATCGGGCGTTGCCCAAGCCGAGCTCTCGATCTTTGCGCTGTCCGCGGCCGGTGATAATCAGGACGGGAATGTGTTGGAATTGCGGGGTTTCCTTTAATATATGATAGAATTCATAGCCATCCATCACAGGCATGGTTAGATCCAGCAGAATGATATCCACCGGAGTCCTCTTTAGCTGTTCCAGGGCTTCCGGGCCACTGGCAGCAGTCGATACACTGAAGCCGCGCAGCTCTAACATTTCCTTGATCAACTGGCGGATCTTGGTTTCATCGTCCACCACCAGAACTCGTTTTTTGGGAGCCATGCTGTGGGGCAGGCGATCTTCGGTCAACGCAAGCAGTTCGGATTCGGTCAGCGCCTCATCGGGATAGGTGGCAGTCGCAGTCCCTATCTGGACGGATACACAATGGGAACCAATGGAAAATGTTTTGCCTTCTACTGAATGCTGCAGGCGATTCGCGATGGATTGAGCTCCCTGTTGATCGACTTCTGCCAGGATGACCAACATCTCTCCCCGTTGCCATCGGATGATCACATCCCCGTCTTTCCCACGCACCACCCCTCGCAACAGCGATTCGAGCTCTTTCAGAAGCTGTCCCACCGCTCCGAATTCATAAAGCGTCTTGAGTTCTTCAAAATTTGCCAAACCGCATACGATGACCGAAAAGCGGCTCTGTCGACGTCTGGCATCCTCAATGCCACTGCGCAGATGCTCATGGAATACCTCCTCCGCGCTGTACTTGGGGAATGTGAAGAAAAAGGAACTGCCGTGTCCTATCATGCTGGTCGCCCATATCTGCCCACCATGCAGCTCCACCAGTCGTTTGCTGATCGCCAATCCCAATCCGGTTCCCTCGGCCCCACGAACCCCGCGAACCCTACGGAACTGCTGAAACTTCTCAAAGAGTCTCGGTAAATCGGCCTCTGCGATCCCCACGCCGGTATCTTGAACCTCAAACATCACCTCGTTGGATCGCTCCTCGACTTTTACCGTGACTTGTCCTTTTAACGGAATGTACTTGATGGCATTACCAATCAGGTTGATGAGAACCTGGGTAAGTTTATCGGGGTCCGCGAACACAGCAGGCATGGCTGTGGCTGGCAAATCCAACCGCAAGTCCACCTGTTTCGATTCGGCCAAAGGATGCAGGGAGTGAACCACCTGCTCCAGAAACGGATTCAGGCCAATAATCTCTCGGCGCAAGATGATGTGACCGGCCTCGATCTTAGCAATGTCCAACATGTCGTCGACGATTCGGGCAAGGCGTTCGACGTTCGCTTTGATTATACCCAAGTGCTCTTGCTGAACCGAATTCAGCGGACCCGATAACTGATCCATCAATATCTCGGTGAATTCCCTCATGGTAGCCAGTGGGGTCCGCAACTCGTGCGACACGGTGCTCACAAATTCGTCTTTGAGACGCTCCGTCTCTTTGCGTGCGGTAATATCCACCATAGTGCCGACCATGCGGATGACTTCACCGGTCTCTGAGCGCTGAACCCGCCCCCGGTCCCAAACGTCCACATAGTGGCCGTTTGCATGCAGGAATCGATACTCAGCGATGAAATCCTTTCCCTGGGCGATATCATTCGTCAACTGCTCACGCACACGCTCTTGGTCATCGGGATGCAGATGCATCAGCCACCACTTTCCCATGGGCTCCAGGGTCTGTGGGTTGTAGCCGAAAAGCTCCGAGAGTCCGATGCTCCAGATCACCTGATCCCTCACCAGATCCCGTTCATAGATCACACTGTTGACCGCTGCCGCCGCTAATCGAAATCGCTCATTGGCTACCCGCAGATTTTCTTCGGCCCGTTTACGCTCCACCGCATAGCGCATGGCCCTCACAAGAACATAGCCCTCTACCTGACCTTTCACTAGATAGTCCTGGGCGCCTTTCTGAACCGCTTCAATGGCAACGTCTTCGTTATCCAATCCGCTCAGCACAATAATCGGCACCCGAAAAGCTCGCCGATGCATCTTTATAAACGTGTCCAGTCCCTGGCTATCCGGCAAAGAAAGATCCAAAAGAATCACATCCACACCCGCGGTGTCTAAACGTTGGAGGGCGATAGAGAGTCGATCCACACATTCCAGGGTCAACGAAGAGTCGGCCCTTTCGGCTAACGCCTCTCGAATCAGGCGTACGTCACCGGGATTATCCTCAACCAGAAGCACATAGAGAGAAGACTCTTGGGGTTTATTCATCGCCGGGTAACTTAACGATCGTCAGCCAGAATTCCTCAATCGTCCGAACGACAGTCAGAAATTCTTCCAGATCCACAGGCTTGGTGATATAGCAATTGGCATGTAGATCATAGGCTCGCAGGATATCCTGTTCTGCCTTGGAGGTCGTCAGAATGACCACGGGAATCCGCTTCAGTTGCGCGTGGTTTTTGATATCGGTCAAAACCTCTCGACCGTCCTTCCGTGGCAGATTGAGATCCAACAGAATGATATCGGGTCTGATAGCCTGGGCGTAGGAACCTTTCCGATTCAAAAATTCCAAGGCTTCCACACCGTCTCGGACCACATACAAACGATTGGATATCTTGCCTTCTTTGAAGGCCTCGGTAGTCAGCCGGATATCGCCTTCGTTATCTTCCACCAAGAGAATTTCAACTGGCATTCCCATTCGGCTGTCCCCCTTCAGATAGAGGCAAAAAGGGCAGAGTGAAGAAAAAACTCGATCCCTTCCCCGGCTCTGACTCCACCCAGATTCGACCTCCGTGTCTCTCCACAATCTTCTTGCAGATTGCAAGACCAATACCCGTACCCGGATACTCGTGCCGATGATGCAATCGTTGAAAGATGACAAAAATGCGTCCCCTGTGTTCCTCGGGAATTCCAATTCCATTATCGGATACGGCAAACTCCCAGTCTCTTGACTTTTGCGTTACACCGATATGGACGTGCGGGGAATTTGAGCCGTGAAACTTGATGGCGTTGCTGATAAGGTTTTGGAAAACCTGAGTCAATTGAATCATATCCCCGTTCACAGTCGGTAGGGGATCGTTCATAATTTCCGCTTTTGTTTCCTGAATGGTCAACCGCAGATTCTCCAGCGCCCGTTGCAATACCCCGTTACAATCCGTAGGCTCGAAGGCTTTGCCTTTCGTACCGACCCGGGAATAGGACAACAGATCGTTAATCAACGTCTGCATGCGAGTCACTCCATCGACGGCGTATTGAATAAACTCCTTAGCGTCGGCATCCAATCTATCCTGGTAGCGACGGGCCAGCAGTTGGGTATAGCTAGCGATCATGCGCAGAGGCTCTTGGAGATCGTGGGAGGCCACATAGGCAAATTGCTCCAAATCTGCGTTGGAGCGGACCAGTTCCGCCGCCTGCTGTTTCACGGACCATTCTGCCTGCTGGCGTTCGATTGCGATCCCTGCCAGGTGGGTTGCCACCTCGATTAATGGTAAGGATTCGACCGTGGCCACTTGAGGTTGCTGATAATAGATTGCGAAGGTGCCTAAGACTTTGCCTTTCATCGAGAGAATGGGTGTGGACCAGCAGGCTCGAAGTCCATGACTGAGGGCCGCCTGGCGGTAAGCTTCCCAGCGTGGGTCGCTCGCAATATCGGAAACCATAACGGGTTTAGCTTCGTACGCCGCGGTGCCACAGGAACCCGCATGGGGACCGATGGGCAGTCCATCCACGAGTCGGCTGTAGGTTTCAGGCAGGCTAGGAGCCGCCCCGAGCCGAAGGTGTTGGCCATCGGAATCCACCACACAGATCCCACATAAAATTCCCGGAGAATCATCTTCCACCACCCGACAGATCATTTCTAAGGTTTCAGACAGGGGCACACCGCGCGCCACCAGCTCCAAAACCCGTTTCTGTCCCGCCAATAGGGCTTCCGCGTGCTTTCGGCGAGAAATATCCGACCAGAGTTCCTTGTTGCGCAGGATCAGGTCTTGGGAAGTCAAATCCAGGGAACGTTCCAGCAACTGCCGATCGACATCGGCCTGTTCATAGGCTTGATCGACGGCGCTCAGCAGATCGCGCCATCCATCCGTCAAATGGGACAGGGATTCAGAAGACAGATACCGCTGCAATTGTCGCTGAAGTAACTTGTGCATCCCGATGTCAGTTGACCTCTGAAAAAGTGGTGACGGTCATAGTCTGGTTGTGCAACTCACAGCTGGCATTCGGTGCAGCCGGACAGATCTCTCCATAAGAATAGAAACCCGTCAAAACGGTTCGCTCACCCAGGACCGAGCGAACGGCTTCGATCTCGTCTTCGGTCCGTTGTTTTAACACAAGCCTTCGGCCCACACAGCTAATCAGAATCGCCAGATCGGGAGAAACAGAACCCATCGCTTCGTGGCTGGTCTTGGCGGCTCCCTGTGCGCCATCGACTAACCGGTCAAAATTGGCTTTCATCAAACGGGCGTAGGTGCCTTCGGGAACGTCACCGGCAAAGGTCATACTTTGGAATTTCTCATCCACCGCGAGAATCGTCCGGACGATTTCCCTTTTGCCATCCTCCGATCGAATGCTCAAAGGAAACAAAAGCCCCGTCGCAGGCAACCCGCAGGCATGGTCTCCCAGGTACTGCTTATACAATTCCAGCGCCGGTTTCCCGTCCAACTCGTAGAGCACGTTTCCCGATGAGCGCGTAACGAGCCGCTCCGGGCCAAAAGAATCCCAACCTCCCAGCGAGCCATAGCCTACTTTCAAGCGGTCTCCGTAAAATCCCACCGCGACGATGTTCCCTTCCTGTGGAGCGTCATTTAGAAAAACCAGCGTTTGTTGAAAACGAGCCCCGTCCCCGGAAAGCCCCCCGGTCACGGCAACACCCTCGGGCAGATGTCGAGTCATACCACGGACTAGCTCGCTGCCATTGACACGCTGCCCGTCGGAAATAATCAGCACATGGATTAGATCTTTTGCCGAAAGGGCCTTCGCCAACTGTTCGCCGGCTTGCGCGCTCTGGCTTGCCTGTTGGACACTCACTTTTTGGGTCATAATCCGCGTGTGATCGAAATGGACGGCGGTAACGACGAGTGATTCATCTGAAATCTGCGTGCCATAAATCTCCCCAGCCGTACTGCAACCCACGATCTGGGCATTGGGGTATGCGCGTCGGATGTCAGCCAACCCTGTTTGGGTCCGTAGAAGCGCGGTATCTCCAAAAACGAGCACCCAATGAACGGAAGCCGGTACCGCAGTTGCTAAGCCCTGTGGTTCCCAACCCGATTGGCGAGTCCATCGTCGCTGTTCCAATCGCATCTATCTTCCTCCTCTTTACCCATCCTCCAAACCTATAAATAAAATAGCCCTATGCTTGTAGGAAAACAGCCTAGGGCTCATGCTTTTCTCGCTCACGGTTTTCGGCAACCCAACCACCATGCCCTTACGGGTTTAGGTTGTGGCTTTGCCTTGATCCGTTTAAAGGGATCAAGGTTTCAATCCAGACACTCGTCTGAATCGAAACGCCCCTGCTTTTCAGCACCCGCCCAACTCCTGCGGGCTCACGCTGCTTTCCCTCGAACTAAGCAGCAACGAAGGTTAGCCTGTTCGAACCTATAACGAGGCTTACTCTAATCGCTTGTACTTTATTGTCAGTCTCTATCCGTTCCTTAACTTTACTATGCAGTATACCATATCTTCCACACTTGCTAACAGACAGCGCTCATAGCGAGATCGCCTCACGCCTTTGTAAAACGCGCTGAATCCGAATCAAAAGATCCTCATAATCGAATGGCTTGACCATGTAGTCCTCAATGCCCTCCAATTCAAACAAGTCTTTCATTCGCTCGCGGGCAGTCAGAATGATAACCGGTATCTTGCCTCGTCCAAAACGATTGTTTAATTCCCGCAGGCATGAGTACCCATCCATTCCCGGCATCATGACGTCTAGGATAATGAGATCGGGTCTGTCCTTATTGGCACAATCCAAGGCTTCCTGGCCATCGCTGGCGGTAATGACCTCATAACCTTTTGACTGAAGGCGGATCTTCATGGCCAAGACTAATTGCTGTTCATCATCAACGATGAGAATCTTTTTAGACTCTGACATCCCTCGGATCTCCTTAGAGTGTTGCCCCACTCTTCAACTTTGCTTTTGCTCGGCAATGCATGCCATTGTGGAGCCCCACAAGCTGAGCCTGTGACACCAATAACTTAACCTCTGTTAAAGAATTATAAAACTGCCTTGGAATTTTCGATTGTCGATTTTGGATTTTCGATTGAAGGGCACGTCCATCGCATTAATCAGAATCGACGACGACAATGGGCAATCGACCATTCGTGGAGCCCCACGGGACAAACCTGTGACATCCAAGAGCACGCCCCGCGTGGGGCAACATCGTTCCCACCCGTTCGCTTAAGCAAACCAACTGGGCCCATGGCTTTCGGCCGTGGCCCGATGTGGGGTTGATAAATTCCGCGAAGAGGAATTTATGGGTTCCACTGCAGGGTAGCGGCCCATCGTAAGAATTGGAGTATAGCTTTGGCGTGTTGTCGAAGGAAGGCGTAAAATTGTGCGCTCGTCAACGCATCCGCGTGAAGCACGATTCCCTCATTGCTCACCACGCCATAGGTCTCCATCCTCCAACGTAACAGCGGCGAGCACCATGGCTTGAATAAATAGGGTCCCACCCAACACAGCGCCAGTTTCGCCATCCGCCATCCGATCATCAGGAAACTTATTGCGTTTGTATTAGAGAACGAACGGCCGCCAAAGCAGCGTCATAATGAGGAGGGGTAGTCACCTCAGAAACATACTCCACATACTGCACGCTGTCGCGCTCGTCGATGACAAAGACCGACCGGGCCAAAAGACGTAATTCCTTGATCAACGTCCCATAGGCAGTTCCAAAAGACGCGTCTCGATGATCGGACAATACCTGGATGCGGTTAACACCCGCTGAGCCACACCACCGCTTCTGAGCAAAGGGTAGATCCATGCTAATGGTCATAACCGCAACAGCCTCGGGAAAGCGTGCCGCTTCTTCGTTGAAGCGCCTGGTCTGGGCATCGCAGATGGGCGTATCCAAGGAAGGAACGACGCTGATTAATCGCACGCTACCTTTAGAACTTCCCAACGTAACGGGTGCCAAATCTTGAGTGAGCACCTGAAACTCAGGGGCTTGCTGGCCCACACTGATTGCCGGACCTATCAAAGTGAGCGGGTTGCCTTTGAATGTCACTATCCCCCGACGTTCTTTAGTCGATGTCCAAGAGGTTGCTGTCGCCATCGGAATCTCCCTGTTGATAAATTATGTCAATACAGCCAGAGGCTATGCCATTGTCCTTAATGATTGTATCGGCAACAACAGGCAGCGTCAAGGATTGTCGCAAGCCTTGTTGCAAGTTAATAGAAATGTCATGGGTGTGTAGTCGTCGTTGTTGGATGGAGGTCTGGGGGAAGGGTGGAAAAGTTGTGAAGTTGTGTAAAACAACCGTTGGACGCCGCAAGCGAGATTCGTGGTCGAGTTTTTGGCCCCTGGCTTGCCCCAGGATCGACGCTCATCACTGAGGGACTCATCGGAGTATCCCCGTTGCGAGCCTGGCGTCGGCGCATCGCGTCACAGGAGCGATCCTTCCAGGGATGCGTTCGCGGCGG
>JAHFGV010000019.1 GCA_023247255.1 Candidatus Omnitrophota bacterium | reverse complement strand
AAATGACTGCGCTATTTGGCCGTGGGGATTTTGACTCAGGGCAAGGCGCGAAGAGCGAGCATCCTCGATGAGGATGTAAGCGATGAGCAACGCAGCCATGGGTCAAAATCCCCCGGTCAAAGGGATGCAGTTATTTCTTAACGAACCCTTAGCCTTGAGCAAGCGGGTGTTTTTCCCTGGTGCTCCATCCAGCCTCTATGCCAGATAAACACACGCAGCAAGATCCATCCCTTCTGAGCTCCAGCTCCCCGGTCATTCCCAGAGCAAAGCCCCATGCGGATTTTCTTCAAACTCAGGAACCATACGGAATCCAGCAGTGGCTGACTCAGTTCCACGTCGCTTTTGCGTTGATGACCGTTATCCCTTTGTTGATTTGTTGCTACCTCATTACCGTGAAGTTCTTCTCGATTTCGATTCTTGCCGGTATCCATGGCGTCTACTTCCTTCTGGCTGTCATCCTCGCGCTTCTGGGATTGCTGGCAGGACGTCGGCTGATCATGCGGTTGGTTAACGAGTTGGTCGATTTGAATCGAAAATTTGCCAAGCTCACAACCATCCAGACGGATTTTGTCAACCATGTCGCCCACGAGTTTCGCGCTCCCCTGACGATTATCAAAGGGACGTTAGAGAATCTCCGAGACGCTCTGCATGGACCGCTGGCTAAAGATCAGGTGGAGCCGGTGGAGGTCGGCTATCGGGAGGCCAGCCGCATGGCGCGGCTGGTCGGGGATCTGCTCGATGTGGCGCATATCGAGTCGGGGAAGCTGAGCTTGCGACAGCAACGGATTGTCCTGCAAGATCTTTTGCGCACCGTCGCAGGATCTTGTCAGGTTCTGCTCACCAAGCGCGGGCTGAGCGTGTCGTTGGACTTTCCCAACGAGGAGGCTGTAGTTGTGGGAGATCCGGATCGTTTGACCCAGACGTTCGTCAATCTCATTACGAATGCGGTCAAATACACCGATCAGGGAGGGGTGCGTGTTCGGCTTTCAAAGGATTTGAGCGGTTGTCTCATCGAGGTGGCTGACACAGGATCGGGAATTCCGCACGAAGACCTGCAACGGATCTTCGAAAAGTTTGAACGCAGCGGAGACCATCATCAGGAAGGCTCAGGCTTGGGCCTTCCGATTGCCAAGGCGATTGTTGAGTTACACCAAGGCAGGATCTGGGCGGAAAGCCAAGTGGGTAAAGGAAGCTCATTCTTCGTGTCTCTTCCGAAAATCGCCAATCCAGGGACCGGGTAAGACGAATTTACAAAATCCTTCAGGGATCCCCTTTTGTAATATTTTTCCCATTGACATACACGTGCGTGTATGTCAATGGGCACATGAAGTTCCCACCCCGAGTCCTCATGGGGGGACTTCATCGGGATTGCCATGGCGGATGAACACAGAAGACAGATTCGTCCCCAGACACGCCTGAGTGTTTCTTACATTATCCGTGACGGGAGAAAGCACGGCAAGGCCTTAACCAAGAATATCTCGGATGGGGGTATTCGGTTTATCGCTGAGCATTCCCTTGCGCCGGGTGCTGTACTTGACCTGACTCTCCATTTCCCTGAAAGGACAGAGCCCATCCGATGCGTGGCAAAGGTAGTGTGGAGCCAACCGTTGGATCCAGAAGAGAAAACGCGCAATCCTGACGGAGTCAGAGGAAAGACCCTGCGGCTCCGGGCAGATGAAGTCGGTGTGGCGTTTGTTGAAATCGATCCCAAGGATTCCGTACTGCTTAGGCAATTTGCCCTGCTCTATTTTCCTCACCCCTAAGGGTTCGTTAAGAAATAACTACATCCATTTGACCGGGGGCTTTTGACCCATGGCTGCGTTGCTCATCGCTTACATCCTCATCGCGGATGCTCGCTCTTCGCGCCTTGCCCTGAGTCAAAATCCCCACGGCCAAATAGCGCCGTCATTTTTTAACGAACCCTAACAGGACGCTAGTAGGGGCTGGGAAATCAACAGAGGGGGCAAGGGCAACGGGGCGTGGGGCACGGGAACTGATAAGAGATCCTCGCAAACTTCAAAAACTGGAAGTCGCTCTTTCCCTATCCCTGGTTTTCTTTCCCTCACCCCTCGTCTCCCGCCCCGTGCACCCCATCGCCATCGTCAGCTTTGAGCAAAAGGGTGTTTCCACAGCCTTCATGCGTTTCACTTCGCGAAGTCGGTTGCATTCTACGGGGTCACGATCGATGCATCCAAGGCTTCGATCTGACGTTGGAGATTGTTCCAACTGACCGAGCCCACCGGATAGAGTTTCTGGATTTGCCTCAAGTGCTTGCGCCTGGATTCGACGTCCTGGTTGGAAGAAGGCTGGGAGGTTGAAGCGGGCGCCCGCAAGCCACGATCCTGAAGGTAACGGGCCAGATAGTCTACTCGAGTGCGCATATAGGGATGGGTGCGAAGGAACGGCCAAGGCGAGTCAAATCGAGCGAAGTCTTGCAAGAGATCGAGAGCGGCCCGAGGATCGAAACCTGCCCGGATGACGTATCCGATTCCCAACTGGTCGGCTTCAAGTTCTTGTTCCTGGCTGTATCCACTGTTGGCCACATCCTGAATCAGTTGGGCCATGTCCATCACCAGCCTGCCGGTTCGTTGCGCTTGTGCTGCTTGGGATTGCCTCGTCGCCGCAGCAGTACCCGCTGCCACCAGCGCCAGCAGCCACCGTTGCTGTTGGAGCATGCGATAACGTTTCACGAGATGTTGAGCCGCCGTATGGGCTAATTCATGGGCGACGATGACAGCCAGTTCATCGGCGCGGCTGCCACGGCTGGCCAGGGTGTTGAGCATGCCTTTAGAGATATAGATCCTACCGTCTGCCAACGCGGCTGCATTGGGATCTTCGAGGTTCCAGAGATAGGTTTGATACTGAAGGTAGGGACGTTCGCTCACGCGAGAAAGACGATCCACGATTGAGGGGATATCAAAGCCCCAGAGTCGTTCATTCGGGCTAATCCTTCGGGTGCCATCGGCTTCGAACTGTTTTGCTTGATAGACGCTGATCGCGCGTTCTATCTGCAGGGCGGATGACGATTCATCCGGTACCGGAGGCTCGCGGATGGCGTATTGCGGGCTCACGCACCCAGCCAGGACCAGGCTGCAGAGAACACACATGGGATACGTTACACGTGATGAGTGGGCTTTTGCAAAAATAGCCAACGCAGTGACTGAGTGTTGTGTCATGTTTTTA
Organism: Candidatus Omnitrophota bacterium; assembly: GCA_023247255.1. Taxonomy (GTDB): domain Bacteria; phylum Omnitrophota; class Gorgyraeia; order Aquiviventales; family Aquiviventaceae; genus JAHFGV01. The sequence goes on along the minus strand of JAHFGV010000019.1, from coordinate 45,467 downwards.
AGATCCAGTACTTACGTCTGTTTCATGAGTCATGAGAGACTGTTTCATGTTTCATGGTTTATGTGTCATGAAAAAGCAGAAAATAGGCAGGCATCTCAGACAGGGCCAAAGTGCTCCTTTTGCTTTCCATGACTCATGACACATAACACATGAAACATGACACAGACGTGAGCGCTGCCACTAATCTCGGTGCATTTTGCAAAACCTCAGTTACGTGTTACGCAAAATCAGTCTATCCCAGTTGTAGCTGGGCTTCCGCATCAATGACGTCCCTGTTGATCCGATGGATCGCTTTAAGCGCCATGGCCCGAAGGCGTGTGTCCGACTGGGGGCTATCGGCGAGCTGTCGCAGCAGCTGAACGGTCATGCGAAAATAGCGGATGATCTCCCCCTCATCCACCTCTGTGTGTCGGCTGAGGTGATGAAAGACACCTCCCTGGAACCAGACCTCCAGGGCAGCCGACAGATGAAAGGCGGGGACTTTTGTTTTCGGACGGATATGCAGACGATTCTCCTCTTTGTGGATCTGGCCCAACGGTTCATTGCACAGATGGTCCAATCGTTGATACAAGCGATGGCGTTTGAGCCGCTTCACATTCGGGCGCGGTTCATAAACCACGGCTAGCACCACGATGGCCAACGCCAGAGGATCCAAATGGCTGAGCTCACCGTCGATATGCAGCTCGGTGAGCAGCAATTCGTAGCCATAGAGCCAACAGGCAAAAGCCCCCTTTGGAGTCAGCCCATCCGGGTTGATGTAGCCCATCGTAGTAAGCAGCTGCAGCTTGCGCTGAATCAGGCTCAAGCCCTCTTGCTGACGCATCCCACTGGTTTGAAAATAATACAGCGTCTTGGGAAATATCTCCAAAAGCCCAGCGCCGTGACGACGGTGGAGGTTAAGCAGTGTGGCATACGTCATGTTGAATCGGCTATACACCGGCTCCGGTGAGCCTTGAATCAACTGCTGGACTTCAGGGCAGGTGACATGCAAGGGATTGACGCGGACATACGCAACGCCGAAGTCGTCCATGCCCCTTCGGCCCGCACGGCCGGCCATTTGCAAAAACTGCCGACGGCGCAGCAACTCGAACGTACTTCCTAAGCGTTTCTTGAGCGTGTCTAACACCACACTTCGTGCCGGCATGTTGATGCCCAACGCAAAGGTTTCAGTCGTGACGATCACCTTGAGCTGGCGGCTGGTGAAACAGCGTTCGATGACTTCCTTCACGGTCGGCATCATTCCGGCATGGTGGTACGCGACGCCGCTACCGATCAGTTGTCCCAGCGCTTCTGCGATGGGATGCTGGTTTAATTGGAATTGACGGCAGAGCTTTCGATAGGTGGCCAGCAGGCGTTCCCGCTGGGGACCCTCAAGCGTGCAATACCGGGAAATCTCCCACGCCAGGTTCTCGGCGTTCCGTCGGCCAAAGGTAAACCAGATGCACGGCAGGTGTTGTTCTTTTTCGAGGGTGTGGACGAGACTCTGCACGCGGTTGGGGTGTCGCAGCTCAAGACCCAGGCGTCGCTGTTGGGAGTAGGGTAGGCGTTTCGCATGACGCAAGAGCGGTCGGCTGCCGCTCAGGATGGACGGATAACCTTCTTGCTGGAGCTGTTGCAAACTATCCATGATCCGGTTCTGGCACTGGAATCGTATGTGCAGGGGTACCGGCCGTTGGGTTTCTTGGATGACTTCAATGGGACGCTGGTGAATCTCGCGGATCCATGTGGCAATCTCTGAGGCATTGGGGATCGTGGCGCTCAAGCACAAAAGACGAATATGGCGAGGACTGAACAAGATCGCTTCTTCCCATACCGTTCCCCGCTCTGGATCGTCCAAGTAGTGGATTTCATCGAAGATGATCCAGGCATAAGAAGACAGGCGTTCGGGATCTTCTAATAAGGTGTTTCGGTAAATCTCGGTAGTCATGATAATCAAAGGAGCCTGGGGATTGAGGGTCACGTCCCCGGTCATGATCCCAACCATCTGTCGTTGGCTGCCTCTGGCAGGTCCGAGCGCATCTGATTTCTCTGGGGTGTCTGCCTCGCTACTGGCCAGTCCGACCGATGGTGAAATGGCGTCCGTGCGCGAGCCGTAGCGTGCAAAGAAGTCGCGGAACTTTTGATTGCTCAGGGCCTTGATGGGTGAGGTGTAAATCACGCGCTGCTGTCGCTTGAGGGTTTGTTCGATCACATAGTCAGCCAAGACCGTCTTTCCGGCTCCCGTCGGTGCGGCCACCAACACGGAACTGCCACGATCAATGGCTTGGATCGCCTGTTGCTGAAAGGTATCGTAGGCAAAGGGATGGAGGCTCGAAGGCAGGCTCATGTCAGGACTTTATAGTATCACAGAATCTGGATGGTTACCTTTATGTGTGCGTGTGGCTCTTGTGATCATGGTGGCCAGCGGGATTGTGGGTTGTGGGTCTATGACAGCTTCCCCATCCACCTCAGTTGGAAAGATCGGTACCGAGGGAGTTCTTTTTTACATAGGGACCCATTGGGACGGTAGCACCCCCCACTCAGGCAGACTCTGGCTTGGGGTCAACGATGATTTTCCCGAAGACAATCGTGGGGAGTTCGTGGTTAAGATTGAACGGACGGAGAAACGTCCGGCGAAGCAACCGGCGCCTGTCGTTGAAGAAGGCAAGTATTCCGGATGGCCTGTGCCAGGGGCACGGGTATTGCTGTTGTATTATCGACGGCCTACGACCCGATGTGTTACACGCTATGGTCGATGGGGGATTTCTCTCCTCTTTCAAACAGACCTTCATCGATCAGGGGTTAGAATGCCCTTATGCCTTTTCGGTATTTCCCTCCAACACCTGGATTGCCAATGGTTCTCTCTTCAGCGGTTTTTTCTCCGACCGGACAGGCATCAAGTCCCAACACCCATTTGAGCGGACGACCCTGAAATCCAAAGGACCACTGAGTGAGTGGCTGCCGGACTGGTTATTTCTGCATGGGCACCGCGCATGACGCGGGTGATTAATCTTCCGGACATTGATAGATTGATAGGGTGAAGGCATCTTCCGCACGCCCGGCGCGCCATTGACAAGGATGAAGGCCACGTCTAAGCTGGATGGAGCATGACAAGACGCATGCTGTTTGCCTCAGAGATCAGCGAATCCATCGATGCCACGGTGGCAGCCGAGGAGGTCTGTCAGCGAATCCACGAGAGGCTATCGGGTAGCCGATGCGATATGGCCTGTGTCTTTGCGTCCATCAGCTACCCGGTTCGATGGCCTGAATTAATCGATGTCATTCACCAGAGGCTGAAACCGGGTCTTCTTATCGGCTGCAGCGGCAGTGGGATCATTGGCCCAGGCAAAGAGTGTGAGTGGGTTCCAGCGCTGGGGATCGTGGCAGCATCCCTTCCGGACGTTCGATTGTTTCCATTTGTGGTGGATCCCGATGAACTGGAGCTGTCTTGCCCGGGTGGATTCTGGGTTGACAAGATTGGCCCTTCGCCGGCGATGGAGCCGGTATTTCTGTTGTTTGCAGATCCCCACACGTGTGATCCTGTAAGGTTGGTTCAGGCGTTGAATAGTACCTATCCGCAACGCCCGATCATTGGCGGGCTGGTCAGCGGTGGGCATGCGGCTGGGCAGAACTTTTTGTTTATCAACCGACAGGTGCATCGCACAGGGGCCGTAGGTTTGGCCATGACCGGCGACGTAGTCATGGATGCGGTGGTGTCACAAGGATGCCGGCCTGTGGGACGCCCCTACGTTGTGACGTCCGCTGAGGAAAATGTGGTGGTGCAACTGGGTGGGCGACAGGCTGTAGCGGTCCTTCATGAGGTGCTCTGTTCGCTGTCGGTTGAGGATCGACAGCTCGCCCAGGAAGGATCGATATTCAGCGGCCTAGCCGTCAATGAGATGCGGCATGTCTTTGCCACAGGGGACTTTTTAATCCGCCACATCGTCGGGATTGATCCGGATGCGGGGGCGATTGCCCTTGCCGATCATGTGCAAATCGGTCAGACCCTTCAGTTTCATATTCGGGATGCCGCTACCTCGCGTAACGAATTGCGCCGCCGCTTGACTCAAGCGATAGCCCGGCCCGGGCAAGCGGCTCCTTGTGGGGCATTGTTGTTTAGTTGCACCGGGCGAGGCAAAGCCTTCTATGGGGTGGCTCATCAAGACGTGAAAACGATTCAAACCATCGGAGGCAAAGAGCTGCCCATTGGAGGCTTTTTTTGCAATGGCGAGATCGGGCCCATTGGTTGCACCAATTTCCTCCACGGCTATACCGCTTGCCTCGGTTTATTCCGTCCCCGCGGGTGTTCGTCTCGGTCCAAGTCAGAGCGGTCGTTTTGCAAAACTCCAGACGTAACAGGTGACACGTGACAAGTAACAAGAAAAATATTTGGGCATGTCGTTTCGTGTCACGTGTCAGGCGTCACGTGTGGGTTCTCTGCAGTCTGGTCCTGGCTGGTCTTGCGATCTTTACGGTATCCGCCGTATCGGTTCCAGAGAGCCAGGCGTGGTGGTTTGAAGACGGTCCCGGCTCCGGACAGCGAGCCCCTGCGTTTTCCGCAAAAGATCTTACCGGCACTGAGCAGACCCTGGCAAAGTATGCAGGGAATGTCGTTGTGCTTCATTTCTGGGCCACTTGGTGCGGGTACTGTCGGGCAGAGATCCCCAAGCTGAAGGAAGTGCATCAACGATGGTCATCTCGGGGTGTTACTATTCTGGCTGTCAGTATCGATGAGGATCCCGCACGGTTGCGAAGCTTTATCAAGCAGGCACTCTTGCCCTATGAAGTGATCCCCGATGGCGAGAATGATTTTGCCATCTCTCTGGAATACGGCCTGGTCGGCGTTCCCTTGACCTACATCATCGCCCCGGATGGTCGGGTTACCTTGCGGTTTGCTGGGCCTGCAGATTTGACCGGGGCCGTGGAACGTGTGCTGCAAGATCGCGCCAGGAATCCCCGGGTACAACCCTCGATACAAAAGGATAATCCCACCGAATGAATTCTTGTTCTTTTGCCTGGCCATTGGGCGAGTGAGTGGATGGGCAACGACTCAGGATGAAAGGGAGTTGAAAGTTCTTGAAGACCCACTGGCATTGGGGATTACGAATTGAAAGAGGTAATAAATCCGCAATCGAAGATCCGAAATCCACAATGCTTTAGGTTTTGGCATCTAAAAAGGACTCTTCAGGAAATCGTGCGGGTAGTCCCCCCTTTAGTAAAGGAGGGCGAGGGGGGATTTTAAGGGCATGCTTGATTACAACAAGAGGTTGAAAGAACATTCCCAACGGCTTAGAAAAGGGATGACAGATGTGGAAAAAATGCTGTGGTCAAGAATCAGAGACAAGCAGATGAAAGGACATCAATTTTATAGACAGAAGCCAATAGGAAATTTTATCGTTGATTTTTACTGCTCGAGTGCCCATCTAGTTTTGGAGCTCGATGGCGGGCAGCATTATACAGAAGACGGAAAAGTAAAAGACAGCCGAAGAGATGAATTCATGAGAAATATTGGATTGCGAGTTTTGAGGTTTTCAGACAGAGAAGTTTTCGAGAACATAGAAGGGGTCATTGAGAAGATATGGGAGAATATATGACTGAGGTTTTGCAAAATGCATCGAGGTTAGTGGTAGTGCTCACGTCTGTTTCATGAGTTATGTGTTGTGTGTCATGAAAGACTGTTTCATGTTTCATGTGTCATGAGTCATGGAAAGCAAAAGGCGTACTTTGGCCATGCTTGAGATACCTGTTTATTTTCTGCTTTTTCATGACACATGACTCATGAAACATGACACAATCCTCATTACTTCTCTTGGAATAGGACACAACACTCGGTCAACGCGTTGGCTATTTTTGCAAAAGCCCAGATATGACTTGGAAAACTCTCCCCCACCCCTCTTTTCCAAAGAGGGGGCGGAATCCACAGAAAATCCAGAAGAACCCTAAAAAGGAGGAGACGATGGCAACAGCAACGAGACGGCGATCAGCGATTCGATCGGTGAGTCCTGCGCAGTTGGCGCGTTACTTTGAGGCCAAGCTGTCCGCAGAGCTTGGCCCACACAACGTCAAGCGCCTGATGGATGAAGATCCGACGCAAGCAGTGATTTTGGATGTCCGTTCAAGGCAAGGTTATCAGGAAGGACGCATTCCTGGTGCGATCCACATTCCTTTTGAAGAGCTGCCCACGCGCATGAGAGAACTGCCCAAGAATAAGGCTATCGTCGCCTATTGTTGGGACGTTACTTGTTTGCTCTGTACAAAAGCGGCGTACGTATTAGCCTCGAAGGGCTATCGTGCGAAAGAGATGATCGGCGGCATCGCTTCTTGGAAAGCCGCTGGCTTTCCCATTGAGCGCTAAGTTCGGCCCCGTCATCGAGCCACCCCCGATGTTTTGCTTCGCCCCACCAGAAATCCCAAAGCGATGAGCAAAGAATCTCATGGTTTCACACGCTGATATTCTCATCCTCGGAGGTGGCATCATCGGCTGCGCACTCGCCGATGAGCTCGCGCGCCACGGTTGTCGGGTTCTCATCGTGGAACGTGAACGTTTGGGTCAGGAAGCCTCCTCCGCGGCAGCCGGTATTCTCTCAGCGCAAGTCGATTGCGTACAGCCCGATTCCGTCTTTGAGCTCTGTCAGGCTGCGCGACGGATGTATCCTCGGTGGGTGGAACATTTGGAGCGGCGATCCGATCTGTCGGTTGGCTACCATGTTGATGGGATTGTATCCCTTGCGATGAATGGTAGGGAGGAACGTGTGCTTAGCCGGCAAGCCCGCTGGCAGCTCAAACAGGGCCTGCGCGTGGAACGCTGGTCACGCAAGGAACTTCGTCGCAACGAACCGTATGTGGATGCGGCGATCCATGCCGGGTTTTATTTTCCTAACGAGGCGCAAGTGGATAATGTCCGTCTCATGCAAGCCCTGGCGATCGCTTGTCGAAAAGCGGGTGTGGAAGTCAAAGAACAGACCACGGTGAATCGATTGATCGTCCGTGGGTGTGTCATTCGGGGAGTAGAAACGAACCGTGGACAGTTATCCGCCCGCATAGTAGTCAACTGCCTGGGCAGTTGGGCCTCGATGGGAGGATCTTTTCCCGTGCCTGTGCCTATCGAGCCCCTACGCGGACAGATGCTCGCGTTTCGATCTTCCAGCCGAGTCTTTCGGCGGATATTGGTATCGCAGCGTGCCTACGTCGTTCAGCGACGGGATAACCGGCTGATTTGTGGCTCAACGATGGAGCCGGCTGGTTTTACAAAGGTTCTCACCATCGAGGGTATGGAGGGAATCTTGTCCGGGCTGCGTCAAATCAGTCGCGCACTGGATCCGTGTCTGTTTCTCGAAGCCTGGGCCGGCTTCCGCCCGGCCACAGCCGACCGGCGTCCCATCCTAGGCAAAACCGCCATCGATGGACTCTATGTGGCCGCCGGCCATTTCCGACACGGAATCCTCCTCGCCCCGATTACCGCTCAGGTGATGGCGGACCTCATCCTGCGTGGCAGAAGTGTTCTGGACATAAAACCTTTTTCCCCCCAGCGGTTTGCGTCTTAACCCCGCTTAACCCCTTCGATCAGCCGAGTGATCACAAGGCTGCGTGGTTAGGATACTTGACAAAAAAGTCATATTATCGTATCCTTGAGGGTATAGGGGTAAGACCCATCCGATGAAAATTACCGCCCAAGAAGAGTATGGACTGCGCTGCCTCTTGCAACTGGCCAGGGTTCCAAAAGGGCAGCTAGTCAGCGTGAGGGAGATCGCAGAGAAGGAAGGACTCTCTGCGGCCTATGTGGAGAAGCTCTTGCGGCTCCTTTCACGGGCCGGGTTGGTCCATAGCGTACGGGGAGTAAAGGGAGGCTACACCCTCAATCGGCCTGCTTCGCAACTGACTCTGGGAGAAACGATACAGGCACTGGGACGTCTGGAAACGACAGACCATATCTGTCGCTCCTTTACCGGCAACGAAGTAGCCTGCGTGCATTTTACCAACTGCGGGATTCGCTCGGTTTGGTCGGGCCTCACTGCCTACATCCAGGGTTTCTTGAATAAGACTACTCTGGATACGCTCTTGGACAATGAGTACGAAGTATCCGAACGCCTGGGTAAACGACTGGGCGTAATCGGCAACTGATGTAACTCGATGTCTAACCGATAGGTCAAAAAGATGACTATTCAATCAGCTATTCAGCCATCCTTGCTTGAAGTCGAGAATCTGCATGTTGCGGTCGATGGGAAAGAGATTTTAAAGGGCTTGACGCTGAGCCTGGGGTGTGGTGAGGTGCACGCCATCATGGGTCCGAATGGGTCCGGAAAGAGTACGTTGTCGCTCTGCCTCATGGGGCATCCGAAGTACACGATAACCCAGGGGCGCATTCTCTATAAAGGCCAGGACATTCAGCAACTTGCAGTCAATGAACGCGCAGCAGCCGGCATATTTCTTGCCTTTCAGTATCCGACGGCTATCCCGGGTGTGACCATAGTAAATTTCCTCCGCTCCGCCCTACGAGGGGTGCGGGGGACGGATGTGCCCATCAAGGAGTTCCGTCAGACCGTGAAGACTCATTTGAAAACGCTGGGTATCGCGGATTCGTTCATGAATCGTTATGTCAACGATGGCTTCTCCGGAGGGGAAAAGAAACGGTTGGAGATTCTTCAGATGGCTGTTCTTGCCCCTGCGCTTGCCGTCCTTGATGAGACCGATTCCGGATTGGATATCGACGCCCTCAAAACGGTAGCAGCTGGCATCAACGCCCAACGTTCTTCTCAGCGGGGAATTTTGCTGATCACGCACTATCAACGGCTGTTGAACTACGTTATTCCCGATCGTGTGCACGTCATGGTGGATGGCTGTGTGGTGCGCTCGGCAGGCCCGGAATTGGCCCATGAATTGGAGGCCAAGGGTTATGAAGGGCTGCGTCCCCATACGCAAACGCTCTGCGTGTAGTCGACTAGTGCGAGTGTAAAAGGAGGAAACAGGCTATGGCATCCGTGAAACCAAAGATTGACATCAACCAGGATTATGACAAGCTCTACGGTTTTCATGTTCCGGAGAAGGCTTTTTTCAAGGCAGAGCCCGGCTTGGATGAGGATCAGGTTAAGCAAATCTCAGCGATGAAGCAAGAGCCTAAGTGGATGTTGGATCTGAGGCTCCGCGGATACCGGCACTTCGTCAACAAGCCCATGCCCCAGTGGGCAAACACCGAGCTGTTGAACAGCATTCATTTCGATGACATCTACTACTACCTCAAGCCTACCGAGAAACAGGGAAGTTCCTGGGAGGATGTTCCAGTGGAGATCAAGGAAACGTTCGATCGGCTGGGTATCCCCGAGGCTGAGCGCAAGTTTCTTGCGGGAGTCAGCGCCCAGTATGAAAGCGAATCCGTTTATCACTCCATGCACGAAGATCTTCAGCGCCAGGGGGTGATCTTCCTCGACATGGACACAGGCCTGAAGGAACGTCCAGACATCATCCAGCGCTACTTCGGCAGCATCATTCCTCCTGCGGATAACAAATTTGCCGCGCTGAATACCGCCGTATGGAGCGGCGGCAGTTTCATCTATGTGCCAAAAGGGGTGCGTGTCGAGATGCCCCTGCAGGCCTACTTCAGAATCAACGCCAAGAACATGGGACAATTCGAGCGCACGCTGATCATCGCGGATGAAGGCGCCGAGGTGACTTATTTCGAGGGATGCACCGCACCGTCATATTCTTCGGATTCCCTCCATTGTGCAGTCGTGGAACTCATCGCGCTGAATCATGCCAAGATTCGCTACGTCACGATTCAGAACTGGTCGAAGAACGTGTACAACCTCGTCACCAAACGCGCCGTGGCTCATGAGGGTGCGACGGTGCAGTGGTTAGACGGCAATCTCGGTTCTCGTCTGACGATGAAGTACCCGGGCGTTTATCTGATGGGGCCCGGTGCACATGGGGAGGTGCTGTCGGTTGCGTTCGCCGGTGACGGACAGCATCAGGATGCGGGTGCGAAGATGGTTCACGCGGCATCGGATACATCCTCGGTGATCACGTCGAAATCGATTTCCAAGGGCACGGGACGCACCAGCTACCGGGGTCTGGTCAAGGTCTATCCGGGGGCTGTGAACGCGAAATCCACGGTGCGCTGTGATGCCCTGCTGCTCAATCCGGAGTCACGCTCAGACACTTATCCGACGATGGAGATTGATGAAAAGCGGGTGCAGATCGGACATGAGGCCACAGTCTCCAAGATCGGGGATGAACAACTCTTCTACGCCATGAGCCGCGGACTCACCGACCAAGAAGCCATGAACATGATCGTCAATGGCTTCATTGAGCCATTCGTCAAGGAGCTGCCGCTGGAGTACGCGGTTGAGCTCAATCGCCTAGTGCAATTGGAGATGGAAGGAGCCGTGGGATAAGTGCAGTGATCGGTGGTCAGTGGGGGAAAGCGGCTGAGTGTCGTGTTATTTCCCAAGAGAAGTAATGAGGATTGTGTCATGTTTCATGAGTCATGTGTCATGAAAAAGCAGAAAATAAACAGGCATCTCAAGTATGGCCAAAGGGCTCCTTTTGCTTTCCATGACTCATGACACATGAAACATGACACAGACGTAAATACTGGAGCTTAGGATCATGATTTACTTTCTTCCTGGCCATGGGCCACTTGGCCACTGACATTGAGGCATTTTGCAAAACAGCAGTTAGGGTTCGTTAAGAAATGACTGTGCTATTTGGCCGTGGGGATTTTGACTCAGGGCAAGGCGCGAAGAGCGAGCATTCTCGATGAGGATGTAAGCGATGAGCAACGCAGCCATGGGTCAAAAGCCCCCGGTCAAATTGACGCAGTTATTTCTTAACGAACCCTTAGTCACTAACGATGGCAGCATCCTTTGATTTGACAACCATTGACGCTTTGGCGCGACACTTCAAGGAGCCAGCCTGGCTGACGGATTTGAGGCATAAGGCTTTTGAGACGCAACAGCAATTGCCCTGGCCGCATCCCAGCGACGAGATCTGGCGCCGGACGGATGTCTCGCTTCTGGATCCGATGCGAGGATTTCTGCCAAGGCCCCCGTCTTTGTTTGAGTCGTTATCGCTCAAAGAAGCGCACCTGAGCCTATTCACACAGCCGCTCGGTGAGGAACAGCTATTCGTGCGTGTCAATGGCACGTGGCTTGCTCAGCCACAGATATCCGGTTGGCTGATCGAAGATGTTGCCGATGTTGCCCAAATGGGCAAGCAAGGAGATTGGATTCGGAAGTTTCTTGAGACGGATGGCTTAAGCCAGACGGAGCAGAAACTCACCCATTTGAATCTCGCTTTTCATGACGACGCTTTGTCAATCCAAATTCCGGATGATTTTATCGGATCCGTTCCCATTCGCCTGATACATGCCCTTTCGATGGCTCCCTCCCAGGCATTATTTCCCATGACAATCATCCGGGTTGGAAAAGGAAGTTCCGTCACCTGGGTCGATGAATACCTCAGCCTTCCAGAATCGGGGATGAGTCTGTCAGCTTCGCAAGCATCGGCTGAAACGACAGAGGCTCATTTGGTGAATAGCCGAATCGAGTTGGTTCTGGAGAAAGACGCGCGGGTGCATTACGTCAGGCTTCAGCGATGGGATATTCAGGCCCGTGAGTTTCTCTTGTTGCGGGCTACTCTGGGTAGAGGGGCCCAGTTAACGCTCGCCAATCTCAACTTAGGCAGCAGCCTCTCCAAGACCCACCTGATCACGAAGCTCATGGAAGAGCAGGCATCCAGCTTTCTCTATGGGTTTACGTTTGGAAAGAGAAACCAGCATATCGATCAACACACCCTTCAAGATCATCAGGCGCCCCACACAAGCTCTGACCTTAAGGTGCGCGCGGCACTTCAGGACAAAAGCCGAATGATCTACACGGGGCTCATTCGCATCGCACAATCGGCTCAACAGACAAACGCCTTTCAGGAGAATCACAACCTCCTACTCAGTGAGAACACACAGGCTGAGACGATTCCGATGCTCGAAATCCTCGCGGATGACGTGCAGTGCAAACACGGCGCTTCCATCGGCCCCATTGATGAGGAGCAGATCTTCTACGCGATGGCGCGAGGCGTTCCACGAGCCGTCGCCGAGCGGCTGGTGGTGATGGGCTTCGTCGAGCCGATTATCGCTCAGGTGCCTTTTGAACCCTTGCGGCAGAGGCTCAGGCAGGAGATTGAAGGAGAGTTACACGGTTGGGGGGCAGGAGGCGATAAAATTGCGGATTGCGGATTGGAGCAAAATCCGAAATCCGAGATTAAAAACGTGCCCCACGCCCCGTTCCCCACGCCCCCGACTTATGGCTGACACATTTATCACGGTTGCAAAGATCACAGAGATTTTGGTGGGACAGCTCAAGCCAGTCGAAGTCAGCGGCAAACGTCTCATCATCTGCCATACATTGGAAGGCTTCTACGCTATCGATGATACCTGCACGCATGACGACGGGTCTTTGGCCGATGGATGGCTGGATGGCACGGCGATCGAATGTCCCCGCCATGGGGCGCGCTTTGATGTGAGGACGGGCAAGGTCCTGTGTTTGCCGGCCGCTGTTGCCGTACATTCGTATCCGGTCAGGGTCGAAGGAGATGACGTGAAAGTAGAGATCGGTTAGCGCGTTTAAGGTGCTAACGCGCACACTCGACAACGGGCAAACTCGAAAACAGCATGACGATGTTTGACGTCAGACGCATTCGAGAAGATTTTCCCATCCTGAGCCGTAAGGTTCATGACAAGCCCTTGGTCTATCTCGACAATGCGGCGACGACTCAGAAACCCCGCCATGTCCTCGATACGCTGATCGACTACTACAGCCGTTTCAATGCCAACATCCACCGGGGGGTGCACACACTCTCGGATGAAGCCACCTGTGCCTATGAAGCGGTGCGAGAAATGACGGCTCGGTTTCTTCGCGCATCTTCCAGCCGCACGATCGTTTTTACCCGAAACGCCACCGAAGCCGTCAATCTTTTTGCTCATGCCTGGGGACGGGTTCATCTCGTTGCGGGGGATCAGATTCTCCTTTCTGAAATGGAGCACCACTCCAACCTCGTTCCGTGGCAGTTGCTTGCAAAAGCCACCGGGGCACGTCTGGCCTTTCTGTCCATCACGGATGAAGGACGCTTGGATCTGAGCCATCTAGAGAGGCTGCTTGCGGATGGCACGAAATTGGTTTCCCTCACGTTGATGTCCAATGTCCTGGGGACGATCAATCCCATCCGGCAGATTGCCGAAGCGGCCCATCGGCACGGGGCTTTGATTCTGGCGGATGGAGCGCAGGCCGTTCCGCATTTGCCTGTTGACGTGCAGCAATTGGACTGTGACGCCCTTGTGTTTTCAGCCCATAAAATGTTAGGGCCAACAGGGGTCGGGGTGCTTTATGCCAGTGAAAAACTGCTAGAATCCATGGAGCCGTTTCTGGGGGGAGGCGAGATGATATCGGATGTGCAGTTGACATCGGCTACCTGGAATGAAATTCCTTGGAAATTTGAAGCCGGCACGCCCAACATTGGTGGGGTGATCGGCTTGGGTGCGGCTTTAGAGTATTTAACGCGGCTGGGGATGGATCAAGTCTTTGCCCACGATCTGGAGTTGACGTCCTATGCTTTGAGTCGGCTCTCAGAGGTCGATGGACTCACTCTTTATGGTTCGCGCGAAGCAGGAATGACTCGAGGGGGGGTCATTGCCTTCAACCTCGATGGCTTGCATCCCCACGATGTGGGCACGGTGCTGGACGCCGAAGGGATAGCGATTCGGGCAGGACATCATTGCGCGAAACCCCTGATGCGTCGTCTGGGGGTAGCGGCGACCGGGCGCGTGAGTTTCTATATTTACAACACTAAAGAAGAAGTGGATCGGTTGATGGAAGCTCTCCAGACAACCAAAGCCTTTTTTAACCGCCAGTCTGTCCGCATGTAGACGAGTTAGTCACTGGGCTACTTTGCCACTGGCGTCATATTTGCAAAACCTCTGTTATTGAGTCTCGCCAATCAGAATGACAGTGTTTCTCGACGGTGAATCCTGTCATGCAATTGCGCGCGCATCAATAGATGGCCGTAAGGCCGTGGAGAATCCACGAGAATGTTGGATCAACTGGACGAGTTGTACCGGGATGTCATTCTCGACCATTTCAGAAACCCGACGCATGTCGGTGAGCTTCCCGTCGCCCAAGTTAAAGTGGAAGGAGCCAATCCCCTGTGCGGGGATGAATTAACCTTTCATCTTCAGATGCAGCGGGGACGGATTCACCAAGTGCGATTCCGTGGCAAAGGCTGTGCGATCAGTCAAGCGGCGGCCTCGATGTTCGCTACCCAACTGGAAGGCAAGACGATTCAGGAAGCTTGGCGCATCGTCGACACAATGAAGGCTCTGATGCAAGGTCAGGATCCGGATGATTCCGTTGACTTAGGAGATCTGGAGGCGCTTGCCGGTGTGCGCAAGTTTCCCGTGCGTGTGAAATGCGCGGCTTTGTCTTGGAACGTAGTGGAGCAAGGACTCAAGAATTACAGCAGCCAGTAATCAACGGTTAGCAATGATCAAGGAAAGGATGACAAGAATGCTTACAGAGGAACAGGTAAAAGAAGCGCTCAAGCCGATTGAGGATCCTGAGCTGCATTTGGGAATCGTGGATCTCGGGTTGATCTATGGCGTTGATGTGAATCCTCAGCCTGAGGGAGAAGCGGTCAAGGTGACGATGACCTTTACCTCTCCCTTTTGCCCCTATGGACCGCAACTGAAAGCGATGGTCCAGCGAGCAGTTTGCCTGTTGCCTGGGGTCAAAGAAGCGATGGTGAATATTGTTTTTACCCCTGTCTGGGATCCGCGCACGATGGCTTCTGAGGAGTGCAAGATTGCCCTGGGGCTGGAGTGGGGAGAAGATGAGGACACCGAAGGTGGCCCGGAGCTTGAAAGTCAGAGATAATACCGCGCGCAATCCTGAGGTTGCTCAGGGCCGTGGGTTCGGGACCCGTGATTCAAGGTGGAAGGGACAACCCAATCACCAATCACAAATCACGATTCCCACTGACGGAACGCGATGGGTGAGTGAAGAAAGACAACCAGTCTTGCCGCAAGAGCCTACGTCCTTATTGAATCTCATCGGCAATACCCCACTTTTAGAGCTTTTTCGAATCCGGAAAGCGTATCCAGGCGTGAAGCTCCTGGCCAAAGCGGAGTGGTTCAATCCTGGGGGATCGGTTAAAGATCGAGCCGCCGCTTCCATCATTGCCGCTGCTGAAGCAAAAGGACAGATTCGCAAGGGGATCCGATTGTTGGATGCTTCTTCAGGCAATACGGCCGTCGCTTATGCGATGATCGCGGCCGTCAAAGGTTATCCCCTCACCCTCTGTGTGCCAAAAAACGCAAATGCCCAGGTCTTAGGGTTGTTGCGCCGTTATGGCGCTGAGGTCATTCTCACTGATCCCTTGCAGGGCTCAGATGGTGCGATTCGCAAGGCCAAGGGTCTTGCGGAAAGTGTTCCTGAAAAATTCCTCTATCTGGACCAGTACAGCAATCCTGCCAACTGGCAAGCGCACTACCACTCGACTGCTGTTGAGATCTGGCAGCAAACACAAGGACAGGTTACTCATTTTGTCTCCGGGCTGGGTACTACCGGTACTTTGATTGGAACCAGCCGGCGTTTGAAGGAATTCAATCCCCGCATCCGATCTATTGCCGTCCAGCCGGCGACACCCCTGCATGGTCTTGAAGGCCTGAAACATTTAGCCTCTGCCATCGTCCCTGGAATTTACGATCCCGCCGTGCCTGATGAGACCCTGTTTGTTTCTACCGAGCAGGCTTACGCAACGCTCAAGAGATTAGCGTTTGAAGAAGGCATGGTCATCGGCCCTTCCGCCGGTGCCGCCTTGGCTGCCAGTGTGATACTTGCAGAACGCATGGCCGCGTCCAAGCAAAAAGCCGTTATCGCCCTCATCTTCCCTGATTCCGGCAATCGCTACCTCACTGAGGGTTTGTTTGATGAGTTGCCGTCTTCTGTTTCTGCGCGCGTTGCTTACAGGGCTCATTAACAGGTTGCTGAAAAAGGCGCATCTGCAAGTTGCCTGCCTCGCAGCTTCGTCAGCTGAGTTTTTCAACAACCTGTTAGAGCCGCTGAGAAACCCTTTCTTGTTTTTTGTACGCACAGGCAGATATACTTTTTTCGGACGGCCTTGCCTATGAACATGCCTAACGTTCGTGCGGTAGGTATTATCCGAGTCGCGGCACTCAGGCGGCTGTGGCAGAAAACATGCGGTCTGACGCTGGTGGAAGTCTTAGTGGTGAGCGCTACCTTTCTAGTCCTTATTGGCGGTATCTCTCTGGTGCTGGCTAGCTCAGGCCAGCGGGTGTGGAATCGTACGGATGCTCAGTTGGTCAGCATAACTCAGGTCCAACAAGGGCTGAATCGACTGAGCGAAGATCTGCATCGAGCCTCCCAGACCGGTTTGGTCTGCAATCCTGCGAATCCCCCTCCGCCGTCATTGAGCTTTTGCGTCAATGGGGCTTGTCCCGGTGGTACACGGGTAACGTATCAATGCACTTCATGTAACGCAGCGGGGCAGGGAACCCTTCTGCGTACGGAGGGTGCGAATCCTACCCGGATTGTTGCTGCTCGTATCAGTGCCTTTACCCCAAGTTGTCAGGCAGGGGGTGTTGTCCAGATCGTGTTATCGACTGAAGGCACCACGCCGCAAGGAGTCGGCTCGCAATCCGTCCAGACCCAGATCTTTGTCCAGAATCCATGAGAGAATTTTTCGATTGCAAAAACGGGAGCGCATGAGGTAAGCTTTTGGATAGAACCTCTCGAAACGCCACACCCGGAGTAATCCGGGGTCACCTGCGCTACGGGTGCAGGGCGGTGTATCCTACTTAAGGTACACCGGGAAAGCCACGGGTCCTTGAGGGATAGCCAGGCTGCCGAATGAGGCCAAGGATCGCCGGGTTGCCGAAGGAGAGAGTAAGCGAAGCCTTTGGTGACCCGGCTCTCATGTTTGAGAGCATCATCGCAATCGCAACACCAGATGAGACGATACATACAGAAAGCCGAAAGAACACGATCCTCCTGCAGAGGTAATGGGCTATGGGCCGATGGGGTATCGGGATTTACATTAGTCGAGATGCTCGTCGGGATGTTATTGTTCGCCAGTGCGTCAGTGGCGTATCTGCTTGGGATGCAGCAGGGGATGATACACACCGATTACTTGAGCCAGTATCAAATTGCGCTTCATGCCGCGCAAGGTCGGCTGGAGCAATTGGCAGCGACGGACTTCGATACGCTCTGGACCGGAGCAGCATTCGCTGCGGCACAAGCCGGGCAACAGCAAGAGCCTCTGGCGAATTTGCCTGGAGGGATGTTATCGATTCAAATTCGCAGCGCGGACGTGGTCAATCCGCCCAATCTCTTGGATCTGCATGTGGCAGTCTGTTGGACCTTTCGCAATACCGCACGCATCGGGGAAAACAATGGCAACAATAATTGTGTGGAGACCAGCGGGCTAGCTTATCCGACAGCAGGTTGGGAGGTCAACTCCCCCGCTATGGTGAGCATGCGGGTGGCGAGGCGATAAGTAGAGGATGAGTGAAGCCGGAAGGACTAAAGAAATGAATGCTCATAATCGCGGCATCGTTTTAATTGTCAGTTTCCTGATGCTGACAGTCTTTCTTGCCTATTCCACCACCCTAACGATGCGCACCATGACCGAGCGGTTGGCTACCGAGCGCAAGCGCGAGAGCTTTCAAGCTTTGGATCTCGCGCAAGGCACCTTAGAGCAGATGCGTGAGGATTTCTATCGCTTCCATTCCTCAAACGTCTACCAATTGGCCTATCAAGGGGATGCGGTCAAGGCCATGACTTGGCTCGATACCCTCGGTTCGAACATCAGAGACCCACAAGTACTGACAAAGGAAAATCCCCTCTTTGATTTGAATGGAGATGCCAAACGAGATGGAACGAGCACGGATCCGCGCTGCATCACGACCGGCTTGCCCACCGTTAAATCAACCACCTGCGCGGCGGTTGGAACGCCGACGCAGGCTCCACGAGCGTGGATCACAGACCTTGTCTCTACAGATGCCACCAACTCCTTAGCTCCCCGTCGGATGACAATCAGAGCCGAGGCAACGGTGGGGTCCACCACGAAGATCATCGAAGCCATCTACGAAATCGTCTTGGGCCCATCTGATATCTTCAAGTACGCCTACTTCGTCAACAACTATGGCTGGTTTGACGTTCCCAGTAGCACATGGGTTTACATCAACGGAGAGGTGCGTTCCAATGGCGATCTAAAGATGGACGGATACAAAGCTGGAACTCCGCTGAAGGTGTACAACATGTACGTCCAAGGGGATCTCTATGCCTCAAACAATCCTCAGGTGAAGGATCCAAGGACAGGAATCGTTTCGACAGGCGTGATCGTGGGGGATCCAAACCAACATGCCTCGCGTACGAGCTATCTCGATAGCTTCGGGAACTATCCAAACTCACGTCGGTCACGCCCCACGCGTGATCTTACCTTTCCGGGCCAGCCGGCCATAGGCAATCCTGCGCTTCCGAAGATTCTTCCTTACGGATCAGGATGGGATACCCAGCCCAGACCCACAGGACAGCCTGCATTTCCTAACCAGGAGAAGTTTCCAAACCAGGACCCGCAACCGATTCCCTATCTTGGGAATCTGGGCCTCTACAAAACCTTAGCGATGACGTATTCAAACAAGAATGGGGGTACGGGGTCCGTCCTCACATACAAGGATCTCGGTCCAGATCTGATTGCCGATGGTAACGACACAGACAAAACCATCTCAGGAATCTATGCAGGCCCCGATTCCCTGGATCCCACGGATGATCATACACCGCTGGTTTTGGTAGGAACCTCCACTAAGCCAGTTAACATCGATGGTCCGATCGTGGCTACAGGCGATGTGATCATCAAAGGCTATGTGACGGGTCGGGGTACGATTTACTCAGGGCGCAACATACACATCGTAGGTGAGCTGATATATGTGTCTCCGAACAGATGGTATGGCCTTGAGCGAGAGACGCATCCTCAGTCGGCTAATCCAGGGCGTATCCGGGAAAGATCGAGCACCGGTAACCTGGGAACTGTGTGCAATGATGGGTCCTATTACGCACCAGGTGTGGCACCACCGCCACAACCGCTGTGTGTTCCATAAATTTTGCTTCACACAATTGATCATATAAGGGCTAGGGTCTTAAACATGCGACGATTCTTCTGCCTTGCTGGGACCATCCTTGGCATACTCATCTTCTCTAGCCTTATATCCGAGCCAGCCTTTGGTGCTGGAGGAGGAGGCTGTGGTAATTGTAATGCCCCACCCGCAGACTGCAGTAATTTAACAACGAGCGGAACGAATGACTGCGGAGATTCTTGCACCAACACATTTAGCAACGTCTGTGATGCCCCAACCCCATCCTGTGGCCAGACCACGACAGGAAATTGGACATGCGGGGGTAGTTGTACTATGACCGGTGCAGCCTGTAGCTGTGGTACCTGCATTGGTCCGGCCCCCTCTTGTGTTCAGATGAGTACTACTGGAACGGATAACTGTGGAAGCTGTACCCTGACCTTTAATAACGTTTGTGATGCCCCGACCCCATCCTGTGGCCAGACCACGACAGGAAATTGGACATGTGGAGGTACTTGTACTAGGACCGGCTCAGAATGTACCTCGTGGGTTCCTTATGGGTATGCCTATCCCGGTGATCCGACCTATGGTTTTGGATTTCCGGATCCAGATACCAAAGATATGCTTGGGCTTGTCGCGAAAGGTAACATCATCATCGGGGATTATACTTCCACTGCCTTTAGAAATCAGGTCCTGCCTCTTTTGAGTTCGGGTACTGCTAGCGCGGTGACGCAAGCCTATGTGGTCGATCAGACGGATGCCGACTTGTTGGGCTACGGCAACACTGATGCATCTTCCTGCAACGGCGAAACGCCCTGCTTTGATGGAAACTACGACCAGGTGGATAAACAAGGTCTTGTCCCAGGGGAAAAGATGGACCACAGTGAGCGTAAATTCTATGAATCAACACTCTCAGACTCTGATTTCAAGAAACTCATCGATGCCAGCGATGACCTGAACAACAAGAACGGATCGACGGCAGTGATCGATGCGGTACTCTTCACCAATCACGCCCTGGCTGGCTGGGGCAATTCCGATTCCCTACGGATAGATGGTTCCATGGTTTCACGAGATGATGCCATACGTTTTCGGAGGCGCCTCAATATTTACCACGACATCCGACTTCTTGGATCAGAGACAGCCCAGCAGGTGGTCCTTCCATTCACCGTCAAACGTCCTACCCTGGTTACTTGGCGGGAAGTCCCCCGGTAACCTTTTCGCTTCTTTGAAGCTCTCCATCCCACCCCCTATATTATAATCTGTATACGTATTACGTAATACACTGTACAATAATGAGTTACAATATCTTTATGGGATATGAATTTCTCATCGAGGGGAGCTGTGGGTTCGGAAAGATTCTGTAACTTACTTTGTTTAAGTGAGTTGCGTAATACGTCTACTAATAGGGATATTTTTGTAAACCTAAAGGGTCTGTTGTCGTCTAATAACTCAGGACACGATTATCTTGGGTGCTGGGAATCGAGGAGGGAAGTGATGAAAAAGCTAGGGATTGTTCTTGGGGTTTGTGTGTTGAGTTCTGTGTTGGTTTTGGGTGATGTGGAGGCGCGTGGAGGTCGCGGGGGAGGCGGGGGAGGTGGCAGAGGTGGAGCAAGAGGGGGTGTCAGGGCGTTTGGCGAGAGAACGACGGATCGAAAGATGGATCGTCATGTGGATCGAGAGATGGGACGCAAGACCGAGCGCCGGGATACGATGAGAGAGCCTAAGAGCCCGGCTCGAGAACGGCGGACAGATCGGAAGATCGGCCGAAGGACAGATCGAGAGGGTGAGCGGAAAACAGAGCGGCGCGATGAGCGTCGAGGCACGGATCGCCCCAGTATTTCGCAAGGCCAAGACAGCCAGGGGCAGACTCAGGCTCCAGGTAGTCGGATTTCTCCACAGAAGAAAGACGAGCGAAAGGCCATCTACCAGGAAAATCAGGCTGAGCGCAAAGAGCTCCATACGAAGAACCAGGCTCAGCGACAAGAGTTGTTGAAACAGGCCGACACCGATGGGGATGGAAAACTCTCCAAGACGGAACTTGAGTCAGCCAGTGATGAAATCAAAGCCTTGTATCAGGAAAACAGCACCGAGCGGAATACCCTGTTTCAGGAAAATCAAACAGAGCGTTCTACGTGGCGGGATAGCCTGAGGCCTTCAGAGCCACCCGCTAGCAAACCGGCACCGAGCCCCACGCCAGAGACGGTGCAGTAACTTCCTTCAGGGTTAACCTCGCTCCGATGGCTGGATGGGAGATGTCGTGCGCCCCCATCGGGGCGGATTTGCCGGTGCCACAGGCTCATCCTGTGGGGCTCCCTCCACACCTGGATGTGGGCAATCCGCAAACCAGGCGTTGGCTTGTTTTTGATAACTCTCGAGCGGGCGAAACGAATGCGTAAACTCGTAAACCCAAGACACTAGCCTGTCGTCCTATAAACAGGGACAGGAGGATATTCTTATGAAAACGCTGAGGCTGTTTGGGATCATTGGAATTGGGCTGATCGGAGTTGCAAACATAGCCTTGGCGCAAGAAGTCGAAACGTCGACCGATACCGAGACCGAGACCATCCAGGCCAGCGGTAAACGGGACGGTGTTTTGCACTCAGTGCCAGCAGAGGTTAAACGACTGCGACAATTGAAGCAGCAGGATCCGGATGCTTTTCGTCGAGAGATTGAAACTCGTAAAGCACGCCTGCATGAAACCCTCGCCCATTTGAAAGAAACAGACCCCGCAGCCTTTGAGGAAACCAAGCGCCAGAGTCGACACCACCAAGAGCGCTATCGGGAACATTTGAAAGCCACCGACCCAGAGCGTTTCCAACAGATAACGCAACACCGCAAGGAGTATATCCAGAAACGCTTGGAGCATCTCTACCAGACCAACCCTGAGCGTTATGAGCAACTGATGCAGCGGCATCAGCAACGTTGGGAACAGAAGTTGCAGCAGGCCAGACAAGATCCTAACGCCTACGAGCGATTTCTCCGCAACCATCCCCAATGGTTCAAGGGGCATTACCCCGATGCCTATAACCGGTGGATGCAAGGACATCTGGATGAGTACGCACGGAATCATCCGGAAGCTTATGAGCGTTTTCTGAAGCAACACCCCCGCTGGTTTGAGAGTCGTCATCCACAGGCATTCCAACGGTTTTTAGATCAGCATCCTGGTTTTGCGGAAGAACTCCGAAGTCAGCGCCAGGCGGATCGTCTGACACCGCAGCAGCGCGAGGATGTCCAGGATCACCGTGAAGATCGCCGAGATCTCAGAAAAGATCTGCGGAATCGTCACGAAGACAGTCACGATCAAGTCCGGGACGCCCAGCGTCAAACAGGTCCGCGTGATCGACGGGAGGATATGCGTGATCGACGGGGATCTTCCCTTAAGCGAGGGATGCAGGAACACACAGCGAGTGATGAGCGGTCCGCAGGAAATCGTGGTGGGGAGAAGACTTCTTCGCACCGTTCGGGTATTCGAAGAGATGGCTCCCTGGCTGGACGAACAGAGAAAGGACATGGATCAGGACACAGAGGAACTGCTCGAGGCTCGGCTCGTCGAGTCGGAGGGCGCCGCTAAGACACGGCAGTTAGCAGCCGATGGGTGCGCGGGTGTCGGCCCATCGGGGTGGACTTGCCGGTGTCACAGGCTCATCCCGGTGGCTCCACACCCTAAGAGTGCCTAACATAATGATCGCGGCCATGTGCTCATTAGGTTAGGCACTCTGAGATTGGGTTCTGAAATGTTCGGTGGGATGCTATACTACCCACCATCATGGTTGCAGATGACGCTCAGACGATTCAAGCGGTTGTCGCAGGTGACGTCGAGCGCTATGCACAGTTGGTGGACAAATACCAGGTATCGGCGCTTCGCATGGCTTTTGGCCTTTTGGGAAACTATGAAGATGCCAAGGACATGGCGCAGGAGGCATTTATCAGCGCTTATCAAGGGCTGGGACGATTTCGACAGGATGCGAAGTTCTCGACGTGGCTGTATCGGATTGTAGTCAATCAGTGTAAAGACTTTCACAGACATCGTTCCAGACGGCCGAACGTAGTGGCTAGTATCGGCCAGTCTCAGGGTCCTGAGTTGGCTAATGAAGAAGGATTATTCATGGATGTGGCGGATTCTGTCGCGCATCCGGCTGAGCAGTTGGCTAATCGAGAGTTGGCACGTCAGATCAGTTTGGCCATTGAGGCACTCGCTCTTAATCAGCGAACGGCTTTTGTATTGCACAGGTTGCACGGCCTGTCTTTGGATGAGGTTGCTGACGTCATGGGTTGTCGCGTGGGTACTGTAAAGAGTCACCTCTTTCGCGCAACGGCGCATTTGCGAAGCCGACTGGCTCCTTGGTGGAAACAGGAGTCTGTGTGATGGAATTTTCAGACTGGTTTCAACGGTGGCTTTCACGTCATCCCCTGAGGGAACCGACTCCCATCGATTCTCGTCAGTTCACCTATGAGGTGATGGAAAGGATCGAGTCTTTGCGTCAGTCAGCCCCCCGACCCTTATTCTGGGTGTTCTGGCCGCGTCTTTTATTGGCAACTGCCACCGCTGCCGCTTTGTTCATCATCGTAAGCCATCTCACCCAGACCGGAAATGATCGTCTGGCGCGACAGCCGCCCCAGTCTATTCCAAATACCCCCAGCCAGCCTGTGATTTCCCAAGAAGGGGTGGTGCTTGCAGAAGATAAAATGAGTGACGAAGATTGGATTGCACAAACCTTGTGGTTGCTACAGGAGCTGGACGACGAAGATATTGTCTACGATAAAAACGATGGACTGGAATCGGATGAAGAATGGCTGGAGGAACTGGAAGAGTTGGGAGAAGATGATGGGGTCTATTCTACCCCGTCATAGGGCCACAGCCTTTGAGGGAATTGTCGATTGACGATTGTCGATTTTCGATTGAAAGGCCGTCTTCCAATCGAAAATCCAAAATCGACAATCGAAAATTCCTAGGCAGTTTCATGATTCCTTGTCAGGGTGGACTTGCCGATGCCGCAGGCTCATCCGTGGGGCTCCTCCCCGCCATCGGGCCACGGCCGAAGGCATCGGCCCAGTTGGTTTGCTTGCCCACATCTTTTTTCATCGATGGTAGAAGGATGAGATGCATCTTACGATCTGGGCTTTTGCAAAAATAGCCAACGCGTTGACCGAGTGTCGTGTCCTATTCCAAGAGAAGTAATGAGGATTGTGTCATGTTTCATGAGTCATGTGTCATGAAAAAGCAGAAAATAAACAGGCATCTCAAGCACGGTCAAAGTACGCCTTTTACTTTCCATGACTCATGACACATAACACATGACTCATGAAACAGACGTGAGCACTGCCACTAACCGCGATGCATTTTGCAAAACCTCAGTTACGATCTTTCCGAAGTCTCCTTCAGAGACTTCACAGCAGCGATCTTCATGTTAGCCAGTCGATACAAACCTTTGATTGAGCGGTTCTTTCAGCCCCTGGCTAGGGTGATTGCGCGAACAGTGTCCCCTTCGGTAATTACTTTGGCGGTTCCCCTGTTGGCATTCGTATTGTCCTTATGGCTTGTTCGTACGCAGCAGATCCTTCCTTTCTGCATTGCCCTGACAGGGGTGGGATGTTTGGATGGACTCGACGGTGCGGTGGCGCGCGCATCCGGCCGCGTCAGTCGGTTTGGGGCTTATCTGGATGCGGTGTGCGATCGGTATGTGGAAACGATCGTCGTGTGTGCGGTGGCTTATGTCACCGATACCTGGTTTCTGTCGCTGTTGAATTTATCTGGGGCTTATCTGTTTAGCTATGCCAAGGCACGCGCGGCCATGGAGGTGGCTGTGTCCAATACGGAATGGCCGGATCTGATGGAACGGACCGAGCGCGGCATACTTTTCATGGGAGGGCTTGCAGCCAGAGAGCTCATTGCCTGGCGAATCGCAGGACGGGATCTGTTTTGGTGGACCCTGGTGCTACTAGCGTGTTTGACTCACCTGTCTGTGGTTCAACGGATTCTCCGGGCTCGGCGGTTCATTCAGCAGCGCTCGGCTGTGCTTTAGTAGGATGCTGAAAGCTGTCGATCTTAGGCGTTAGTATGGGGCAAGGGGGTGTTTTTCCGCAGCCTGCTAGGGATTGGAGGTGGGGGATTTCGCCGTAGGAGGGGATGCGATTGAGGGAGGATTTTCTATCGCTGATGCAGCGGAAGTCGGAACGGTTTGCTTCAATTGTTCTACGGTCGTATCCAGCCAGCCCATGAGATTTTCCGGAAGCTCCACTATCAAGGAGCGCGCCTCGATCCATCCGTAGCGCGATGCGGTGTTTTCTACGGGGGCTCCTACCGAAAGACGCTGAGGATCTGGCGATTCCTTCCAGATGCTGATCGATCCCACCGGTGGATTCAGCCCATAGCGTGTCAGGTCTGCTGCTTGGGCTTCCACCACACGGCTCCATTGCAGGTTTCGGAAATTTTCCACGATTCCTTCAACCTTGGAAGGATCCAAGACCTCCTTCGTCTGAGTCTGCCATTGTCCTTCGATCCGTTCAATGATCTGCCCGCTTCCTTCCCCCGCCCATTCCACTTTCGTCGCTTCGTAGGCTTCGAGATCGAAACAATGCGTGTCCCGTAGGCTCTGTGGATTCTCAAGTAGCGGATTGATGGAGGAGGCCAAGACCGCATAGAGCAACGTCTCGTCGCTGCGCTTGGCGTAGACAACCGAGGGATCATCGCTCAGTGCCTGGCCGAACAACACAGTGATCGAACGCTCAGGATCGCGTTGCACAAAGGTCACTGTAGCTTTCAGGTTATCGAACGGATCCGGTGGGATCAGGGGTTGTTCCATCGGGGGTTCGGTGGTTTCAGGCGCCGGTCCTTGCGCTTGGTGCGTTTGGGGACGATTCAGTTGATCGGGAAAGCGCTGGATCGTGATCTTTGAAAGTTCGCTCAGCAACGCCTCGGCCTTGGAGGCATCGGCACGGTCGTTAAAGGGTTGGGTCAAAGACCATTTGTTTTCCTTCTTGCTGAGTGTAAACGTGGCATTGGAGGTGCTGACGGTAAGCTCGTCCATCAGCCAGTTCTTGAGGCGGATGAGTAGAGGATCGCGAAACGTCTGAGCGGGCTGATTCGAGGCTTCAAAG
The DNA here is from genome assembly GCA_023247255.1 of Candidatus Omnitrophota bacterium. Lineage (GTDB taxonomy): Bacteria > Omnitrophota > Gorgyraeia > Aquiviventales > Aquiviventaceae > JAHFGV01. The sequence goes on along the minus strand of JAHFGV010000019.1, from coordinate 19,258 downwards.
AGCCGGGACGATACAGCAAAGATTTCAGGACGGCCCACCACTTGAAGATACCGGCCTTCGCGGATAGGGGTGGGATCGCCGAAGCGAATGGTCGTCGATCGGCCGCTGCTAAAGAATGTGATTTGCCCTACCGCAGGCTGAAGCCCGAAGGTCTTTGAATCGAGGGAATGGTCGGCAGCGGAAGATAGGGTGCGTTGGGCAACAAGAGGATTCAGGGCGCTGAACATGCGTTCCAGTAGTCCCTGATCGGCACGGATGGCTGTTTCTTCAAAACGCCAGTCTACCTGACGGTTGAGGATGCACCTGGCCTGAGGCATCTCGAAGATAATACGGTTAACGGAATCTTGGGAAAGGCTGAGGATCCGAGCAGCTGCCTGCTGGCTTTGTTCCAAAGTCGGCCGTTTTTGCTCGTAAAAAAAGATATAGGCGCCGATTCCAATCGTCGCGGCAAGCAAGGCCAAGGTCGTTTTCCACTTCATCGACGACGAAGCCACCACATCACAACGCCCGAGAGTCCAAACAGAAAGGGCATGGCTAACACGCTGAACAAAGATAGATTCCGAAGCTGGCTGCTCGTCAGATTGAGTTTGACGGATTCGATCGGCTTGGGGCTGATGCCGATCAGTTGTTCCTGATTGACCAGCCAGTGGACGGTACCCAGGACAAAATCTTTATTGCCCACGTTATTCAGCTGCCCATTCATGATGAAGTCCGAGTCGCCGATGACGACCAGGCGGCTTAGCGCTGATGCCTGGCGCTCCACGGCCACGGCGATCGAAACCGGGCCTTTGATATCCTGACCCTCGGTAAATTGAAAGGTTTCCACCGAGGTCTGCGTCTCGCCCCAGCCGGCCGCAGAGGTGAAGGCTAATGGGGTTACCGTCGTTGCCTCAGTGACCGATGGGCTGGGTTGGACGGATCGGGCCAGGGGAAAGAGGCTCATGAGCGCGCTCATCGACTTGACGCTGGGATGTTGCGCATATTCCATCACGAACAGATTGGCCGCTGAAACGAAAGGCAGCCGCCGCGAGGGATCCACGACGACGTCATTGCCCAGTTGAACCCCCCAATTTTGCAAGAGGTTTTCCAATCCGGTTTCACTCAGCGGGTCCAACAGAAACAGACAGCTTCCTCCGAGCTCAAGATATTTCTGGAGCAAGAGGACTTCTGTTTCATGGAAGCGCCGCTTCGGACCGGCGATGACGATGAGTTTGACCTCGGCAGGCACCATCGAGTGCTCAAGCAAGGTTTGGGTTTCGGCTTTCATGTTCTGTTGTTCCAACTGATGCTGGAAATCGGAGATTCCCGAAGGATCTGACTCCTGGCTGGATTTCTCTCCATGGCCGTCGGAAAACCAGATCAGCGGTTGTTCCACCTGGGTGACGCTCAAAAGCCCTGAGGTGAAAGCTTCCTCTCCTTTGAATGCGCTTAGGCGCCCTTGTCCCCCGAAGCCCGCGGCAGTGTAGTCATAATCGGCCAAGGCGGTTTCGTTGACGACCTTCTTTCGGGTGCCTGATTGGAAAATCACCAGGTTCAATTCATCGACCTCAAACTCCTGCACGAGTTGATGGGCGCGCGCAGGATCCTGGGTGGGATCCACTTCTTCGAGCTTCACCTTTGGACTGATGCGGGCGTATTCCTTCAAAAGGTCCTTGGTCATTTCATACAGGTGGTGTTGCGTTTCGTAGAAGAGGATCACGCGCACAGGCGTAGGGAGGGTTTTGAGCACCTGAAGGGTTTGATCGGAAAGCGCGCTGAGGTGGCCCTGAGTCAGATCCCATCGGGCGTATCGACGGACGGAGAGATAGTTAACCATGACGCACAACACCCCCAGAAGCGCTACGGTTGCCAGAAAATTGAGGGAGAGGAGGATTCGGCGAATGCGCATTACGAACGCCACCGTGGGCTGGCAATCACCCGTCCGGTTAGAAATAGGCAGACTGCCGAAAGGCTCACATAGAACACAAGCGGACGCGTGTCCAAGATTCCCCGAGAAAAATCCCGGGTGTGCTCGATGAGCGAAAGATATCGGATCAGCGAGGTAGCCTGGGGATTGTGGATGAAAGCGTCTAAAAGACCGAGGGAAAACAACAACAAGATCGCAACGAAACTCAAAAGGGCGGCAATTACCTGGTTGCGCGTCAGGCTTGAGGCGAGGATCCCAAAGCTGATCAACACCGATCCGAGCAAACCGGTGCCCGCGTATCCTGTGATGATGGGACCCCAATCGAAACGGGTGTGCGTGCTCAGGATGAGAAATAGCACGACGGTGCAAACCCACAACAACAGATACGCGAGCCACGCTCCTAAGAACTTGGCCAAGACCACCTGCGCATCGCTGACAGGAGCCGTGAGCAGAGTCTCAATCGTTCCAGTGCGTTTCTCCTCGCTGAAGGTGCGCATGGTCAAAAGCGGAGGAATGATGAGGATCGAGAACCAGAAGAAGAACGTCCCTCCAAAAAAAAGCTGCGATATCTTGGCCCAGGTGGGATCGATGCGGGGATCGTTTAAGACGGTGATCAGCAAGGTGAAGACCCCTCCTTGCATGAAGAGAAACAACGCCCCCACGGCATAGGCCATCGGCGAATACCAGAACGCCTTGACTTCACGCGTGGTCAGTGCAAGCAGATTCTGCATGAGCTACATTCTTACGATTTCTAGTAAGACACAACGACGCATTATCGATTGTCGATTTACGATTGACGATTGGAAAAAGGGTTTTGTCCGACGGTCGTCAATCGTAAATCGACAATCGAAAATATATGGGTGGGTGCTTCTCGTTTCACTCATGGGTCGTCAACTGCACGAAGATATCTTCGAGGGAAGCCTGTTGTTGAGACAGCTCGCGCAGGGTCCACTGGTTTTTCACAGCCATGTGAAAAATAGATTCCCGGATGTCCTGACCCGATTGGGACTCGATGTCAAACGAGCAGATGCCGTCGCTCTGGCCTTGGAAGGTGACGCGCATGACATTGGGCAGTTGCTTCAGCGCCGATTCGATGACGGAGGGTGGGGCTCCCCGCCATTGCGTCCGCACCAGTTGCAAGCCGCTGCGCCTTTGGCGCAATCCTTCAGGCGTGTCCACGGCGACGATCGTTCCTTTATCGATGATGGTTACCCGTTGGCAGGTTATTTCGACCTCTGGAAGGATATGGGTTGAGAGCAGAATCGTTGTTGTCCGTCCCAGCGTGGTGATCAGCTCGCGGGTCTGACGGATCTGGTGCGGATCCAGGCCGATGGTGGGTTCATCTAGGATGAGAATCTTGGGCTTGGCCAGCAGGCAGTCTGCGAGGGCTACCCGCTGTCGAAAACCCTTGGAGAGACGGCCGATGAGCTGGCGGGAAACGTCGGTGAGCGCGCATTGCTCCAGGGAAGATTTCAGTCGGCTGGATTGCTCGGCTCTGGGGATTCCTTTGATTCGGGCACGATACGTCAGATACTCAACGACGCGCATCTCCGAATACAAGGCCACATGTTCCGGCAGATACCCGATCCGTCGTCGGACTTCAAGGGAGTGTTCTGTCACATCCAGCCCGTCAATCCAAACGGATCCGGATGAGGGCGCGATGATGCCTGTCAGGATGCGAAGGGTGGTGGTCTTTCCGGCGCCGTTAGGGCCCAGAAAACCCATGATCTGTCCGGCTGGGACCTCAAAGGAAATGTCCGAAAGGGCCGGAATGAGGTCGTAACGTTTAGTAAGATTACGTATCGAAATAGCTGGACTAGTCATTTTGACGATCGCTCGATGAGCTTACCTTACGGTTGAAAAATTATTGTATCGCCCGTCTGTTATTTGTCAAGACATTGAAAACCTTGAAAAGCCGACAGCCGTCGAGTAGACTGTCAACAGATGAGAAACCAGACTTGGCTCGTCAGTGATCCGTTCCTCAGTTAGGAAGGGAACAGGCGATGGCCAAAAAACTTACAGGACGACAGAACACGGTCCTTGAGACCATCCGGGGCTGGATCAGGGAACACGGCTATCCTCCTACCATTCGGGAGCTCGGTCAGCGCTTGGGCATCAAGAGCCTGCGCGGGGTTACCACGCATTTGGATGCCATCGCCAAGAAAGGATTTCTGAAACGCGCCTCTAGCGCGCGCAGCATCAGCCTGCTTGATTTGGTGGAGCCTTTTGAACGCGCCCTGCGCATTCCGCTGGTGGGACGCATCAAAGCGGGCAAGCCGGTTCTGGCTCAGGAGCAGGTGGAGGACCATGTCGTGATTGATAGCGCCTGGCTGGGCGCCCAGTCCCAAGATGCGTCGGAACATTTTGCACTGAAAGTCAGCGGAGACAGCATGATCAACGCAGGAATCTTGGACGGGGATACCGTTATCGTTCGCCAGCAGCAAACGGCTATCAACGGAGATATCGTAGTGGTCCTGCTTGGGGAAGATGCCACCCTCAAGCGTTTCTATAAGACAGACGACGGCGTTCGATTCCAACCGGAGCATCCCACTCAGGAAGCCCTCCTGTTTAATTCTCAGCAATCCCCGCTCGCCATCCTGGGGAAGGTAGTCGCCGTTTTCCGGACCCTTTCGTAGCGGCCATTCCTGAACTTTAGACAGGCTGCGGAAAAACACCCCGTTTGCTCAAGACTAACGATGGGGGGCACGGGGCAGGAAACGCTGGGCGAGGGAGAACAGGTTAAAAGATTACGAGAGAAGAGATGGAAAATACCACGACCGGTTTTAAAAAAGGACGGGCGATGTCTAGCTTTCGAGATTTGTCGGATGCTATTTGCACTTCCCTCGCCCCACGCCCCGTTCCCCTTGCCCCCCATGCGGGTTTTTCAGCATTCTGCTAGGGCGGCTCAGCGTTTGGAAATTGCGGCCTTGTCCATTGCTGATTTTCGATGGCCGATTGGATTTGTTGCAGGAATGGGTTTTGGAAGATGCCCAGGACGAAGATTCCCAATACCAGTAGAATCAGCGTCGTGTGGGTCACCGGATGCACACGGATGACGCTGGGATTGATAGGCGTGCCTAGATACATGCGTTTGACGATCATCAGATAGTAATAGAGCGAGAGTGCTACGTTGAGCGCGCCGATTGTCACCAGCCAAAGCTGACCGGCCTGCGCGCCGGCCAGCAAGATCAATAGCTTACCCGAAAATCCCGCCAGGGGAGGCACCCCGGCGAGCGAAAGCAGCCCGAGGAACAAAGCACCCGCAAGGGCGGGAGAACGCTTAGAAAGCCCGTTGTAAGCCTCTAGGTGATCTCCTCCGATCGTCTTTGACGCAGCGACGATCACCAGAAATACCGTTAGATTACTCACGAGATAAGCCAGTAGATAATAACCCACTGCAGATACCCCGAGCGACGATCCACTGGAAAGAGCCATCAGCAGATAACCGGCATGTCCGATGGAAGAATAACCCAGCAGCCGCTTGATGTTGGTTTGTACGATGGCCGCCAGATTGCCGTAGAGCATCGTGGCTGCTGAAAGGATCGCCAAGGTGTCCATCCACAACCCGTGTAGGGGAAGAAAGACTCCATACAGGATGCGCACCAAGGCGATGATTCCCGCCATCTTGGATCCCACAGACAAAAAGGCCACCACCGGTGTGGGGGCTCCTTCATAGACGTCCGGCACCCACAAATGGAAAGGAACCGCTGCGATTTTGAATCCGAGCCCGGCCAAGACGAAGAAAAACCCTGCCTGAGCCGATAAAGGGATAACGCCGCTGACGATGGCTTTGTGGAGACTTGGAAAATGGGTGCTTCCGGAGAAGCCGTAGAGAAGTGCTACCCCATAGATCAGAAAGCCAGAGGCAATCGAGCCGATGATGAGATATTTCATTCCGGCTTCGACGGACCGCGGATCGGTTTTCAGATAAGCGGTCATGATATAGAGCGAGAAGGTGATGAGTTCCAGCCCGACAAACAAAAGCAACAGATCGTTGACCGATGCGACGATCAACATTCCCAGAAGGGCGGTGAACAAAAGCATGTAGAAAGCGCCCAGGGGGGCGGATAGGCGATCCTCAAACTCGCGTGTCATGACGATAACCACCGCCGCGATCACCAGAAACAAGCCTTTGAAGTACCGGCCGAAACCATCGACCACGAACATGTCCTGGAAGGATTCACCCAAACTCTCGGGGGGCTGAAGGGCCAGAACGATTGCAGCCAGGCTCAGCCCGGCCAAGGCCAAAAGCCACAGCCGATTCCGACGGGGTAAGTTCAGAATATCTGCCCCGAGGGTGACGATCGTCCACACAGAAACCACGAATTCCACGCCGATCAATTTCCACGTCATGGGTTGGGCACCTTGACCCATTCCACCGGAATCGTTTCGGGTTCGGGCTCGGGTTGATGTTGCCGCAGGGCGCGGGCGACGATCGATTGCGCGCTTACGTCAATGATTTTGAGAATCGGTCTGGGCCAGCAGCCGATGAATAGCAAGACCCCGATCAACAGCGCATAGCTCAGACGGGAAAAAGGACTGCTGGCGTCGCGTACCGATGCGAATGACCGAAGAGCCGGACCGAAGAAAGTTCCGCGTACCAAGCGGAGCATATAGACGGCGGTAATGACGAGTCCCACTACCCCGCAGGCGACCGCAACCGGATGAGAATCCCAGGCACCCACGAACACCAGCGTCTCAGCGACGAAATTGGCAAAGCCCGGAAGCCCGCTGGATGCCATGGCGGCGATCACCCCGCAGGTGGCGATGAATGGAACCTGATGGGCGAGTCCACCCAGATCCGGAAGATAGCGGGTATGGGTCTGGTCGTAGATATGGCCGATCATCGCAAAGGCCAAGGCGGTCATCAGTCCATGGGCGAACATCAATAAGACCGCACCGTCCAATGCCAGGCTCGTCAAACAGGCGGTTCCCAGAAGGACATAGCCCATGTGGCTTGAAGAGGAATAGCCGATGACGAGCTTCAAATCCTTCTGCGCCATCGCCACCAGGCCTCCATAGAGGATGTTCATCACGCACAGACCCGCCACCCATGGAAGCCAGAACTTTGCTCCCTCAGGCAGAAGGCCGATGGCCAGGCGGATGATGGCGTAGGAGCCCAGCTTCATCAGCACCCCCGCATGCAACATACTCACCGCTGAGGGCGCGGCAGCGTGTCCGATGGGCGACCAGCTATGGAACGGCCACATCGGCGCGATGAATCCGAATCCGATCAAAAGAAGCAAAAAGATGCTGCGCTGCACAGAAACAGCCAGAGGGTGGTTGTCGAGGTGCTGTTGCATCTGGATCAGATCGAACGTATGCGACCCTGAGCTGACATACAGCCACAACAGCCCGATCAAAGCAATCACCGCACCCAGCGTCAGATAGATCGTCAGCTTCATCGTGGCGTATTCCTTCGAGAAGCGGACGACGCCTTCTTCTTTGACGTCGCTGCCCCAGATGCCGATCAACGGATACATGGGAATGACGGCCATTTCGTAGAAGAAGTAAAAAAAGAAAACGTCGATGGACAGAAACACGCCAAAGACCCCTGCGATCAGCGTCAGGTAGAAAATGAAGTATTCTTTAACCTGTTGCGTGATTGCATATGAGATCAACACCCCGCTGAACGCGCACAGTCCGTGAAGCAGGACCAGCACCGAACTGATGCCATCGACCCCAAGATGGAATCCGATACCCAGGGAGGGAATCCAAGGAAGGTAGATCTGCTGTTGGTATCCGGCTTTTACGGTGTCGTAACTCAAGATAACGCCCAAGGCGCAAACCAGACACAGGGCACTTGAGCTTACGGCAATGCGACGGATTCCCAGCAGGTTTTGAGGTGGCAGAGCGCTGATGATCAACGCCCCTACCAGCGGAGACAAAAGGATAATGGCAAGCAATGGGGAGCTCATGGTTATGGCTGAATCATTGCCGAATCAGGTGGAAGATCAAGCCGAGGACTCCGATGAGAAACGTCAGGGCATAGGTTTGCACCTTGCCGGTCTGCCAGAGTCGAATCAGCCAGCTGGCATAGTAGGTGGTCCATGCGATTCCATTGACTCCGATTCGGATAATACACGCCCGTTCAAACCAAGCGCAGAATCCAGCGATGAATCGCTGCTGGATGTGCGTCACATAAGCGTTGTAGAATTCGTCAATCCCATAGCGTCGTTGCAAGAAAGAATAGGGTACGGCCAGGGCGAGGACGAGCTTTTGCGCAGACAGCCAGTGCCGCCCGTAGATGAGCCAGGAAAGGGCAAGGCCGATTCCTGCGGCTGAGATCGACGTGAAAACGACCTGCCAGTGGATAGTCTCATTGGGATGTCCCAGAAAATGAGGGATACCCAAATAGCCACCGACGATAGAAAGGACAGCCAAGATCGACAACGGCCCGGTCATTATCGGAGGTGATTCATGCGCATGCGTTCCATGGGAGGTTCCGGTAAAAGCCACAAACCACGCCCGTCCGATGTAGAAGGCCGTCAGTCCCGCCGTTGAGACGGCCAGCCAATACAAAATGGCATTGCGTTCATGCGCTAGGACCAAGATGGCGTCTTTGCTGAAGAATCCACTCAGTCCGGGAATGCCGCAAAGCGCCAGTGATCCGATCGCAAAACTTCCCGAAGTCCAAGGCATCGAACGCCGCAGAGCTCCCAGTTTGCGGATATCCTGTTGGTGGGTTCCGTGGATGACACTACCCGCGGCCAGAAACAGAAGGGCCTTGAAAAAGGCGTGCGTCGAAAGATGATACATCCCTGCGATAGGGCTGCCCAGCCCCACGGCCATCACCATATAGCCCAGTTGGCTCAACGTGGAATAAGCAAGGATCCGTTTAAGATCCTGCTCGACCACCGCCAGCAGGGCGGATAAAATTGCGCTCAGCCCGCCCACCCAGGCGATGGTGGACAGGGTAACCGGGGACATCGCAAACAGCCAAAAACTTCGGCACAGCAGATAGACCCCCGCAGCCACCATCGTGGCGGCATGGATCAACGCCGAGACGGGCGTGGGCCCTTCCATCGCATCCGGAAGCCATACGTGCAATGGAAATTGCGCGGATTTACCGATGGGTCCACAGAAAAGCAAGAGTCCCACTAACGTAAGCAGACTGGAGGGTATCGCGCCTGAGGCTATTAAGTCGGGCAATCGAGCCTGGAGGCTGTGGAAATGAAGCGTGCGCTCCGACGCTGCGGAGCCCGAGATTCCCCACAATGCCAGGATCCCCAATAGAAACCCGCAGTCGGCGACTCGATTGACCATGAAGGCTTTCTTGCCGGCCTCGGCGGCGGACGGCTTCGCATACCAGTGACCGATCAATAGATAGGAACAGAATCCCACCAGCTCCCAGCCGATGAAAAGCTGGATCCAGTTTGGAGACAGAACGATGGTGAGCATCGAGAAGGCGAAAAGCGACAGAACGCCGAAGTATCGACTAAAGGCGGCATCCGCTTTCATGTAGGCGGTGGAATAAAGAAAGATCAGGCTTCCGACTCCGGTCACGATGAGCGTCATGAGTAGCGAGAGGGGATCGAGCAAGACCCCGAACGAGACGGTGAATCCTGGCACGGACAGCCATTCCACCGAAGACTCCCATGCGAATGCATGCGAATGCTGGCGTAAGGCCTGGTCAAAAACCCATAGAGCACAGCCAAACGAAGTCACCATTCCTGTGAGCGCGAGATTGGCAGCCAGGCGTCGACGATGGATACCGAACAGCCAAATCGCAGAAGCGGCGATAAGCGGAGCGAGTAAGAGTGTCCAACTCAAGCAGGAGATAAAAGGTGAAAGGTGAATGTCAGGCATTATCCTGATGCGTCATGCGTCCACGCAGGATGCTGAAAAATGCCAGTCGCTTCAGGGTTCTGGGCTGGGGGCAGGACCCGTCTCACCGACGAGCGGTGGTGTATTTGCCCCGAACCCTGGACCCTCAACCTAGAACCCCGAAGGGTGTTTCCGCAGCCTGCTGAGCTATAACTGCCGATTGCCGACTGTTATCCTTTCAATCGAGACACTTCATCAGCGTTGAGTGTGTTCAACTGACGGGAGAGCAAAATCGCAATGGCCAATCCCACCGTTACTTCAGCGGCAGCCACTGTAATGACAAAGAAGACGGCGATCTGACCGCCCAGATCTGCCCAAGCCCGCGCATAGGCGATGAAGGCAAGATTCGCAGCGTTGAACATCAGTTCAATCGCCAGAAGAATCATCAGGATATTCCGGCGTATGAGGATCCCGGCTATTCCCATGGCAAACAACGCCGCACTGACGATGAGGTAGTGAGTGAGCGTGAGCATCACTGACCAGTGACTAATACAAACGAATTATCGAACGCGACAATGCCCGGGGATAATTCGTTTGTATTAGACTGCTGAAAAACTCGTCTTAGCTGAAAGCGTGAGTATGGGGCAAGGGGCACGAGACAGGGGGTGAGGGAGAACCTTAGCATCTTTTATCTTTCCCACGCCCCGCGTCCCTTGCCCCGTGCCACGCACCGTGAGCTTTAAGCAGATAGGTCTTTTTCCGCAACTGACACAGGGCGAGGGGCGGGGGAATAGGCTGGGAATTCATCTCTTCAGTCTTGAGTCGGATGCCTGCTGCTTAGCAAGGGTGACTGCACCAATCAACGCTGCCAAAATCAGCAGGGAGGTCAGCTCAAAGGGCAGGAGGTATTTCGTCATCAGCGCATGGGCGATGGCTTCCACGGTGCTATGCGGTCGGGACAAATCCGCCAGGGGTGGCTCTTGCGCTAACGAACGAAAAAAGACAGTACGCAAGATCAAAAACAAACCGAACGCAGCCGTTATTCCGATCGCCGGACGACTCAACAGTCTTGGGTAGGCAACGGCTTCCGGGGAAAGCTGCAACAACATGATGACGAATAGAAACAAAACCAGCACCGCTCCGGCATACAAAAGCAGCTGGATGGCGGCGACAAAATAGGCATGCAACATCACGAAAAACACCGCCTGGCACCCCATGACAACCAGAAGGGACAGCACACTGTAAATCGGCAGCCGACTACCTACGACCGATAACGCCGCCGCTACCATCAAGGCTGCGATGAGATAAAACAACAGAAGCTCACCCATGGGCTTTCATATGGCTCTAGGCTCAAGGCTGGAGGCTCCAGGGAACGATTGGGTCATCGTCGAGAAGCCTGTTCTTTCCTCGAGCCTTGAGCGCTGCGGTGCTTTTTCCGCAGCCTGTTAGGGGAGAGTGATTGTGAAAAGAATCACGAATGTAAGCGGGAGTATTATAACAGTTGGAACGCTTCTGTCCACCTTTGACATGAACCGGATCCTTTGCTACAATCACCTTTCCCAACAAAGGCACCTTGAGTGCGCCACACGTCTTTGACTGACCCATCACCCACCTGGATTACTGATAGGACGCTGAAAAACCCATTTCGACTCAGGGTTGAGAGAATTTTCGATTATGGATTACCCGATCTTTCAATCCGCATTCCGCAATCCAAAATTCACGATTCCTATAGGTGCTTAGGATGATTTCACGCTACAGCCTTCCTCAGATGGACGCACTCTGGAGCGATACGAATCGCCTGCAAGTGATGCTCGATGTCGAGCTGCTGGTTCTGGATGCCCAGGCCAGCCTCGGGCTGGTGCCTCATCGGGCGGTGCAAGCCATTCGCCGCAAGGTGCGTCTGAACTTAGCACAGATTCAGCATCGCGAAGCCCGAACCCACCATGATGTGATCGCCTTCATCGAACATCTGGAATCGCAGGTCGGGCCGAACGGTCGTTACGTTCATTTAGGTTTGACTTCCAGCGACGTGTTGGATACCGCACTGGCTGTCTTGTTACGTCAGGCCACGACGCTGCTTTTGAATGATCTGGAGGCTCTGCTAGAGGCCATCGCCCAGCAGGCCCGTCGTCACAAGAAGACCCTGATGATTGGACGGACGCACGGCGTCCACGCGGAACCCACGACGTTTGGCCTGAAGCTGGCCACCTTTTATGACGAGTTTGGCAGGCTCTACGAACATCTCGAGGCTGCGAAGGAACAGATCGGCGTCGGGAAAATCTCAGGCGCGGTGGGAAGTTTTGCCAACATCGATCCTCGGATTGAAGATCGGGTGTGCCGGAAGCTGGGACTGCGTCCCGCTGCCATTTCCACCCAGATCGTCTCGCGCGATCGGCACGCCTCTTACGCGACGACTTTGGCTTTGATGGGCTGCAGCCTGGAGCGGCTAGCGACGGAGATCCGCCATCTCCAGCGCACTGAGGTTCGAGAAGCGGCGGAGCCGTTTGGGGCTCACCAGAAAGGTTCCTCGGCCATGCCCCACAAACAGAATCCGATTGTCTGTGAACGTGTCACGGGTTTAAGCCGCCTGTTGCGCGGATACGCCCTTGCGGCCATGGAGAATGTGGCGCTTTGGCACGAGCGGGACATCAGCCATTCATCCGTGGAACGGGTGATTCTGCCTGATGCCACGATCGTTTTGGATTACATGCTCCAGACCATGACGCAGGTGATCGCGGGACTCGTTGTCGACGCCCAGCGCATGCGCGCCAACCTGGAAAGCACCCGAGGGGTGGTTTACTCCGGTCAAGTGCTCTTGGGGCTGATGTGCGCGGGGCTGTCGCGCACCCAAGCCTACGCGCTCGTCCAGCGTTGTGCCCTCAAGGCTTGGCAAGGGAACGATTCCTTTGAGAAGTTTTTGCTGGATGATCCTCAGATTCGTCGACACCTCACTGCAGAAAGGATCCATCGATGCTTGGATCCCCGCAGGCATCTGGTTCATGTCGATCGAATCTTCAAGCGGGTTGGATTATCATGAGGGGCATGGGGCGAGTTTTAATTTCGCAATTCCCTTGTCTGTTGTCCCGTATCTGCTATCTGCTATCTGCTATGTGCTATCTGCTGAGCTCTTTGCTAAGCACCGGCTGTGTCTACCGCTCACTGACGATCCGGACACAGCCGCCGGGGGCTTTTGTCTACGTTAACAACAAGCTCAAAGGCCAAAGCCCTGTGACCTATGATTTTCAATGGTACGGGGGTTACCACGTGATGATTCGCAAGGAAGGCTACGAACAACTGGACGATCATCAGCTGTTGCGTGCGCCGGTCCATTTCTGGATCCCTTTCGATTTGGTCATGGAACTGCTGCCTCTTGCCGTTCGCGATGACCGGACATGGGACTATACCCTGACGCTTAAAGTCCCTGCGGATGTGCCGCTTCCTGCTTGGATTCAGCAGGATTCCAAATCTCAGGGACAGTCCGAGTTATCTTTCAAGCACCCGACGGAGCCCGGTTCAGAAACGGATGTTCCCGAGCCGATTCCGACCGACGACTCCGCTACCGCATCCGGAGAGACGCCATGATTCAAGGAGCGAAACTCTACGAAGGCAAAGCGAAGATTCTCTACGCCACCGATGATCCGTCGCTTGTGATTCAGTATTTCAAAGATGATGCGACGGCCTTCAACGCGCAAAAGCGCGGGACCATCATGGACAAGGGCGTCTGCAACAATCGGATTTCCAGTGCGTTGTTTGTGTATCTGGAAAGCCGTGGGGTGCCTACGCATTTCGTCAAGCAGCTCGACGATCGATCGATGCTGGTGAAACGCCTTGAGATCGTTCCTTTGGAGGTGACTATCCGCAATATCGTCGCTGGCGGGATGGCCAAGCTGCTCGGCTTGGAAGAGGGGATTGTGCTTGAGCGAGCGGTTTTTGAATGGCACTACAAGAGCGACGCTCTGGGCGATCCCCTCATCAACGATGACCATGTTCTGGCGATGGGCTGGGCGAGCGCAGAAGAGCTAAGCATCATCCGCGCTGCTTCTGTGAAGGTCAACGAGGCTTTGAAGGCTTTCTTTCTCCAACGTCAGATTGATCTGGTGGACTTCAAACTTGAATTTGGGCGCTTTCAGAGAAGCATCCTCTTGGGGGATGAAATCTCACCGGACACCATGAGGCTTTGGGAACAAGGCACTCGCCGCAAGCTCGATAAGGATCGATTCCGACGCGATCTAGGCAGCGTCGAAGAGGCCTATCAAGAAGTGCTCCGTCGGGTTTTGGGGGATGCGAAACAAGCCACGGCAGCCAGTCGGTAGTCGGTCAATGAAATGGCAGCGATCCTCATCGGTTTGATCGTTGGTGTTCTGGCAGGCGTGTTATACCTCATCGGCCGGCAACAAAAGGTGCGTCGGACACTGGTGAGTTCGATGCTGTTCGGGATCGTTATCGGCGTCTTGGTGGAGTTGGCGCGCCGGCCGCTGTTTAGCGCTGTTTTTGCCGGTCTGGCGACTGTGTTTATCGCGGAGTTCATCCGTTGGATTCTCAACAGCAGACGTCGATCCTAGCAGGCTGTGCACCCATCTGCTCAAGGCTGACGATGTGGGATTCTGGATGTGACCATTACAGGGGGAGGCTTGAGACATGTGGATTGTGTTGTTGGGTGCCGTAGGATTGATTGCAGGTTTGGCGCTTGTGTTTGGGTTGGAACGTCAGTACGCTCGTCCCATTTTCGTTTTTGCCATCGTCGGGCTCATCGTGGGGGTGGTCATCGGTTCACTCCGTGTGGTGCCGGCCGGCCATGTGGGGGTCGTGGATTTTTTCGGCACGGTATCGGAAGCGGTGCTTAAAAGCGGCATTAACTTCGTCAATCCGCTTGCGCGTGTCGTATCGATGTCCATCCGGACGCTGGAGGATAAAGAGGTGATGAGTGTGCCATCCAAGGAGGGGCTGACGGTGGATCTTGAAATTTCCGCCCTCTTTCACCTCTCGGCGGATAAGGCCGTTGAAGTCTACAAGACCGTTGGCCTGCAGTATGCGGACGTGCTCTTTGTCCCGCAATTTCGTGCCGCTGCGCGTGGAGTCACCGGGGGCAGCGAAGCGAAGGCCCTCTACACCTCCGAGCGGGAGGCGCTTGGCAAGCTCATCCAAGAGCACCTCCAGATGTTGGTGCAGGCGCGTGGCATCGTTGTTGAAAACATTTTGTTGCGCAAGGTAGCCCTGCCGCGTACGGTGAGCGATGCCATCGAGCAGAAGCTCAAAGCCGAGCAGGACTCCGAGCGGATGAAATTCGTCAATCAGCGCGAGGAAATGGAGGCGGAGCGTAAGCGCATCGAGGCCAAGGGGGTGCGCGACTCGCAAGCGATCATCAGCGAGACGCTTACGCCGCAGTACCTCAACTACCTCTGGATCCGAAACCTGGCCGATAACTCAAACGTCATCTATGTCG
Organism: Candidatus Omnitrophota bacterium; assembly: GCA_023247255.1. Lineage (GTDB taxonomy): Bacteria > Omnitrophota > Gorgyraeia > Aquiviventales > Aquiviventaceae > JAHFGV01. The sequence continues at coordinate 4,142 of JAHFGV010000019.1, read as the reverse complement.
CTACCGAGGCCAACATGCCGATCTTCCAGTCGGTCGAGCACAAGGGGAATGCCAAAAATCCGTAGGACAGCGGAACAGGTCGATTCCATGACAAAGCGGTTCTGGTGATGATGAAGGCCAAAGTCTATATTACTCTCAAGCGAGGGCTCCTCGACGCGCAAGGCAAGACGATCAAAGGCGCCTTGGAATCCCTCGGATTTCAGAACCTCCACGCTGTGCGGATGGGAAAATACATCGAGATCGAGATGGATCGTCGTTCCGAACGTTCGGCCAAGCAAGACGTGGAGCGCATGTGCCAGAAGCTCTTGGCCAATCCCGTGGTCGAGACCTACCATATCGAGTTCTGCCGGTTGTAGCAAGCAGCGTGAGAATAATCGATGAAATTTGGCGTGGTGGTGTTTCCTGGATCGAACTGCGATCAGGACTGCGTTTATGTCCTGAAGGATGTTCTGCATCGGCCGGTCATTACGCTTTGGCATGAACAAACCACTTTGCAAGGCTGCGATGCGGTCGTGTTGCCTGGGGGTTTTAGCTACGGCGATTACCTGCGCACCGGAGCCATCGCGCGTTTTTCTCCGATCATGCGGGCCGTCCGGGCGTTTGCGCAGGATGGCGGGCTGGTGATCGGGATTTGCAATGGCTTCCAGATCCTTCTTGAGAGCGGCCTGTTGCCCGGCGCGATGCTGCGCAACACGGCTCTTCGATTCATCTGTAGGTTCGTTACGTTGCGCGTCGAGCGGACAGACAGCCCGTTTACGAATCGCTTTCAAGAAGGCCAGGTGATTCGTCTTCCCATCGCGCATAATGAAGGTCGCTACAGCATCGATGCAAAGGCGTTGCAGACAAACCGTGGACAGGTTTTGTTTCGGTATTGTGACGCGGATGGAAACCTGTTCGATGCTGCGAATCTGAATGGCTCCATGGATTGCATCGCTGGCATCATGAACAAAGCCGGCAACGTCCTTGGGATGATGCCGCATCCAGAGCGCGCATCCGAGGCTATCCTCGGTTCGACCGACGGTCGGCTCGTGTTTGAGTCGATGATTGAGGCGTTTAGCCATGTCTAACGTGAGTGTTAAGAAGCGAGATCGAGGCAAAATTCGGAACATTAAGTTCGGGGTTCGGGGTTCGGGGTTCGGGGTTAGACGATCCATTCTGAATTCCAAATTCCGAATTCCGAATTCTCCTGCTGACGTTGCCCTGCTCAAACGCGTGGCTCGGTCGCACAACCTGACGGATGAACTCTATGAGCGCATCGTTCGTATCTTGGGTAGGCAGCCGACACTGACAGAAGTAGGTATCTTCGGTGTCATGTACTCTGAGCACTGTTCTTACTGCAGCTCCAAGCCCACCCTCAAGCTGTTCCCGACGAAGGGAAAACGGATCTTGGTTCCCGCGGGAAAAGAAAACGCTGGCCTCATCGACATCGGCGACGGTCTGGCTGTTGCCTTCAAGGTCGAATCGCACAACCATCCCTCCGCGGTCGAGCCCCATGCAGGCGCTGCCACAGGGGTGGGAGGCATCGTCCGAGACATCTTCACCATGGGTGCCCGCCCGATTGCGCTTCTTGACTCGCTGCGCTTTGGTCCACTTCAAAATGATGCACGTACCCGATTTCTGTTTGAAGGAATCGTGCGTGGGATTGCGGATTACGGAAATTGCATTGGGGTGCCGACGGTGGGTGGCGAGATTTTGTTCGATGAAAGCTATCGCGGGAATCCTCTCGTGAATGTGATGTGTATCGGAATCTTACCCAAAGGAAAAATCGCGCGTGCCGTAGCCAAAGGGCCAGGAAATCCCGTGGTCTATGTCGGCTCCTCAACCGGACGGGATGGTTTGGGCGGGGCCAGCTTCGCCTCGCGCGAGATCACGGATGGCTCTGATGCTGATCGTCCTGCCGTTCAGATTGGGGATCCCTTTGCGGAAAAATGTTTGATTGAAGCGACCCTCGAAGCCCTTGCGACGGGCGATGTGGTTGGCATCCAAGACATGGGGGCAGCGGGTCTGACTTGTTCCACCTGCGAGATGCCATCGCGCGCAGGAACCGGCATCGCGATCGACGTCGACAAGGTTCCTCGACGGGAAGAAGGGATGACGCCTTATGAGGTGATGCTTTCCGAGTCGCAGGAGCGGATGTTGTTAGTGGTCAAACGCGGCTCCGTAGAGCGCATCACGCAACACTTTTCACGTTGGGGACTCAATGCCGTTGAGATTGGTCATGTCACCGACAATGCGCGCCTACGCGTTAAAGAGGGCGGCGACAGGGTCGCTGACATTCCAGTCTCTGCACTGACGGATCAAGCCCCTATTTTTCAACGTCCCACAAAGCGCCCTCGGTATCTTTCCAAAGTGCAGCGCTTATCTCTTAAGGACATACCCCAGCCTCGAGATTACGCGGCAGTCCTTTTGAAACTTTTAGCCTCACCCACGATTGCGAACAAAGCGGCCGTTTTTGAACAATACGATCATATGGTCCAGGCCAACACGGTGGTTCTTCCGGGACGAGCGGATGCGGCCGTTCTGCGTCTGAAAGGTACGAACCGTTTCCTTGCCGCAACGATCGACGGCAATGGCCGCTACTGCTACCTCGATCCCTACGAAGGAAGCAAGCTTGCTGTTGCCGAAGCCGCGCGCAATTTGGTTTGCGTAGGAGCCACACCGCTGGCTGTAACCAACTGCCTCAACTTTGGAAGTCCCCAGGACCCTGAGATTATGTGGCAATTCAAGGAATGTGTGCGGGGGATTTCCGATGCCTGCCGGGCCTTTGGAACGCCCGTTACTGGGGGCAATGTGAGTTTCTACAACGAGAGCCCGGATGGCGCGATTGATCCAACCCCGGTTATTGGAATGATTGGCATCATTGAAGGCGTTCAGGGTTCGGGATTGCGGGTTGAGGGCAGTTGCCCAGAGCCCAGAGCCCAGAGCCCAGAGCCAATCACGGCGAACTTCAAAGCTGAAGACGATTGTATCATCCTCTTCGGTGAAACAAAAGAGGAGCTTGGGGGTGGCGAGTACTTATCAGCGATCCATCAGAGGAAAGTAGGAAGACCCCCTCGGGTGGATTTGCACGCAGAACGCGCCCTCCAGCGTTTGATGGTTGAAGCATCTGCTCAGGGGTGGCTTAAGTCAGCCCATGATTGTTCCGAGGGCGGCCTTGCCGTCGCTCTCGCCGAGTCTTGCATCATCGATGCGCAGCATCTCATTGGTGCTACGATCGACGTGTCACGTGTCACGTGTCACGTGTCGCTGAGGTTAGATGCGCTGCTATTCGGGGAGTCTGCGGGTCGAATCATCGTCAGTTGTGTGCCTGAGAGCGTCGAGGTTTTAGGGCATCTTGCAAAGAAGCACGAAGTTCCAGCAACAGTTCTTGGACGCGTCGGTGGCTCGCGCCTTCTGATTGAGCCGTGGATCGATGTCCGCGTGGAAGCGCTCAACGATGCCTGGCGCGGTGGACTTAAGGTAGCGCTCGGACAAGAGCAATGGGGCACGAAGGGATCCGGTGATACCTAACAGGCTGAGGAAAAACTCCTGTTTGCTCAGGGCTCAGGGCTCAGGGTTCTGGGCTGCGGGCTCATTTGAACTACGCTCTGGGCTTGCGGCTCTGGGCAATTGCCCGCAACCCTCAACCCTGAACCCTCAGCATCTTTCCATTGAGCCCCGAACCCAGAACCCTGAGCCAAGAGGGGTTTTTCAGCAACCTGCTTTCTCTCTCATCTGTTATGACTGGGCTTTTGCAAAAATAGCCAACGCGTCGACCGAGTGTTGTGTCCTATTCCAAGAGAAGCAATGAGGATTGTGTCATGTGTCATGTGTCGTGAGAGACTGTTTCATGTGTTATGTGTCATGAGTCATGGAAAGCAAAAGAGCCCCTTTGGCCATGCTTGAGATGCCTGTTTATTTTCTGCTTTTTCATGACAGGTGGTTTCAAGTTTCTAACGCAACAAGATGATCACGAAGAGCCTCACAGGGGAAGTGCCAGTTCAGCACCTTGCGAGGCCGTCCATTCAAGAGGGCTTGCACACGCTTGATCTCACGACGCGACACGCGCGAGAAGTCCGTGCCCTTCGGGAAGAACTGCCGGATCAGCCCGTTGGTATTCTCGTTGGTCCCCCGTTCCCACGGACTGTGAGGATGGGCAAAGA
>JAHFGV010000063.1 GCA_023247255.1 Candidatus Omnitrophota bacterium | reverse complement strand
ACGGGATCGTATTCGTCAGCGGGAAGCGTCTCGGCAGATTCAACGTGCCTTGCGCAAGTATCAGAAGAGTAGTGACTAACAGGATGCTGAAAAACCCTTCGTGGTTCTGGGTTGAGGGTTCGGGGCAAATACACAACCGCTCGTCGGTGAAACGGGTCCTGGCCCACAGCCCAGAACCCCTAACCCTGAACCGGCTGGCATTTTTCAGCAGCCTGCTAATACAAACGCACTTATTGTTGAGACATTGAGTGCGTTTGTATTGTGCGCAACAGGATGTCTTATCGTATGATACAAACGAATTATCCTCTGGTATTGTCGCGTTAGATAATTCGTTTGTACTAGTGAAAGAAGAAGCCCCGTGGTTATTAGCGATTGCGTTGAAGCGATACGTTTCTCATCGTCGTGAGACGAAGAGCGGATTGAAACTAAACCATACTGATCACTGACCACGAGTCACTGATCACTCACAAGGGGGGCGACGAGATTCGATTCGAACCAGTGAGAAGTGAGGGGCATGCCGAGGTTGTCAGGCGGCCTCGTGCCGCAAGGCACCCTGCGGTTTTGCATCACCACGCAAAACAGCGGGGGAAAACACCTGACACTCAATACGTGCCAACATAGCAAGCGTTGTGCCTGACACCGTCGACGCGCTCATCGCGCAGATCGACAGTGTCGAAACAGTCGCTGCCTAATTAAATAGGTAGCGCCGTCCACTGAGTCAGCCTGCGGGCTTGGTGGGCGTGATCAGCAGGCTGGCTGGGTTTTGAGCTGCTGAGAACCCCAGCGAGGAGAAATCAGCGGCTAGCCTTGACAGGTCCGCTCCGCAGACAGGTCAAGGCGAGAGTTTCAATGCGGGGCTACGCATGTAGAGGGCTCACACTCTCGGCTCGAAGACGCGGGTGCAACTCCCGCCGCCTCCATTTTTTTCCGCATAGCGGGAGTTGCAGGGAGGCCCGACTGCTTTGATGGATGTCGGTGCGACCGACGGGAGCAACGACTTTCCTTGGGAGGGCCGGGTGGCCGACCTGAAGGGAGCGAAGCGAGCGGAAGGCGCCAACTCCTGCCGCCTCCACCAGTTACAACACGAGCAACACGCGGTCGGGTGTCCCAGCTAAGGTGATGCTAAGGAAAGCTGAGGCAGAACCGAAATCAGTACTTCTCCACCCTTTGCCCGCGTTCACGGCATCACGTATAATTCTCATGGGAGTATGAGAGGAGGAACTGTCGATGGTCCGGCTCGTTGCGGTGAAACCGTTGCCACACTACACCGTATGGATCAAGTACGACGATGGCGTTGAAGGAAACGTAGACCTTTCCTACCTCGTTGGTAAGGGAGTGTTTGCAGCGTGGCAGGACCCGCGCGCCTTTGAGCAGGTGCGTCTCGGCGACAGTGGAGAGTTGCGCTGGGGAGAGACCCTCGATCTCTGCCCCGATGCGCTGTACCTTCGCCTCACCGGCAAATCGCCTGAACAACTCTTTCCCGCTCTCCCACAGGCGCATGCCTGAAATCAGCCGGTTCTATGGCATCGTCATCAAGATGTTTTTCGATGACCACCATCCGCCTCATTTTCATTCCCTCTATGGAGGCCACGAAGCGCTGATTGCCATCAGCACCCTCACCGTCATCGCAGGGAATCTGCCGCCTCGGGCCATGGGGCTTGTCATCGAATGGGCGACTCTGCATCAGGACGCCTTGCAAGCGGACTGGGAGCGAGCCAAAGCACTCAAGCCCTTGGACAAGATCGACCCGCTTCCATGACCATTCCAGCGGTCAGCCAATGAAAAGAGAATTTACAAACGATTCCATGATGAGCGAGCTCCATGCCATCAGGGAGAAGCATTACCAACAGACCAAGCCTGCGCCCGCAACAGAGCGCAACCGGCTCACCCGCTTTCTTTCCTCCTATGGCTATACGCTGATTCCAACGAAGCGGGGAACCCGCAAGCTGGTCAGAAGTTCAGAGTGAGTGAGAAACAAGGGGATGAAGCACGTATGCCGTTGCGAAACCGGTGATTATACGGGACCTCTTGATATAGTTCTTGACGGGACAGAATGAGACCGATTTTTACTTACGCAAAATTTCTAGGAATTTGGTTGAATTCCGGTGACACGATACAATTTCCTGATTGAGACGGGCTCACTGGGCATAGAATGCTGCCATGGCTCGTCTGGCCGTTCCAGATATTCCCTACCCGATGACGCCACAGATGACCAGTTGGGCCAGACGCTGAGTAGGTATGGGAGTGTAGGCCGTCCGCTGGGGGATGTGACGTTCTTGGAGCGACTGGAGCACGCCAGAAGCCGTCGCTTGCGGTGTGGACGTCCGAGGGGACGTCCTTTAGCTGTGAAATAGTATTGTGTCACCGGAATTCCCACAGTCCTTGGGAGCGGGGGACCAACGAGAATACCAACGGCTTGATCCGGCAGTTCTTCCCGAAGGGCACGGACTTCTCGCGCGTGTCGCGTCGTGAGATCAAGCATGTGCAAGCCCTCTTGAATGGACGGCCTCGCAAGGTGCTGAACTGGCACTTCCCCTGTGAGGCTCTTCGTGATCATCTTGTTGCGTTAGAAACTTGAAACCGCCATTGTCGATTTTCGATTGAACAGCGGTTTTCAATCGACAATCCAAAATCGACAATCGAAAATTCCAAGTGGGTGTGTGATTGGCCATCTTGTGGGGTCATTCGTTTAGGACATTCCCGGTTTAAAAGCGTTCATCCCAGCAACCCATCAAGGACGGTAAGCGTGGCCAAAAGCGTTTTCCTTCCGTTAGTAATCCTGCTTGTTCTCACCTCAGGATGTGGATGGGCAATAACAAACCGGATGCGTTCGCAGGGTCTTGCTGCTTTTTCCGGTTCCACAGGCGCTCTCATTATTGATCCCGGCCAC
>JAHFGV010000048.1 GCA_023247255.1 Candidatus Omnitrophota bacterium | reverse complement strand
TAGCGTCGTCGGCGGGTGTGCAGCCGTCGCTTGCCGGTGCGGCGCAGCTGCCGCGAGATCGCGCTGGGACTGCGCCTGAGCTGGCGGGCAATCCTGCGCAGCGACCGACTCGCCGCCAACGCCCGGCTGATCTCCTCGCGCTCGGAGAGGGTGAGTCTCGTGTACCTGTGCATCTCGCGCAACTCCTTTCTCCTGGGTCAGACCAGGATACAGGTGTTGCGCTAGAAACTTGAACTCAGGACACATGACTCATGAAACATGACACAGACGTGAGTACTGGAGCTTAGGATCATGATTTACTCTCTTCCTGGCCCTGGGCCACTTGGCCACTAAGGTCGATGCATTTTGCAAAACCTCAGTCTGAAGTCTGAGGTCTGTGTACTGATTGCTGACATTCGATATGGACGATTCGGTTAAGCATTCCTGTGGGCTTTTTGGGGTCTACGGGCATAGGGACTCGGCCCGGTTGACCTATCTGGGACTCTATTCCCTTCAGCATCGCGGGGAAGAGGCAGCGGGCATCGTTAGCTATGATGGTAAATCGATGCATATCCACAAGGCGATGGGGTTGGTCTCTGAAGTCTTCAATGAACGCACGCTCCGAGACCTTCCCGGAAGATCTGCGCTGGGCCATACCCGTTATTCGACGACCGGCTCAAGCAGCATCAAGAATTCGCAACCCCTCGTCGTCACCTACGCCAAGGGTTCCATTGCCGTTGCCCACAACGGGAATCTTGTCAACGCTTACGAGTTGAGGCGTCAGCTTGAGGGTCGGGGTTCAATCTTTCAGACGACCGTGGATAGCGAAATCATTCTTCATCTTCTGGCACACGCCACGAACAAGAAATTGGAAGAAGATTTAAGCGAGTGTCTGCGCTTGCTTAAAGGGGCTTTCACGTTGGTCTTCTTGACCGATCAGGAAATGATTGGCTGTCGCGATCCACAGGGGTTCAGGCCCTTGTGCATCGGTCGTCTCAACAGGGCTTATGTTTTGGCTTCGGAGACCTGCGCGCTGGATCTGATCGGGGCCCGATGGGTGCGCGACGTCGAGCCGGGAGAAGCGGTGTTCATCGGATCCTCAGGGATCCGCTCGCTGTTTCCGTTTAAGGACATGGGTATCGCGCGTTCCCATTGTTTCTTTGAGCATGTGTACTTCGCCCGGCCCGATTCCACCATATTCGGTGAAAGTGTCCAGGCCGTGCGGGTGCGTCTGGGTCGGCAGCTGGCTCGCGAGTATCCCATCGAGGCGGATTGGGTCATGCCGATTCCAGATTCGGGCAACTTCGCTGCGTTGGGCTATAGCCAGGAATCCGGGATTCCCTTTGCCATGGGAGTGATTCGGAATCACTATGTCGGTAGGACGTTCATCCAGCCCGCCCAGGAGATCCGCGACCTGAAGGTGCGGGTGAAGTTCAATCCGGTCAAGGAACTCATCAAGGGCAAACGCGTGGTGATCGTCGATGACTCGATCGTGCGCGGCACCACAACGCGGGCGCGTGTCAAAAGCCTGCGGGAAGTGGGTGCCCAGGCGATCCACCTGCGGGTGAGCTGCCCCCCGACCAAGTTCTCGTGTTTCTATGGGATCGATTTTCCGACACGTAAGGAACTCGTAGCGAACACGCTGTCCCTGGAGGATATCCGCAAGTTTATCGGGGTGGATAGCTTGGGATATCTGTCCTTGGAGGGAATGCTCAAGGCGGTGGGGAAACCGGATGACTACTGCACGGCCTGCTGGAGTGGCCGCTATCCCATTCCTTTCGGTGAGGAAGGAGACAAGTTTGCTCTTGAGAAACATGCCGGACAGGGATGCCGATAAGTCAGTGGCCAGTGACTTGTATTGTGTCATGTTCCAAGAGAAGTAATGAGGATTGTGTCATGTTTCATGTGTCATGAGTCATGGAAAGCAAAAGAGCCCCTTTGGCTATGTTTGAGATGCCTGTTTATTTTCTGCTTTTTCAGGACACATGAACAATGAAACATGAAACAGTCGTGAGTACTGGATCTTAAAACCATGACACAGACGTTGATGACGTATAGGAAAGCGGGGGTGGATGTCGAAGGGGCCGATGCCTGGCTCAGTCGGATGCGGCCTTTGATCCGCACGACACGGCGTGCAGGGGTTCTGCCGGATCCTGGAAGGTTTGCGGGTTTGTTTGGGCTAAAGACCCTCAGACTGCGCGATCCGGTTCTGGTTGCCTCAACCGATGGGGTGGGTACTAAGCTTAAGATCGCGCAAGGGTTCGGCAGTCATGAGGGAATTGGCCTTGACGTCGTCGCGATGAACACCAACGACGTGTTATGCCTCGGGGCTCAGCCGCTTTTTTTTCTGGATTATCTGGCAGTCGGAAGTTTGCAGCCATCGCTGATGAGTGCGTTGTTGCGAGGAATCGTTGAGGGGTGCCGCCAGAGCGGATGTGCCCTGATCGGTGGAGAGACAGCGGAGATGCCCGGGGTCTATCAAAAGGGAGAATACGACCTAGCCGGATTCTGCGTGGCGGTCGTCGAGCGTTCCCGAATCATTGACGGATCCAAGGTGCGCTCAGGGGATGGGGTGGTGGGTGTGGCCTCATCCGGTTTACATGCCAATGGATTTTCCTTGGTGCGCCAGATCTTTGACGAGAAACGGCTCCTCCCATTGAAACTGAGACGGCAGTTGTTGATTCCGACACGCATCTACGTCAAACCGGTTCTTCAGGCCCTGGCGCGGATGCCGGTTGCTGCCCTGGCGCACATCACCGGAGGGGGGCTTTCTCGGAGGCTGCCGATGTTGGTGGCTAAGCGCTCAGGACTTCGCGTACGCCTGTTTCCGGGAAGCTGGCCTGTTCCAAGGATTTTTCAGACGATTCAGCAGGCCGGTGGTATCATGATGGACGAGATGATGCGAACGTTTAACATGGGCATCGGCATGGCCTTGGTGTGTCGCGCTTCGGATTCGAATCGTCTGATTCAACTGATGAATCGCTCGGGCCTGGACGCATGGTCGATTGGCGTGGTAGAGTCGAGGCAGTCCTCAGTCAGCGGCCAGTGATCACTGGCCGCTGACTGAGGCGTTAGTATGGGCAAGGGGCATGAGACAGGGGGAGAGGAGAGTTAAAGACAGGGGCAAGGGGCGCCAGACGTGGGGCGTGGGAAAACAGATTACAACTGGGCTTTTGCAAAAATAGCCAACGCGTTGACCGAGTGTTGTGTCATTTCCAAAGAGAAGTAATGAGGATTGTGTCATGTTTCATGAGTCATGTGTCATGAAAAAAGCAGAAAATAACCAGGCATCTCAAGCACGGCCAAAGTACGCCTTTTGCTTTCCATGACTCATGACACAGACGTGAGCGCTGCCACTAACCGCGATACATTTTGCAAAACCTCAGTTACAAGTGATGGATCGAATTCCTTGTCGAGCAAGCGATCCATTCCTTTTGCAACCCTCAATAACGACTGAGTAGGTGGAACATCTGAAACGAGGAGGTTTAACGGAATGCGTGTACTGGTTGTTGGCGGGGGTGGGCGCGAGCACGCGCTGGTATGGAAACTGAGTCAATCGCCCGAGGTGCGCCAGTTATTTTGCGCACCGGGTAACGGCGGCATTGCGGATCTAGCCGAGTTGGTCGACATCGGGGCCGAGGACATAGAAACCCTTGCGGAATTTGCCGAGCAGAAGGACGTCGATCTTACCATCGTGGGCCCGGAAGGCGCTTTGGCCAAGGGCATTGTCGATATTTTTGAGAAACGCGGGCTGAGGATCTTTGGCCCCACCAAAGCGGCCGCTCGCTTGGAATCGAGCAAGATCTTTGCCAAGCATCTGATGAAGAAGTACCACATTCCGACGGCGCAATTTGCGGTCTTCGACGATCCCCAGGCGGCGCGGGCCTATGTCCGTCAGGTGGGCTCACCGATCGTCGTGAAAGCCGATGGTTTATGTGGAGGCAAGGGAACCATTGTCGCCCATACGCTCAGCGAAGCCCTCGGTGCGATTGATTTGTTGATGGAGGACCGCATATTCAAACAGGCCGGGGAACGGGTGGTGATTGAAGAACGGCTCATCGGTGAGGAGGTTTCTTTCATGGTGATGACCGACGGGCTGACGGCCTTGCCCCTGCTTTTGGCTCAAGACCACAAACGTCTACACGACGGTGACAAAGGCCCCAACACCGGAGGCATGGGAGCCTATGCCCCGACACCGGTGGTCGATGCGACGTTGGCGACGCAGATTTTGGAACAAGTCGTCATGCCGACTCTGCGCGGGCTCGCCGCTGAGGGTCTGCCGTTTAAAGGCGTCCTTTACGTCGGTTTGATACTGACCAGCGATGGGCCGAGGGTGTTGGAGTACAACGTCCGCTTTGGGGATCCTGAGATCCAGGGCATCCTACCCCTGCTTGAGAGTGATTTGGTTCCCATCTTGGATGAGGCCGTGGAAGGCCGGCTGAGCGGGACCACGACCTGTCGATGGCGTGCAGGCAATTGTGCATGCGTTGTTCTGGCCTCCGCAGGCTATCCCGGAGATTTTCAGATTGGAAAAGAGATTCGCGGTCTGGAGTCAGGGGCACACCAATCCGGTCTGCTTGTGTTTCATGCGGGAACGAAGAAAGAGCAAAAGCGGTACGTCAGTTGGGGGGGGCGCGTCCTCAATATCGTCGGGCTGGGAGAGGATTTGGAGACGGCGCTGAAACGCGTCTATGAAGCGATCGGCCCCATTGGTTTCGATGGCATGATCTATCGTAAGGACATAGGCTTCAGGGCCCTCAAGAAACCAGTCAGTCAATCGTGAAGAAAATATGCCCAGGCATTCCACGCGAATCGCACGCGCACACAGGCACAGAGACACTCAGGCACTCAATCACCCAGTCACCGCGGCTGGATATGGTTTTCATTCAGACAAGGATCGCAGGCCAGTGGTCGGCATTTTAATGGGATCCGACTCGGACTGGCCGATTTTGAAAGAGGCGGCCCAGACGCTCGAACGTTTTGGGGTTTCTTACGAAGTTCACGTGCGCTCCGCCCACCGGGCTCCCGAGCTTGTCAGCGCCTACGCCAAGTCAGCCGCGCAGCGGGGATTTAAAGTGATCATTGCCGCAGCAGGTGGAGCCGCGCATCTGGCGGGTGTCGTGGCTGCCCACACGATTTTGCCTGTGATCGGGATTCCCATCGAGAGCAAAAGCCTCAAGGGACTCGACAGCCTGCTTTCCACGGTACAGATGCCCTCCGGTGTTCCTGTGGCGACCGTGGCGATCAATGGAGCGGTCAATGCCGCTCTGTTGGCGGTCGAGTGTTTAGCGCTCAGTGACAAAGTCCTGGCACGGGCTCTGCTTGGCCACAAGCAGGCGCTTCAAGAGAAAACCTCGGACGCAGATCGCACCCTATCCCGCTCGATCATTCAAGAAAAATAGGCCTTGACCAACGCGGCACTCTAAGGTTATAGAATTGTCGACTACGAATTTTCGACAGTCGATTGAGAGAGCGATGCAATGCCAATCGGAGATTAAAGGTTCGTTAAGGAATGACTGCGCTATTTGGCCGTGGGGATTTTGACTCAGGGCAAGGCGCGAAGAGCGAGCATCCGCGACGAGGATGTAAGCGATGAGCAACGCAGCCATGGGTCAAAATCCCCCGGTCAAATGGATGCAGTTATTTCTTAACGAACCCTAACAATCGACGATACTCCTTGAGCCCTTTGAGGGGTTTCTGAAGGGAATGTCATACGATGGCCCCACGCATCTTTTCCGTGACCGCCGAGATTTTAGATGCTGCCACAATCCAGCAGGCCGCCCATATTCTACGTTCCGGTGGCCTTGTGGTTTTTCCGACGGAAACCGTCTATGGTCTGGGGGCGGATGCCACCAACCCGCAGGCGATTGAGAGGCTCAATCGAGTCAAAGGACGCCCGGCGGATAAACCTTACTCCTGGCATCTGGCCTGCGCCGAGAAAGTCAGAAGCTTTTTGCCTGATATTTCTCCATTAGCCAAGCGCCTGATGGACCGGTTCTGGCCCGGGCCATTGACCATCGTTCTATCCATCGGTGAGGGACGCACGATCGGGTTTCGAGTGCCGGATCATCCTGTCGCCCAGGCTTTTCTTAAGGCTTGTGACGTTCCGGTGGCCGCACCGAGCGCCAACCGTTCAGGAAATCCTCCACCCACGAACGTTGATCAGGTGCTTGCCAACCTCAATGGGAGTGTGGATGGCATCGTGGATAGTGGACCCACTGCTGTTGGGCGGGAGTCTACGGTGGTAAGAGTGGTTGAGGAGGATGTCGAGATTCTCCGACAAGGAGCCATTGATTCTCAAACCATCCGATCCTTAATGTTTCTTCAGGATTGAACGCCAAGCAACCGGATGAGTCCGAAACGCATCCTGTTTGTCTGCACCGGCAACAGCTGCCGCTCTGTTATGGCCCAAGGCCTCATGCAGCGTCTGGTGGAACAAGCAGAGATGGATAATGTTCTTGTGGAATCGGCCGGTGTATATGCCGTCTCAGGAATGCCGGCTTCGCGGGAAACCCAGCGCGTGCTTCAGAACATTGGCGTGGATTGCTCCAATCACCGCGCGCGGCTATTAACGCCGGAGATGATTCGCCAAGCCGACTTTTTATTTGCCATGGAGCTCTTTCAGCTTGAGGCGATTATCCATCGGGAGCCCTCCGCGGTCGACAAGGTGCATCTTCTAAAAACCTATGGCCTTCCCCTGGAGGAGCTTCCTTCTGATCCGAGCATTCCGGATCCGATTGGCAAGCCTCTTGAGATTTATGAGATCTGTTTTTCGGAGATCGCCCGGGCCGTTGAACGGATCGTGAAGCTGTTGGTCAATTCGGGCAGATGACTCCGAAGCGTCCCCGGAGCGCGGTGCGGCTTTTTGGAAAATCCTTGCGTAGCCAGCGTTCCAAGAATCGTTCAAAGGCCCAGGGATCGTCGTCGACGGTCAAACGAGTGGCGATCGGATCGGACCACGGGGGTTTTCAACTCAAGGCTCGGTTGATTGCCTGGCTTCAGGCAAAAGGGCTGGTCATCGCTGATTTAGGCACGCACGATCCAAAGCCTTGTGACTATCCGCTCATCGGCTATAAAGTGGCAGGAGCCATCGCTCAGGGATCATTCGAGCGGGGGATTCTACTGTGCAAATCAGGCGTCGGGATTGCGATCGTCGCCAACAAACTTCCGGGTATCCGGGCGGCTGTCTGCAACGATCTTTATGACGCCGAGCGCAGCCGAACCCACAACGATGCCAATATCCTGGTGCTCGGCGCTGAGAAACTCAGCGAATCTCAGGCTCGGCGTATCGTCGAGACGTGGTTGAACGCTGCTTTTGAATCCGGGGGCCGCCACCAGCGGCGGGTGGATCAAATCGCCGCGATTGAAGAGGCTATCCTTAAGAGGAAAACCCTTTCATAAATCGGGGACAGCCACTCATTACAGCCTCATTCCGTGGGGCTCCATAGGGAGTTGCTGACGTGATGTTCCAGAACCTGCAAGCGACCGATCCGGAAATCCTGGAGGCTATTCGGCGTGAGATCCTGCGCCAACAGGAGCATCTGGAACTCATCGCTTCGGAGAATTTCACAAGCCTTGCCGTGATGGAGGCTCAGGGCTCGGTGATGACGAACAAATACGCCGAGGGCTACCCGGGCGCGCGTTGGTATGGCGGGTGTGAATGGGTCGACGTCGCCGAGCGGCTAGCCATTGAGCGGGCCAAAACCCTCTTCGGCGCCGAGCATGTCAATGTCCAACCCCACTCCGGGACCCAAGCCAACATCGTGGTGTTTTATGCCGTGCTCCAGCCCGGGGATACGATTTTGGCCATGAGCCTGGCGCACGGGGGACACCTTTCCCACGGCCATCCCAAGAACTTCTCCGGCCGTTTCTTCAAAATCGTTCCGTATGGCGTCAACCAGAAGACCGAGCGGATTGATTATGACGAGGTGGAAGCGTTGGCCCGCGAGCATCGACCGAAGATGATCCTAGCCGGCTACTCGGCCTATTCGCGGGAGCTTGACTTCGCTCGCTTGCGCAAAATCACCGATTCGGTGGAAGCGGTTCTTTTAGTGGATATGGCCCATTTCGCAGGGTTGGTTGCTGCTGGGTTGTATCCTAATCCTGTTCCTCATGCAGAATTCGTCACCTCGACGACGCACAAAACCCTTCGCGGCCCGCGCGGCGGATTCATTCTCTGCCGCGGTTCATTCGCCAAGGCAATCGACAGCGCGCTTTTTCCCGGAAACCAAGGCGGGCCTTTCATGCACACCATTGCGGCCAAGGCCGTTTGTTTCAAAGAGGCTCTTTCTCCTGCGTTCAAAGAGTACCAGCGTCAGGTCGTGGCCAACGCCAAGGCCCTCGCCAACGCCCTGGCTTTGCGCGGCTACCGACTGGTCAGTGGCGGTACGGACAACCATTTGCTACTTGTGGATCTGACTGCCAAAGGACTCACCGGCAAGGACGCACAGGAAACTTTGGATCGTTCCAAGATCACCGTCAACAAAAACGCGATTCCCTTCGATCCCCTACCTCCTGGAAAAGCCAGCGGCATTCGCTTAGGCACACCCGCGCTCACCACGCGAGGCATGAAGGAGCCCCAGATGGAGGAAGTCGCCCAGCTCATCGATGAGGCCCTGAGCGGCCGAAACGATCCTTCGGCCCTTCAGACGGTCTCTGACAAAGTCCACGTTCTGGCCGGACGCTTTCCTCTGTATCCTGAACTTAGAAAGCAGCACATAGCAGATAGCAGATAGATCAAAGAGGAACGAACGCACTTTCCTTCTATCTGCTATTTGCGTCTGCATATATGCTCGATGAAGTGTCCTTTCTGCGCTCATAAGGAAGATAAGGTAGTGGATTCTCGCGCCAGTTCCGATGACCGCTCTATCCGTCGTCGGCGCGAATGCCTGGGCTGCGGTAAGCGATTCACCACTTACGAACAGGTTGAGAACCAATCCTTGATGGTTGTCAAAAAAGACGGCCGGCGCGAGCCCTTCGACAGGCACAAGGTTCTGGCCGGTCTTCTGAAAGCTTGCGAGAAACGCCCCGTCAGCATGGAAGCTTTGGAACGGCTCGTCGATGAACTGGAACGGGAACTTTCCCAGTCCTTTGAGCGGGAGGTGGCCTCGCGGGAAGTGGGTGAGCGTTTAATGAAGAAACTCCACGCCGTGGATGCGGTCGCTTACGTACGGTTTGCCTCGGTCTACCGCGAATTCAAAGACGTTGAGCAATTCATGACCGAGCTCAAAGACGTCCTCGCCCACCGCGTCAAATAACGCGAGATCGTCGGTAGCCGGTGCCGTTTTCTAATCGGTGGCCTTGGGTCCCGGAAGGATTGAATGGCCAAAGACCGAAACTCTTCGTTGGGGATGAGGGTCTAGTGTTGTGTCATGTTTCATGAGTCATGTGTCATGAAAAAAGCAGAAAATAAGCAGGCATCTCAAGTATGGCCAAAGGGCTCCTTTTGCTTTCCATGACACATGACTCATGAAACATGACACAATCCTCATTACTTCTCTTGGGACATGACACACTGAAAGTTAGCTTTGCAATGGATCGTTGACGGTGTTGTCGATGAGGTTCTTGATTTGGGCGCGGGTTCTGAGGTTCTTCAGCCAGTCGGTAAGATGCGTTTGCTGTTTTTGGCTGAGTACCTGTTGGCGAAGTTGAGTCTTGAGCTCTTCGGTGAGGCCCGCCTCATCCGGCGGCTGGCGCTCTTCAATGAACAGGAAAACAAAGCCGTCGTTTGTTTCCAACACATCGGTGATCGCACCGACTGCGGTGGCGAACGCGGCGGTGTTGACGTCAGGGACGTAGCCCAGATCCTCGATCGTGTCTTTTCGGGTAAACGGATCGGGCTGAGTGGCTGTTACGCCCAGCACTAAACAGGCTTCCTCAAAGGTAAGTCCCTGGGCGCGTTTGCTGACTAATTGCTCCCGCAGTTGAGTGGCCCAGCTCTGCGCCTGCTGGCGAGCGCGTTGCTTCACCAGGTCATTGCGGATCGTTTCGCTCACTTCATTAAAGGGCGGCACGCGAGGCGGCTGCCGATGGCTCAGGCGAGTCAGATACACGCCGTTTTCCGTTTCAATCAAGTCGCTGAGTCGGCCAGGCTCAAGGAAAGCGGCCGATTCCATCACTTCAGGTTCCAATCCCTGTTCGATCCCAGAGCTTTCCCCAGCGATCGGGCCGATGGTTTCCAGAGACAGGTTGTAAATCGCGGCCATTTCCTCCAAAGTCCACTTCGCATTCAAAGCGTCTTGAAGGTCTAAAGACAGTTCCCTCAGCCGTTGTTTGGTTTTCTGGTTGACCAGCCGCTCGTGCGCCAGTTCGCGCACCTGTTCAAAGGCAGGCGGAGTCTTTTGCTCTTGCTGCTCAGTTTTAGGGATGAATTCCTCTGAGTGATCGTCGTAATACCGACGCAGGTCTTCCTCAGTCAGGGAAAGTTTCTCGACGATCTGTGCCCGGGTGAGTCGCAAGACGTCAAAGGTCAACTGCTGGGGAACTCGGATGAGCTCGGGGTGGGCGTTGTAATGAGTGGTGAGGTCCTGCTCGGTGACAACGCCAGCCACCTGCTCGGAAAAATTCTCAGGATCAATCCGTATCAACCGAGCCTTGAGCTTTTCGTTGGCCTGTTGATAGGCCTGCCGGATTTCTTCGTCGAGGAAGGTGACCTGGGCCTTAACCTGATCCAGGAGTTTCTGGATGAGAATGTCCTGTCTCAGAAAGTCTTCAAACTGTTGAGGGCTGGTTCCCATGGAGCTGAGGAATAGACGGTATCGTGGCAGGGAGAATCGGCCCTCTTGCTGAAACGTGGGGATGTTCTGAATGAAGGAAGCTAGGGCTTGATCATCGATCTGCAACTGCTTGCGTTTGGCTTCCTCAAGGATGGCCAGACGGTCCCACGTGTCCTGGGTGATGAGGGAGTCGATGCCTTCCGGCAGCTGTCCGCCAAACTGTTGTTCCCAGAGGCGTTGAACCCACCGTTTGTGTTGCTGAAACGTGTCCCATCTGATGGGGCGTCCGAAAACACTTCCCGCAGTACCTCCGGAACCTGTGGGGGAATGGGTTAGGGTGTGGAAGAAAAAGATAAACGGGGGAATCAAAACGAGCGCTAGCAGCCAGCTTGTCCGTCGTCGGAAGGATCCGGAATGCATCAAGTGCTTGAACATGGGAAGGTATTGTACGCCAGAACCCTCAACCTGAGCAAGTGAAAGCGTAGTGAGTGTTGCAAGTTAATAGAAATGTCATAGTTTCCGTTCAATAGAAATGTCATGGGTGTGTAGTCGTCGTTGTTGGATGGAGGTCTGGGGGAAGGGTGGAAAAGTTGTGAAGTTGTGTAAAACAACCGTTGGATGCCGCAAGCGAGATTCGTGGTCGAGTTTTTGGCCTCTGGCTTGCCCCAGGATCGACGCTCATCACTGAGGGACTCATCGGAGTATCCCCGTTGCGAGCCTGGCGTCGGCGCATCGCGTCACAGGAGCGATCCTTCCAGGGATGCGTTCGCGGCGG
>JAHFGV010000047.1 GCA_023247255.1 Candidatus Omnitrophota bacterium | reverse complement strand
GTGTCGCGTCGTGAGATCAAGCATGTGCAGACCCTCTTGAATGGCCGGCCTCGCAAGGTGCTGAATTGGCGGTTCCCTCGTGAGGCGCTTCGTGATCATCTTATTGCGCTAGAAACTTGAAACCACCATCCATTACTCACGTCTGTTTCATGAGTCATGGGTTATGGAAGACTGTTTCATGTTTTATGTGTCATGAGTCATGGGAAGCAAAAGGTGTACTTTGGCCGTGCTTGAGACGCCTGTTTATTTTCTGCTTTTTCATGACACATGACTCATGAAACATGACACAGTCCTCATTACTTCTCTTGGAATAGGACACAACACTCGGTCAACGCGTTGGCTATTTTTGCAAAAGCCTAGTTCTGACTCCCCCGTCTCCTGCCCCGTTCCCCTTGCCCCATACTCATACTTTCAGCGAAGGCGAGGTTTTAGGCATCTTACCAATAGTTACTGACCACTGATCGAGTGGCTCGCCTGCCACTGCTTCAACGCCTCAACCACACTGTAGGAAACGCCTGAGGCACCGATGGGCAGTCCCTCCTTGGAAGAACCGTGGTAGTCGCTGCCTCCGGTTTTGAGAAGGTTCAGGGCATCGGCCATCGCTTCGTAGCGGCGGATCATTTCCTGCGTGTGGCTGGAATGATAAACCTCCAAGCCTACCAAGCCTTCGCGGACGAATTGCTCAATCAGCGCATCCTGTTTGAGAAAAATCGGATGGGCTAAGACCGGAATCCCTCCAGCTTCGAGAACCAGACGAATGATACCCGATGGCGCAAGGGGAGAGCCTTCCACATAAGCAGGCTGGCCATCTGCCAGGTAACGGGAGAATGCTTCGGAAACGCTACAGACGTAGCCGTGCTGAACCAAGACACGCGCGACATGGGGCCGGCCGACCGTACCGGCTTGAGCCAGTTGAAAAACCTCATCCGGTTCAATCGCCATGCCAAGCTTTTTCAGACGCGCAACCATCTCTCTGACCCGTTGGATGCGACGTGTTCGTTGTTGCGAAAGATGCGCTCGGAGAATCGGGTTGGTTCCGTCGAAAAAGTAGCCCAGAATATGAACCTCGATTCCATTCAAACTGGCCGACAGTTCGATTCCGGGAATCAGCTCAATACCCTTGCGTTGAGCCAATTCCTGAACGCTCGCCCGGGCGTCCGTATTGTCGTGATCGGTAATCGCCAGGGCACAGAGGCCCGCTTCATACGCCAGTTCCACAACGCGTGCGGGCGTATCCGTCCCGTCGGAAAAGTTTGTGTGGGTGTGCAAATCCGCTGTTTTACCTGTCATGACACTTCAAGACTCATTGATACCATCGGTAAGCGGTTGTTTCAAGGCGTGCGCCTTGTGAATCGCATCGAGAATTCCATTGATAAACAAAGCGGACTCAGCGTCACCGAATCGCTTGGCCAACTCGATCGCTTCATTGATAGCCACTTTTGGGGGGACCTCATCCATATGCAATAACTCGAACACCCCCATGCGTAGGATGTTCCGATCCACCACCGCCATTCGTTTGATATCCCAGTGCTGGGCATACTGACTGATCAATGGATCGATCTGGGGCAAATGGGACAGGGTACCTTCCACCAACTGGTTGGCGAAGAAACGGATGTCTTCAGCAACGTAATGGGCCCTCCAAAACGCTTGCCTGGACTGTGAATCCTGCTCATCAGCAAAGCCGTGCCGTATGTCCTGTTCATAGAGAATCTTAAGCGCGCATTCGCGGGCTTGCGTTCGTTTGCGCATGGGCAGCTACCTACGCAACAACCACAAAAGTTCGATGGCTGCTAGAGCCGCCTCGGTTCCGCGGTTACCCATTCGTCCACCAGCTCTGGCCTTCGCCTGAGCCAGCGTCGGGGCTACGATCACACCGAACGTGACCGGGATGCGATTCATCACAGATACTTGGACCAATCCTTGAGCGACGGCCTGAGCGATGACGGCATACTGGATGGTTTGGCCGCGAATCAAAACTCCGAGGGCGATGATGGCATGCGGTCGCGGTTGGGAAAGACACAGATGGGCGGCTGCAATCGGTAGCTCAAAAACCCCGGGAACCCACAGCCGGTGTACGTCTTGGGAACGCACCCTGTATCCGGACAAGATGGACACAGCGCCATCCACGAGTTGCTGACTCAGGGATCGGTGAAATTGGGAAACGATGAGAGCCATCCGCTTTCCACGTCCAAAATGGCGGGGAATGGATGGAGAAATCTGCTTTTGAGTCGACGGAATCATGAATGTCAGGACACATGGGTATGAAGAAAATGACCCAGCTTATCCCGTTTGGTCTCGAGGTACTTCAGGTTTTCAGGACCGGGGGGCATCTCAATGGCCACACGTTCCACCACACGAAGCCCGTATCCTTCCAGACCCACGATCTTCCTGGGATTATTGGTCAAAAGCCTGAGTTCCTGCAGCCCTAAATCCACCAAAATCTGCGCGCCGAGGCCGTAGTCTCGCAAGTCAGGGGCAAAACCCAGAACCCGGTTGGCTTCAACCGTGTCCAATCCCTGATCCTGAAGCGCATAGGCCTTGAGTTTGTTTTCCAGGCCGATTCCCCGCCCCTCCTGATTGATATAGAGAATGACGCCCCGGCCTTCCTCGGCAATCCTCTCCATCGCCCGCTGCAACTGGGGTCCGCAATCACAGCGAAGGCTGGCGAACACATCGCCGGTGAGGCATTGGGAATGGACGCGTACCAGAACCGGCTTGCCGTCATTGACCCGTCCCTTTACGAGGGCCAGATAATGACGGTCATCGACGCTGCTGCTATACAACATCAGCTGAAATTCCCCCACTTGCGTGGGTAGCGTCGTCGTCACCAGACGGCTCACCAGTTTCTCGAATCGCCGGCGGTACTCAATGAGGCTGGCAATCGCGCAAATCTTAAGCTGATGCTTCTGGGCGAATGCAAAGAGATCTTCCGTCCGGGCCATGGTGCCATCGTCCCGCATGATCTCACAGATCACCCCAGCAGGAATCAGACCGGCTAAGCGGATCAAATCCACCGCCGCCTCGGTGTGTCCGGCCCGTCGCAGGACTCCTCCTTCCTTCGAACGAAGCGGAAACACATGGCCCGGCCGCGTCAGTTGATCGGGCGTCGTCTGAGAATTGAGAAGGATTTGAATCGTGTGGGCCCGGTCATGGGCCGAAATCCCCGTTGTGATCCCGTGCCTTGCGTCTACAGAAATAGTCCAAGCGGTCTTCATCGAATCCTCGGACACCTGCACCATAGGATGAAGACCCAGGCGGTCCAAGGCTGGACCTTCCATTGGCACACAGATGATGCCACGTCCGTACTTGGCCATAAAGTTGATGTGCTCGGCGGTGGCAAAGCTGGCCGCCAGAACTAAGTCTCCTTCGTTCTCTCGGTCATCATCATCCACCACGATCACCATATGGCCATGGCGGATCTCTTCGATGATCTCTGGGATGGAATGAAACTGTGACAGACTCATAGCTCTGGGTGTGTTTAGAATTCCTGAGTTCAAGTTTCTAGCGCAACACCTGTATCCTGGTCTGACCCAGGAGAAAGGAGTTGCGCGAGATGCACAGGTACACGAGACTTACCCTCTCCGAGCGCGAGGAGATCAGCCGGGCGTTGGCGGCGAGTCGGTCGCTGCACAGGATTGCCCGCCAGCTCAGGCGCAGTCCCAGCGCGATCTCGCGGCAGCTGCGCCGAACCGGCAAGCGACGGCTGCACACCCGCCGACGACGCTATCGGGCGGCCGTTGCCCATGTCCAGGCGACTCACGTCAGCCGCCGCCCACGGCGTCCACGGAAGTTGGTGGAGCCGGGGCCACTCAGCGCAGCCGTGCAGGACAAGCTGCGTCAGCGCTGGTCTCCGGAGCAGATTGCCAAGTGGTTGGTCACGGAGTATCCTGACGATACCACGATGCGGGTCTCTCATGAGACGATCTACACGTACCTCTACGTGCTGCCACGGGGGGCGCTCAAGCGCGAGTTGCTCCGGTACCTGCGACACCGACGCAAGCACCGCAGGACCCGCCGGGCCGTCCATGACCGACGAGGACTCATCCCGGACATGATCAGCATTGAGCAACGCCCCGCGGAGGTGGCCGACCGCACGGTGCCGGGCCACTGGGAGGGCGACCTGATCATGGGGCGTCGACACGCCTCGGCGCTGGGAACCCTCGTCGAGCGGACCACGCGCTTCACGCTGTTGGTGCCGCTGCGGGCGAAAGATGCCGCGAGTGTCCGTCGAGCCTTCGCCCGCCAGATGCGCGCGCTGCCCGCCCAGATAACCCTGTCGCTGACGTACGATCGGGGCAGGGAGATGACCGAGCATCGCCTCTTTACCGAGCAGACGGCCATCCGTGTGTTCTTTGCCCATCCTCACAGTCCGTGGGAACGGGGGACCAACGAGAATACCAACGGGCTGATCCGGCAGTTCTTCCCGAAGGGCACGGACTTCTCGCGCGTGTCGCGTCGTGAGATCAAGCATGTGCAAGCCCTCTTGAATGGACGGCCTCGCAAGGTGCTGAACTGGCACTTCCCCTGTGAGGCTCTTCGTGATCATCTTGTTGCGTTAGAAACTTGAAACCACCATTCTAAAACCTCACTGCTTTCAAAGGGTTACTCAGTATAGCGACTTGAGAGTCTGCTGACAAGAATTCAAGACTTGTTCGCTGTTTCACTACTTGCCGCTGCTAGATGTCAGGGCTTGAGTTTGAAGCAGGCTGGACAGCTTGGGTGAGCTTTGCGGAAAGGATCTTGGAGATTCCAGGCTCTTGCATGGTGACCCCATAAAGGGAATCGGCTTTGGTAATCGTTTTCTTATTGTGCGTGATGAGGATAAACTGGGACAAAGCCAGAAATTCTTCCAAGACATGCGTGAAGCGATCGACATTGGCCTCATCCAAAGGCGCGTCGATCTCATCGAGGATGCAGAAAGGAGAAGGCCGTACCTTAAACAGGGCGAATAAAAGTGCGATGGCGGTCAGCGCCCGCTCCCCACCTGAAAGAAGGCTGATGTTCTGTAGGCGCTTGCCAGGAGGGCGCGCGACGATCTCAATGCCTGATTCCAACACATCTTCGTCATCGGTCAGAATCAGATTGGCTTCCCCTCCATTGAAGAGGCGGCTGTAGTAGTGCCGGAATTCCTGGGTAATCTTTGCGAAGGTCTCACGAAACTGCGCGCGTGCGGTCCGGTTGATCTGAGCAATGGAGGTTTTTAAATCGTCGCGGGCTTGGAGCAAATCTTCTTGTTGGGTCTGCAAAAATCTCAAGCGCTGGGTCAACTGGTCATATTCCTCGACCGATCCGAAGCTGACGGGGCCGAAACCTTCCAATTTGCCACGAAGACTACGGATCCGCTCCCCGAACTCATTTCTCTGCTCCTGCGTCAAGGGTGTCTGTTGTTTCTGTCTCTCGTCTTCAAGCGTGGCCTCCTCCACCTGATAGAGTTCCTGGAACCGCTGGATGAGGCTTTGACGCCGCAGGCTGTATTCGGACGCTTGTTGCTGCTCAGCCTGAGTTTGTTGCATCAGCGCGGAGAGCTTCTGCTCGATATCAAGCAATTGGGGAAGCACCGCGTCCCGTTTGGCTTCTTCTTCGCGCAAAGCCAAGAGTGCCTCTTCGGCTTCTGCGCTGATTTCAAGACGCCGGGTCTGCAACTGTTCCAGAAGCTCCCGGTGGCCCTTGAGTTGTTCGGTCAATTCGCCGCAGCGCGTGAGCGCTTCCTGACGCTGCTGGACCTTGGCTTGCCGTTGCTCGCTGCTGCGCTGTTGCTCCGAGTCTAACTCCTGGCGACGGACTTTGAGCGCTTCCTTGCGCTCAGTCACGGATTGAAACCGCGCAGCCAATTGGGTACGCGCTAGGATCAACTGTTGGTGACGGTCCAGGCTTTTCTCACGGCTGATTTGCGCTTGCGCCAAGGCCTGCTCGGCATTTTGCTGACGCTGTTGAGCCAAAGAAGCGGCCTGCTGGGCGTTTTCAACGCAAGCGCGCGCTTGCTCAAGCTGAGCCGCAGCGGTCTTCAATTCGTCAGCGCAGGTTTGTTGATGCTGTTGCTGTTGCTGTGTTTCCTTGATCAGATCTTTTATGCGGATATCCAATCGGTGCAGGTTGGGTGCCAGATGGGCCAATTCCCCTTTGGCGGATTCCTGCTGGCTCAAAAGGGATTGCCAATCCGACTCAGCCTGTTGGGCGTAGGTTTCCAGTTGACTGCATTCCTGTTGGAGTGACTGAAGCGTCTTCTGGGTCTGGGCTAGGCGCTGGCGTTGAAGCAACCGCCCCGCCCCAGCAAAAGATTGGGAAGAGGCCTGGCCCTCCCCCACGCGTGAAGAAGCGGATGATCCCACCAATCTCCATGAACGACGATCCCATCGCTCTCCCTTGGAGCTGACGATTCTAACCTCAGGCAGGGCCGTATCCTGAATGAGTCGATGCAGGTCATCGATCACCCAGGAATCGTTGAGCAACCAATCGACCAGTGGTTGATAGGCCGGATCGGTCTGAACGAATTGGCTCACGCTGCCCGCCAAGGCGTTGGTCGATTCTCCCAGTTGAGGATGCGAGACTAACGGTTGGTCGTCGGGACAATCGGAAAGCACCAAAAACCGGGCACCGGCAAGCTGCTGTTGACTCAAGAGCGTGCGACAGCGAAGAAGCGCAGCGCGATCCCTCACCACGAGGGCATCCGCTAAAGGCCCTAGAGCTGTCTCCACCATTTCTTCATATCCGCTGACCGATTGGATCAAATCAACCAGAGGACCGACCAAGCCCTCAATCGAATGGGTCATCAAGGCCTTCACGCTTTCAGGAAAACCCTCGTAGCGTTTCTGGAGATCTTCCAGAAGGCTCACTTGAGCGCTCTCACTGGCTAAACGTTCCCGAACTTGACGCAATTGCCCCATCCGTTCCTGACGTCTCGACTGTGCCCCATCCAACAACTGTTGCAAACTGCTGATCCGCCGCCTCACTTCATCCTGTTGAGCCTGAAGGACGTCCCGCTCGCACGTCAGTTCCTCAAGATGGGCGTGGAGCTGCGCCTGATGAGCCACCTGTTGTCCGGACTGATTCTCCAACCGCCCGAGCTGAGCTTCTAAGCCTTGCAACCGAAGGTGATGCTCAGCTAATTGATTTCGTTGATGGGACGCTTCTGTGGCCGCCTCAAACACCTGGACCTTGGCCGTCTCCATAGCCGCAACCGTATCCTGCAGGTGCTTGTCCCATTCCTTAATCTGCTGGTCCGTCTGAGCCAATTGTTCCTGAAGCCCTTGCCATTGTTGCTCGGCCTCGGAGTCTTCGTGGGACAGACGCCTCAGTTGCTCGTCAATCTGGGACAGCCGACTGTGTAGCTGGGCATCTTCTCCTTCTAGGTGTCCCACCTGTCGGGTGAGCTCTTCGATCCACCGCGTCTTGAGAGTCAGATGGTTCTGGTGCTGTTCCATCTGGCTTGAGACTTCGATCAACGCAGTCCGCTTCGCTTGCAGGGACTCCTGCTTGGAAGAAACCGCTGCATGACAAGTCTCCAGGGATGCGACGTGCTGCTGTTTTTCGTTTTCAAAATCTTGTTGCTGGACGCGCAGGGCTTCAAGATGCTGTGCTCGTTGCTCCTGTCGTACCGCTGCCTGACGCAACTCATCAGCCGCCACCTGCAGTTCTAGGGATTTCAGCTCCTCCCATCGCAATCGGTACTGGTGGGCCTTGTTTGCCTGTCGCTCCAGAGCGGCTACTTGTCGACGCAGTTCTGTGACGATATCCCCGATGCGAACGAGGTGTTCTTCCACCTCCTCCAAACGTCGTATCGTCTCCTGGCGCTTGGCCAGATACTTAGCCACCCCACTGGCTTCCTCGAACACCACCCGACGCTCCTGGGGCTTTGAGGAAAGCACCCTGTCGATGTGGCCCTGTTCGATGATCGCATAGCTTCCACCCCCCAGACCTGTGTCCAAGAAAAGCTCCTGAATATCCTTCAATCGGCAGGGGCTCTGATTGATGCTGCATTCGCTCTCTCCCGAACGATAAACGCGACGGGTGATGGTCACCTCTGTAAAGGCGATCGGCAGAAGACCCCGTTGATTGTCAATCGTCAGGTTCACCTCGGCCATAGACAAGGGTGCCTTGCAGTCTGTCCCGTTGAAAATAACGTCCTCCAATCTCGAGGCGCGGACATCCCTGGGATTGTGCTCGCCGAGAACCCAACGGATGCCGTCTACGATGTTACTCTTACCACTGCCGTTCGGGCCGACGATAGCCGTCACGCCGGACTCGAAGTGAATCGTAGTCTTCTCAGCGAAGGATTTGAATCCAAAAATCTCAAGACGTTTAACCCGCATGAGAATAGAGAAATGAGCACATCGTTCGATAGCACATAGCTCGATAGCAAATGCTATGTGCTATTTGCCATGCACCCTCTTTTCAGCCGACGATGTCCTCTCCCCCGTCTGCGCCAATGACGTTGCCCGTTACCCAGCCGGCACCGGAGTTAGCCAACAAGGCGACCGTTGATGCCACATCCTCTGTGGTCGTGAGCCGATGATGGGGATTGCGTAATTTCGCAAATTCGATCATTTGCTCGCAACCGGGAATCTTGCGCAAAGCCGGGGTATCGGTCACTCCTGCACGAATGCAGTTGGCGGTTGCGCCATAGCAAGCCAGCTCCATCGCCAGTTGTCGGACATGCGACTCAAGCGCCGCCTTGGCCGCAGAGACTGCCCCGTAGTTCGGCCAGACGCGCGAGCCCCCCGAGCTGGTCATTGCGAAAACACGGGAATCCTTGCCGATCATCTTGCGCGCCACAAGATCCTGAACCCAGTACACCAAACTGTTGGCCATAACATCCAAGGTCATCTCCATCTGATCTTTGGTAAGCTGTTCCTTGGAATCGCTGGCCAGGTAGGGTTTCAGGGTCCCAAAGGCTAACGAATGGAGAAAGACAGTGAGTGCCGAGCCTGCAAGCTTGGGCTGAACTCGATCTAGGACTTCCTGGCGTTTCAGCGGATCGGCGGCGTTGACGTTGAAAAAAAGAGCCTCGGCCCCCTGATGCTGAATCGCTTCGATTAACTGTTGCACATTTACAAGCGTAGCCTTACGGTCAAGATGCACGCCGACGATGTGCACACCATGTCTGGCCAACTCAAGCGCCGTCGCCGCTCCAAAACCACTCGAAGCACCCAGGATTAAAGCCCATCTTCCCTTCAACGATTGCGTCGTCATAAAGATCCCTCCTTACTCTTACTGATGCCCTTTCACACCATACAACCACAGGGCTCCACTCGATGCGTGAAGTCCGCAGTTAAAACTCACCTCGAACCCTGAGTTCTTTTGAGTAACTGAGGTTTTGCAAAATGCATCGAGATTAGTGGCAGCGCTCACGTCTGTGTCATGTTTTATGTGTCATGAGTCATGGAAAGCAAAAGGAGCGCTTTGGCCATGCCTGAGATGCCTGTTTATTTTCTGCTTTTTCATGACACATGACACATAAAACATGACACAGACGTGAGTACTGGATCTTAGGGACATGACACAACATTCGGTCAACGCGTTGGCTATTTTTGCAAAAGCCCACTGAGTAAAATAAAGACTGGTGGCTAGCTTAACATCGAGGGAAATAGTCTGCAATGACTTTCTATCCTACGCAGATGTTCGGTGAGAGGTCAATGTCCGGTGAGTAGCACTCAGCAGGATGCTGAAAAACTCATTTCGACTCTAGGCGTTAATATGGGGCAAGAAGCCTGCGCCAGGGGGCAAGGGAGAACTGTAGCGTCTTTTATCTTTTCCCCGCGCCCCGCGTCTCCTGCCCCATGCCCCGTATGATGAGCTTTGAGCAAAGGGGGTCCTCGTACTAGGGGGGCTCCTGAACGGGTTTCTGGAACCATGCGTTGTCTGTTTCATCAGCAGCCTCTGGCTGATCTTCATCGGTGGGTGGGGGAAAATTTTCAGGCGCCAGTTCCCGAACAGCTCCTGATTTTTCGGCGTCCGTCTGTGAAGGAGAACCCTTTTTCGATGACAACCAGGAAGTCCCATCCGGCAAAATGATCTGTGGGGTTAAGAATACCACCAACTCCGTTTTTCTCTTGGTGTCGGTGGTCCCACGGAACACCATGCCGATAATAGGAATGCTCCCTAGAACCGGCACGCGACTCTGCGTCTTCTCAGTCTTGGTATCGATGAGGCCACCGATGATCAACGTCGTTCCACTCTTGACCAATATATTCGTTTCCGCCTCTGTAGTCGTCAGGATGGGAATCCGGTTTTCCTTGAACGTCTCGACCTTGGCAGTGCTGACCTCGGGGCGGATCTTGAGTTGAATATTCCCGTCCGGCTTGATCTGGGGAGTAACGAAGAGCTTGGTACCGACGTCTACAAACTCAATTTTCGGAGAGCTGACCACTGATCCACTGTCGGGAACAGTGGTCGTCACTGTGACAAACGCTTCTTTCGTACCCACCAGGATTTTCGCTTCCTGATTGTTGGAGGCCATGATGCGCGGGTTGGAGAGGGTTTCGGCGTTGGTGAGCTTCTGCAAGGCTTCGATGACTAGTTTCGAGTCGCCGTTACCCGACGCCAATTTAAGGGCCACGCCGGTAGCCGTGCCATCGACGATATCACTCAGCACACGGAAATTACCTTGGTTTTTGGTGTCGATACCACCGAACACCCTCTGCCAATCGATCCCCAAATCCATCTCGTCCGTAAGCTCCACCTTGAGAATTTTAGCTTCGATGAGCACTTGCCCCTCTTGAGAATCAAACGCCTCCACCAGTCTATCGACGGCCCCCAGCGTCTCTTCAAGGTCGGACACAATCACCTTATTGGTGCGCGCATCGAAGCTCATCGTCCCCAAGGGAGAAAGCACCTCTTGAATCTTGGTCTGGATCTGATCGGCAGGGGCGTAGTTGAGTTCGTAGATATGGGTGTCGGTCGGCCGATCCAACTCCCGCATCAATTGCTCCATCTCAACCAACCGCGGGGGAATATCCGTCACCACGAGTGTGTTGGAGACCTCATCCGCAACCACCCGTCCCACCGTTGACTTAATCTGATTGAGCACTGTCGCGACCTGGATGGCCTTGGCATACCGCAGAGGCAACAACATACTTTGCTTGCGTTCCTGAAACTTCGTGCCGTACAGAAGCTCATAATCGCGCGCCGTGATCACGGTCACGATATCCCCGTGCCGCTCATACGCAAGATCATTGGCTTCCAGGATACGCTCAAAAGCCTCCCACACGTTTACGTCTTTGACAAATATCGTCACTTTCCCAGTGACATTGCGGCCGGCGATAAAATTCAATCCGCTCTGCTGCGAGAATAATTTCAACACATCCAAAATATCCACGCCTTTCAAGTCGAGGGAGATCCGTTGCGCTGTTTCACCCAAACCTTCGGTAGATGCCGAACCGGAAGACGTTAGGGATTCTGCGCCAGCGGTAGGTATAGAGCCGAACACGAAAACGACCGCAATGAGAATGCGGAAAATCTCAACCGAGATCTTCCTTATCCATTCACCCATGTGTCTACTCCAAGAGAAGCACTGAGAATTGTGTCATGTTTCATGTGTCATGAGTCATGGAAAGCAAAAGGAGCCCTTTGGCCATACTTGAGGTGCCTATTTATTTTCTGCTTTTTCATGATTCCTGAGTTCAAGTTTCTAGCGCAACATCTGTATCCTGGT
>JAHFGV010000046.1 GCA_023247255.1 Candidatus Omnitrophota bacterium | reverse complement strand
GATTGCCCTGCGGACAAGAGCTGATCGATCTTGGCTGCCAGGATGAAATCGTTTTCGGAAAGACCGCCGATGGCGTGGGTGGAAAGCTCAATGGTGAGTCGTCGGTAGCCGCTCAGATGCAGGTCTGGATGATGGTCTTCTGCTTCGGCAATCGGGGCGATAAGCTGAATCCAATGGACGGCGTCCATAAAATTTTTGCATCGAATCTGCTTGCGCAGGCACGTGCCTCCGATGAGTTCCCATCCGCTGATCGCGGACAACAATTCTTGGATCCGCGGGGCAGAAAGCGCAGGCGTGGTTTTCTCGCACGGCTGACACTTGCGTTGGGTAAGGGACTCACGAGTCATGCGTTTGTATTAGAATTCACGAGTCGAACCCTGAAGTGTCACGAGGGGCGTTCCACCTTGAGGAGTCGGTAAGGAACAGTGACCCGGGGCAGGGTCAAGAGAAATTCCTCGCCGGGTTTTTTACCTAACAGGCTCTTGCCCAAGGGGGAAGCGATGGACAGCTTACCGGATTGGGGATCGGCTTCTTCAGGACCGACGAGCAAGTAGTCAAACCGCTCACGGGTCTGCTGATCTTCCAAAGTGACCCGCACGCCTACACGGGCCTCGCCCTCCTTGACGTCCAGTCCATCGATTAAGCAGACGTTAGTCAACTTGCCATCCAGCTCGGCCAGACGTTGGCAGACGTGCTGCAGGCGTTCCCGCGCGGCATGATACTCCGCATTTTCCCGCAGATCGCCCATCGCCGCTGCCTTGCTGACTTCTTCAGTCAGTCGGTGTTTCTGCTGTTGCAACGAGCGGTGTTCCACTTGGAGTTTCTCCAGCCCCACTTTCGTCAGATACGTCTGGCTCATGGCGTTGCTGTTCCTTCGTTGCCATTACTCAAGCCTGCCATCGGGGAGGAACTCAACGACTCGCAGTCCGCGAGAAACGATGGGTTCCGACGAAATATCGCAGGGGTGTTTATTTCTTCCACTTTGGCTTGGAGTCCGCGTCGGCTGCGCCTTGAGCGGATTGGCTCATTGTCGTGGACCCTCCTGAAGGCGGGGAGATTTCTGTCCAGGAGGTGTCCTCTGGGGATGCCTGGTTAGGTGAATAGGCCCTTGCCTCAGAGACTGCGAGGCAATTGTCGTACGAGTCGGATACAGGGATACCGTTAAATCCAGGAACCCAGAACGTCAGCAAATCAATGCCGCCGGACGCCACCCGAAGCACGCCGCAGCCTGTTCCTTTCGCAACGCCAGTCAGCGTTCCCACGAAGGGCGGTCCGTTTTTGGTTTCCTGAACCGTGTTGACAATAATATCCACGAAACAAGTGGAAGCGTTAAGCAGACCCCGACCGATCATTCCTGCAAACTTGGTTCCGTAATTGTTAGATTCGGCAGCTTCATGAATGCGCGTTCGCGCGGCCCAGGCTGGTGGGTGCATCAGCCCAAACGCCAGCACGCCCATTGCTGTCCCGCGCACGATTCGATTACCCCATCCAGTCATCCGTTTCCTCCTGTGATGGATGCCCCACCCCGATTTCTATCGAGCGGGTTTCTCCATGTACCGATTGACATACACGCGTGTGCCTGTCAATGGGAAAATATCCCAACGCGATTTTAAGAAGGCAGTCTAGCGTGCAAGTTCGCTTGTGTCAACACGCACGGTACTTCTGTCAGGCTCGTCCTTTCCCTTGAGGCGCTGCGCGCGAACCATCAGGATAGTCAGTCCACCCAAAAGCAGCGCGGGCATGGTAAGCAAAAGCCCAATGCTTACGGCGTAAGCCTTGGCGGTCGCAAGCCTCTGTGGAATTTGGCCAGGCTCCAACAGGGCTTCCTTGCACAGAGGGCATGCGAAGAGCTCTGTGGCGGCTAGCCAAGAGCCCTGCATGATGAAGACAGCAAGCTTCCAGTGACGAGGGACGACGCGTTTTCGATCGACGATTCGCATCATGGCATGCGATACAGCATCCAATACACGACGACTCCGCTGATCGAGACATAGAGCCACAACGGTACCGTCTTACGAGCCAAAGCTGTATGGGCGGCAAACTGTCGCCGCGAAGCCCACCACACCGTGCGTAAAATCAGGGGAACGATTACGATTGCAAGGATCGTGTGTGTGATGAGGATGGTGAAATAAACAGGCCGCGTCCATCCGGTTCCCAAAAATCGGACAGAGCCTACCTGAAGATGGTAGATCAGATAGGACACCAAAAACAGAGCCGATGCGACCAGGGCTAACGACATAAACAGGATATGACTTCCAATCCTGCGGGTTTTGATGCCTATCAGTCCAGCGATGACCAGGCACGCGCTCGTTGCGTTGAGGATGGCGTTCAGAGTCGGAAGGGATGCGGTGTTCATCACAGCGCCTTGAGCAGTTTTCGGGCGTCAGCAGCCAGTCGGGTCATGGCCTCAGGATCCCGGGCGTCGTAGTATCCACGGATACGTCCCTGAGCGTCCACCAGGACCAATCGAGTGCTGTGGATGATCGGTTCGGTTTCGGAATCTCCCTGGGCCACGCTCAGATGAAATCCATCGTGGGCCAAGGCATGGAGCACCGAGTCCTCGCCGGTGATCCACCGCCAGCGTGGCGACGGACCTCCATAATGACGCGCATAGGCGCGCAATCGTTCAGGCGTGTCATAGACAGGATCCAGCGTGAACGAGATGAAATCAAGGCTAGTCCCCGCTAACGTTTTTTGGAGTTGGGCCATTTGCGTACTCATGAGCGGGCACTGTCCGGCACAGCGGGTGAAGAAAAAAGCCGCAATCCACACCGTGCCCTTCAAATCCCGATGGGTTATCGAATGGTTCTGTTGATCGGTGAGAGAAAAGGGGGGAACGTATCCGTAGTCTGGAAGCATCGGTGCGGTGGGATGAAAATGCGGATGGGTCCAGGCCACAAGGCCCAGCAGGCTTACGCCGCAAGCCAGCGTAACGATTCCAACCCAACCCCGCCATTGCGCCCCCGCAAGCTTTGCTTCGCCCCCAGAAATCGCGAAGTGATTTCCGGGGCTCACCGGCTCATCCCGTGGGGCTGCACGAGACACCCGGCCCGGAGCACTCGCTGCCATCAGCGTTTATCCATCGAGAGAAACAGAAGTAGAATGGGTAGATAGAGCAAGGATCCTAGAAACACATGCCGCATCGATGTCCGCGTGCGTTTCCAGGATGCCCGAAGGCTTAAACTCAAAAAGGCCGCGCCTAAGATGAGCGCGCCGATGCTATAGACCGGACCGGCCAGCCCGATGGGGCTGGGCAAGAGACTGATCGGAATCAAAGCCAGTCCATAGAGTGAGAGCTGGCGGGCTGTCATGAAGCCCTCGGGTTCGATGACCGGGAGCATCTGAAACCCGGCGCGCGCGTAATCTTCTCGATACAATACAGCGATCGAGAGAAAATGCGGCAGTTGCCAGACAAAGAGCATGGCAAACAACACCCCGGCTTCCACGCCCAGGGTATTGCCAGAGGCTACCCATCCGATGACAGGGGGAAGGGCCCCCGGAATAGCGCCCACCAAAGTCGCGCAGCAACTTTTACGCTTGAGCGGCGTATAGACGAACAGATACAAACTCAGGCTCGCAAGCGCAAGGCTGGCTGCGAGCCCATGGACGTTTGTCCCAAGCATCAGGATTCCAAGTCCGGACAGACAGATCCCAAACACCCAGGCTTGCGCGGGACGTAGTCGGCCAGAAGGAAGCGGCCGATTCTTTGTGCGCTGCATGAGCGCATCGTAGTCTCGTTCAGCCCATTGATTGAGCGCATTCGCTCCCCCGACCACACAGGCCATACCCACAAGCAGAGGGACTAAGACTTCAGTCTGATTCCCTCGCGTTATTCCACACCAAAAGCCTGCCACCGTCGTGAGCAATACCAACAAAGTCAACCGTGGTTTTGTCAGCTCCACAAAATCGCGCCACCGAGTAAAGAGTGTCCAGTGACCAGTGACCCGTGGAGTTCTCGATTGATAAAGATGCGCAGAATCAGGAGAGGTTTCCATGGATCGCAGCGCCCAGGACAACAGGATGGCTTGCGCCAAAAAAAGCGAGCCCAACGCTTGATGGGCGGTGACGATGATCACGGCCTCGCGCTTCCAAAAGGCGAGGCTCCCTAACGACAGTTGCGCCACCAACAACCCTGCGAGCAGCCAAAGGCCTCGGAGCAGACGCATGGGAAGCTTCCGGATGCTCAGGCCGCAGAGGGTCAGTCTCAAGGTGCCTGCAATTAGCAACGCAGCGCCCATCAGATGCCAGATCAGTCCATTGCCTGTATGTCGGAGGATCGCACCCAGCAACAATTGCCCTCCAGCCAACGTCGCTACGCTAACACCAAGAAAAGAGAGACCCCCAAGTCCATTGAATGGAATTTTCGATTGTCGATCGTCGATTGTCGATTGAAATGCTTTTTCAATCGACAATCGACGATCGACAATCGGCAATCCACAAGCCCCCAAGCCCTGGGCGCTTTTTGTAGGAGCTGTCGCTTGAGCGATGCATACAACAAGACAAAACACCGCTGGCCCCAGACAGGCATGGGTAATAGATACCGCTGGTGGAAGCAACAGAAGCACTGTCATTGCTCCCAGGAGGGCTTGTACGATTACATTTCCGAGCGCACTGTAGCCTAGAACCCGCACCCAGCGTCGAGGCTCAACACGCCACAGCCACACGGCGAGGATCAAGATCATCAGTCCCACGCAAGATGCGATCATGCGATGGGTGTGTTCGTAAAGAATGCCCCCCACCATCGGCGGAAACCACATCCCGTAGGAAAGCGGCCAGTCCGGGACAGCTAAACCGGAGTCTGTGGATGTAACGAGCCCGCCAGCAATCAGAAGCAGAAACGTCACCACCGATGTCACAACGGCATAGCGGTGTAAGGCTTTGCTCGTCCCAACCATTTATCCTTGAGTGAGTTTTCCTTCAAGTTCCCTCGCGCGCATGAGAGACGCGCCGATGTTCCGCAGATCTTTCTTCGCGCGCGCATAGAGCCCGGATACGGCGTCTTCGACAAGCACTATTCTAAAATCCCGCTCGCTCGCTTCGTAGATGGTTGCGCGCGGACAGTTAGGAAAATTGCAGCCGGTAATGGCCAACGAAGAAACCTTCAATTCCCTCAGGCGCTGTTCCAGGGGCGTGTTGAAAAACGCTCCCCAACGCGGCTTGTAGATCACAACCTCATTGGGACCCAGAAGCTGAACGCCACCTGAAAGCAGCCGGTTGGCGTCAAGCCGCAGCGCAGGCTTCGGCAAGAGATCCCCAGCCAGCTCACATCCAGAGGTGCCAGGGCGCACGATGCGTTTTCCCTCTTCGATCAGACGTCGGCGACAAAGATCAACGTTGCTTCCATCGCGCTGGTAGAGCCGAACCATGTGAACGATGGGACGTCCCGCCTGACGAAACGTAGCCAGCAGTCGTTGGAGGTTTGGCAGGATCGCTGAGGTCCCAGGAATAGCAAAGGCTTGTCCATCCAGAAAGTCCCGTTGGACATCAACCGTGATCAATGCAATCGAAGAGAAATCAGCTTGGGTGTAGGAATCCATGAGAAGAAGTTGCCTGTTGCGAATTAGGGCTGGCGCAGAACGTCGTGTGTTTAGACGCGTCAGATCCGGCGTTATTATCCTTTGACGTGCTGAGGTAGCCAATCCTGTTTACGTCCAGGAACGCTGTATTCGTAGGGGCCATGGTAGACGGTAGGGATGGCTTTGAAATTCCCATGCGGCGGTGGGGAGCTGGTAGCCCACTCCAGGGTGTTGGCCTGCCAAGGGTTCTCACCCGCAGGCTTTCCTCGAAACAGGCTCCAGAAGAAATTGATGATAAAAATCACCTGCACCGCCCCGAGTATGAAGGCGGAAACACTCATCATGCGGTTGAGGCCTCCGACGTGCGCCAGATGCGCATACTGGGTGTAATCGTAGATCCGGCGGGGCATGCCGGCTATACCGAGGATAAACATGGGAAACATCACGGCGTTGAAGAAGATGAAGGTGAGGATCATGTGAAGCTTACCCAACCGTTCGTTGAGGAGGCGGCCGAACATCTTGGGAAACCAGAAAGTGATCCCGGCGAAGATTCCAAAGAGGCTGCCGCCGAAGAGCACGTAGTGCAAATGCCCGACGATGAAATAGGTGTCGTGAAGATACAGATCAACAGGGGTCGAGGCTGCAAAGATCCCGGTTAGCCCGCCGATGACAAACATCGAAACGAAGGCTAAGGCATGGCACATGGCAGTTGTGAGACGAATCGAGCCGCGCCAAAGCGTGCCCAACCAGTTAAACGTCTTGATCGCTGAGGGCACAGCGATCACAAGGGTGGAAAGCATGAAGCTCGTTCCCAGCGTTGGATTCATGCCGCTGGTAAACATATGGTGCGCCCAGACCATAAACCCAAGAACCGCGATTGCCATGATCGCATAGACCATCGAGTGATAGCCAAACAGCGGCTTGCGGGCGAAGACCGGCAAGATCTCGGATGCGATTCCCATCGCCGGCAGAATCATGATGTAGACCGCCGGATGCGAGTAGAACCAAAACAGATGCTGCCACAGGAGAACTTGACCGCCGCTGTTGGGTTGCAGCACACCGTCGATGATCAAGCCTGCCGGCAAAAAGAAACTTGTCCCGGCGGTGGAATCAAGCAGCAGCAGAATGAGCGCCGAGGCCAAAACCGGCGTTGCCATGAGCGTGATGATGGCGGTGATGAAGAGCGCCCAGATCGAAAGCGGAAGCCTAAAGAACGTCATGCCTGGCGCGCGCAGGTTGATGATGGTCGTCACATAGTTAATCGCCCCCAGGATGGATGATGTCCCCAGGATGATGACGCCGACGATCCAACAGACCTGCCCAGGCCCTAACGTCGTGCTCAAGGGGGCGTAGGCGGTCCAGCCAGCGGCCGCAGCGCCTCCCTGGAGAAAGAATCCGCTGCAAACGGTGAGAATGGCGGGCGGAAGCAGCCAATATGAGACCATGTTAAGACGCGGAAAAGCCATATCCGGCGCTCCGATTTTAAGCGGAATGAGGTAGTTGCCAAAGACTCCGACGAGCAGAGGAATGATGGCAAAGAAAATCATGATCGATCCGTGCATCGTAAAAAGCATGTTGTAGTAGCCGGAGTCCATGATCCCACTGCCGCTGGGAAAACCACCCGGCAGGAGTTTCTCCAAGATGAGGAACCCACGGTGGACCAACGACTGCTCCTTGAGGTAGTGCGCCGGCCAGCCCAGTTGCAGACGGATGAGCATGGCAAGTAGGCCTCCAACACCGAGCATGATGAGGCTGGTGAAGAGAAATTGAATTCCAATGGTCTTGTGGTCCGTCGAGAAGATGTACTTCCTAAGAAACGAGGAACGGGTGGTCTCTACGCTCATGGCTTCACCGCCTGCTCTGGCCCCTCCATATTCCACCGGAATTCAAAAAAGGACATACATGGCACCGGAATTCTCATGTGGAATTACAGCTCCAGGTTAACACCATCCACGTAAGGAATGAATGTCGTTAGCCGAGGCCACCCCCCGAAACTATGTTTCTGAAATAGAACCAAAACCAACCGGTAGTCCCTATTCTCACAGACACCGATTAAATTGGTGGCCCCTGCCGTCATCAAAGGACGGCAGTCATAGTTTTTGTTCACAAGGTAGACATAGACAGCAAATGGCTTCCCTTGAAATCTTTCAAGTGGAAAGACAATGTCATGCTCCTCGGGTTGTTTGTCGAAACCCCGGAATAACGCTGGGCTATGGGGACGGACGATGAGGATTTTCCTATAATCCCCCATCCTCCCAAGTTCACTTACGTCGTATCTAATTAGCTCTTCTTCATCGGAATTGCGATAGTGAATAATAGCTGAGGGATAGCCACCCTGCGGATGATAACTGAATTTCCCCGGCGACGTGCTTACAGGATTGGCCTCGGAAAAACTGACTCTTGCGGTCCCTCTGATTCCCTCCGGAATACGTATTGTTCCAATCCTGGCTTCCTGTGGCTTCGGGAAGGACGAGCCGAAGCAGATGGTCCCGTCCTCTAGAGGTAGAATGTAGAAGAACCTCTTCAAGTTGTTCTTGAGTTTGAGCAGAATTCTCGTCTTAGTAATGGATGACATGCGGCGGCGTTACTGTCTCTTTGGAACCCGGTACGAATCCCCTACTGTACACTGTATCCAGTGTATCCAGACCGGTTCTATTTCTCCACATTCTAAACCAGCGCGACTTCGAGCGGCTTGCGCTTCAGGGCGCTCACCCGCATGGAATCAGGGACAGCCACCGATTAGCCCCCTCGAACGAAGACGCCTGAAGAAATCAGTGGCTGTCCCCATATTCAGAACCGAGCCAGTCTTGGAACGCCTGCGCGGATTCAATCGTCAAAAAGCCGCGCATGCGATAGTGGCCCAGGCCGCAGAGCTCGGCACAGACGATTTCGACGTTGGCAGGCTGAGTCGCCTCAAGCCAGAGGTGGCCGGTGATTCCAGGAACAGCGTCTTGCTTGATCCGAAAATGGGGGAGGAAAAAACTATGGATCACATCCTTGGACTTGAGATGAACGAGGACGGTTTGGTTGACCGGCAGGTGCATCTGGTTGATCGTCGTAATATCATCTTCGGTGTCAAAACGCCCATCCGTTCCTGGATAGCGAATGTTCCAGGCGAACTGCTCGCCGGTCACTTGCACCTCAAGATCCGCAGGGGGAGGATTGCCCCGTACATACGACCATACCTTTTGACTCTGAAACCCGAGGAAAACCAGGATGATTGCCGGAATCACGGTCCAGATGACTTCGACGAGGTTGTTGCCATGCGTGTAGGTCGCTGTTTTTCCTGCTCGTGCGCGGTAGCGAAAGAGGAAGACCAACAGGGTACCTTCAACCAACGCAAAGATGATCCCTGTGATCCACAGGATGAGATAGAAGAGCCCATCGATGGATTTGCCATAGATCGAAAGATTCTCTGGGAGCCACACGCGTACGCCCGAGTGTCCAAACGCCCATGCCGTCGTCGGCACAAAGAGACAGCCACCCAGCATTATTCCCTTTGTCCACCCGCTCAGTAGAATCTTGGTAAATTGAGGAATCATCTCCCCGGGCTTTTCACTAGCACCTGCTAGTACACTGATCACTGGTTAGGCGCTCTAAACGTAAACTCAAGCTCAGCGGCTTGTCCGTCAGCCACTGTCACACTCTGCGTCTGCGTTCCGTAAACTTCATGCCAGGCTTCGATCGTGTAGGTTCCGGCCGGAAGCCCCACGATGCTAAAAGCACCCTGCTCATCGGAGACGCTGAAAAACGGATGCGGCAATACTCCCAGATAGGCGTTCATCCAGGGATGAACGTTGCACTTGAACTTAACCATGACCTCAGGTTTGGGAAACTTCTTGGTCGTTCTCATCCCCTTGACCGGTTGAGCCACGTTGAATGGGGGATTGGCCTGAGGCTTGGCGTTCACATTATGCAGCGTGGAATCGCTATTGAGGATCTCAAACGGTTGGTTGACTTGGATGCCCATTACGTGAGGCTGATACCAGCAACCGGTTTGGTCCAAGACGGCCGGTTGGGTGGGTGTAGGATAAGTGCCCGTTACCTCACCCTTGATGTAGACGAAAACGTTCTTGAGTGTGCCGTTGGCGTTGATGGCCACCCCTTCAGTCCGCACCGGCTCTTTATGTTGCTGCTGACACATAGGGTCGGCGTTCATCTTCACCACTTCAGACTCCGGAGCTGTCCCCTCAAAGCGCACCGTTCCCTTAAGGCTGCCACCGCCTGATGCAGAAACCTCCGTCGTGGCAGGCCCTTGAGCGAGTTGGAGGGGTTTGTCTACCGACGTCTGTGTCGAATCGTTATTGGGTGTTGCGGAAGCATCCTGTGGCTTGCCGCTTCCACAGCCGATGGCCACGACGATCGCTAAAATAATGGCAGAACACATCTGACGGGCATGCATCGTTTAATCCTCCTCATGTTACTCTGGGTTGTTATCGAATCGTTAGGTATCCCAACCTACGGATGCGATTCGGCATACCGAACTTCTTGCCAGGCAGACACAGCCCGCGAGCCGGCTTCAGACGCATCCCAGATGACGATCCCGAAAGACATCGAATCGTCTGGGCTTAGGCGCGTTGCGTGGGGCAAATCGTCACGAACCCGGGGACGCCTGATGAGCAACTGCCATCGTCCCTGCTCATAAGTGGCTGCACTCTGAAGACTGACTTGCTTAAGTTTGCTGGCCAATAGCTGGTCAAAGTTTGTGGCGATCATCTCCTTGGCCTGACCGAGCGGGGTGCTTGCTTGCCAGTAGACGATATCTAAAGGTTGAGACTCCGCAAGCGGCCAGGCCTGGAGACTCACGGTGTCTCCTCGCGAACCAGAGGGTTTGAACACGATAGCCAATGCATCGGGGATGCCAGCGCTGGAATCGGGATTTTGCGTGGGATCATCCCACGCACATCGAATGGCAACCGCTTGCTCGTTATAGGCGAGCTGGATGGATACAGCGTTTACCGTCGGGGCCAGTGTCCACTCGCCGGTGGAACTCACTGTTTGGCGCAGCCGCAGATCTGTGCGCTCCGCATGATTCCATCTGGGATCATCGACGGTTTGGGGCAACTCGCCTTCAAACGGATAGGCACTGCTGATCGGATACCAGTGAGCCGGCTCCTGCAATTGCGTGACATAATAAGCCAGCAGCCAGGCATCCTCAGGAGAGACGGCTCCTGTATAGGAAGGCATACCCGCACCGTCAACGCCCGTCAGTACGCGCAACATCACGTCCCGAGCGCTGGCTCCCCCGCGATAGTTCCAACCTTGGGTGAGATTCGCCGGACGGATAGGCATGCCCCAATCATCGACGAGTCCAGCAGCCGACGGCCCGTTGGCCCGCCCATTTTGTCCGTGACATGCGGCACAGCCCAGTTGATCGTATAAGGTTTTTCCCTTGGCCCGATCCGCCTTGTCAGCTCCCGGATCGACGGTGCGTGCCACAAGCTCTGGTTGAGTCTGGGTGAAAACTTCCGAGAGACTTTTCAGGTAGTCGACCAGATGCCATCGCGTGGATTCATCCAGATGTTGCCAGTCCGGCATGTTCGTTCCCGGCAAGCCGTGGGTGATTGACTGATACAAGTCCTCATCGGTAGGCGGCGTTCCACTTGCGGTGCTGCGGAACTTATAGATGCCCCGCGTGAAATCCCGCGGGCGGGGATAGAATCGTTTCGCATCCACACCATCCCCCCGTCCGTCTACTCCGTGGCAGCGCGCACAGCTTTGGGCGTAGGCGGATTGACCTTTGGCCGGATCCATCGGGGGACGGTCTGCCCAGACTGCCGGGGTGGATGTTAAAATCCACAGACTGGCTATCCACCGGATCTTGACCGAGGTGGGGCAAAATAGGTGTCGGATTGATCCGTTCATGGGATGCGCCTTACGTCTATACTTAGTTATGAGCCGTGTGTCGCTCGTTAAAAAGATAATTCATCCTAATGGCCTGAGTGTTTATGGGCTGTTGCGAGGTGATTCGACTGGTTCATTCTAACGGAGCAGGAAAGGTTCGTCAACGCTTGAGGGATTTGCACCTTAACACAGCACCTCAAGCCATGCCACGGTTTTCCTGCATTCTGAGGATGTCTGCAAGGTTTTGTAAAAGCCTAGTCAAGGTACACAAAGGGCCGGGGAGAAATTCCCCCCAGCCCTTTGCCACTTGCTTAAAGTAGCGGGGGTTGGATTTGAACCAACGACCTTCGGGTTATGAGGCGAGATGGGCTACTGCGGAAAGTCCAGGGCAAGAGACGTACGAGGTTGTTCGTCGTTGCTGCTGATTGCTCGTGG
>JAHFGV010000045.1 GCA_023247255.1 Candidatus Omnitrophota bacterium | reverse complement strand
TTTGGGAACCCCACCAAAGTTGTATGCGTTCAATGGCGGGGAGCAAACTTTTTTCGCATGGAGCAGCAAGCCACTGGCGTAAACCCGTGGTAGGCGGGTCACCCAGCTTCTCTATGGTTGGTCATCCGGATAAATTTCGCTTAGCGAAATTTAGGGGACATGGGTATCGTACAGGCAGGGCGCTGACCATTGGGTTTCTACTTGCCTGTGGATGTGCGGGGTCTTATCGTATGGCCGGACGCACCAGCGATCCGGGATCTGCCGGAACATACCTCCATGGCCTTGTGTTGGAACGCTCTTCGCAATTGCCCGAAGCGCTGGCGGTCTATAAGCAAGCCCTGGCCAAAGATCCGCAATCCCCGTATTTGACCGTTCGTGTCGGTTCCATCTATATGAAGTTAGGTAGATTGGGCCAGGCCTTGAAATATTTCAATCAGGCCTTGGAACGGGACCCGAACCATCCAGAAGCGCTCAGATGGCTGGCGATGCTGCAGGCCTCGCAGGGACAGATCGAACCGGCCATCATCGCTTATGAACGGCTGCTTCAGGTTCAGCCCGACGATCAGTTCGTCATCAACACGCTGGCGAATCTCTATGTGTTGCAGGGAGGGCTGCCCAAGGCCATCGCTCTTTATGAGCAGTTGGTGAAACAGTTAGGTCCGAGCAGCCAACTGCATTTCAACCTCGGGGTGCTTTATGGCCAGATGGGTGAGTTCGATGAATCGATCCGGGAATTCTCCCGGGCCCTTGAGCTTTCGCCCAATTCCTTGGAGATCCGCATGGCTTTGGGGATTACCTACGAGCTGAATGAGCAATTTGAGCAGGCGGCC
Organism: Candidatus Omnitrophota bacterium; assembly: GCA_023247255.1. Taxonomy (GTDB): domain Bacteria; phylum Omnitrophota; class Gorgyraeia; order Aquiviventales; family Aquiviventaceae; genus JAHFGV01. The sequence continues at coordinate 11,097 of JAHFGV010000045.1, read as the reverse complement.
GCCCACTACGAACAGGCCATTCAACTAGATCCTTTCAATCCCAAGCTGTACCGTCATGCGGCAAGGGCTTGGCTGGGCGCCGCAGACTACGCACACGCGGCCCATCAGTACCAGGCGCTTTTATCAATCACTCCGAATGATCTGGATGGGCTGATCGGATTGGTGCGGACTTACGCTGTCTGGCATCGGTTCGATGAGGCCGAGCGTTTGTTGACGGAGGCACTCGCAAAACGCGCGGAACCGCCGGAGCTGTATGTAGAGCTGGGTATCGTCTACCGTGAGGCGGGTTACCATACGGAGGCTGTCCGTGCCTTCGAGAGGGCCCTGAGGATTGAAAAGGAATATGCCCCGGCGTACTTTTATCTTGGCGCCCAGTTAAGTCAACTCGGTCAGAGAGAAGAAGCCCGCCGGCATTTGCGTCGGGCGATTCAACTCGATCCCAATTACCCCGATGCCTTGAACTACTTGGGCTATCTCAACGCAGAGGATGCTGTGGATCTGGAGGAGGCCAAGGGATTGATTGAACGGGCGCTGATGTTGGATCCCGACAACGGAGCCTATCTGGACAGCTTGGGATGGGTGTACTACCAGATGGGACAGACTGAGCAGGCGATCGTGTATTTAGAGCATGCCGCCCAGATGCTTCCCATCGATCCTGTGGTTTTCGACCATTTAGGAGATGCCTATTTCAGGCAACGCGATCTCAAAGGGGCCCGGCGGAATTGGGAAAAGGCCTTGGAGCTGGACGCCCAGCAGACTGAGATTCAGACAAAACTCAATCGTCTGCGGATTCCTGAAGTGACCGCCACTTCGGTACCTTGAAATCCAAAACCCAGGCTATTGCGGATTGCCGATTGTGGATTTTTGATGCCCTCGACACCGGACATTCAAAAGCTGCGTCAGTTGTGTGTGGAGCTACGCCAGACTGTGTTGCGGATGATCGCCAAGGCAGGCAGTGGTCATCCCGGAGGCTCCCTGTCGATGGTGGAGCTTTTGGTTGGATTGTACTGGCATGCGCTGCGTCACGACTCCAAGCGTCCGGATTGGCCGCAGCGGGATTTGTTTTTCCTTTCCAAGGGGCACGGCTGTCCGATTCTCTATGCGGTTTTGGCATTCTGCGGGTATTTCCCGAAAGAAGAATTGATGACGTTACGCCGCTACCCGACCAGGCTTCAGGGACACCCGGAACGCGGTTCTGTGCCCGGGATTGAAATCTCCTCAGGCTCTCTGGGCCAGGGATTGTCGATGGCCAACGGCGTGGCATTGGCCGACCGATTGGATGGGCGCCTTCGTCGGATTTATTGCCTGATGGGGGATGGAGAAATTCAGGAAGGACAGGTGTGGGAGGCAGCGATGACTTCCCATCACCATCGGTTGGATTCAGTCTGTGCCATCATTGATGCCAACCAGCTTCAACAAAACGGGCCGGTCAAGTCGATTCAGGATATTGAGCCTCTGGCCGATAAGTGGCGGGCGTTTGGCTGGCATGCGATTGAGATCGACGGTCACGATCTTAAAGCCGTCCTGTCGGCTTACGATGAAGCGGCGACTATTCAGGGCAGGCCCCAAGTGATTATCGCACGGACGGTGAAAGGTAAAGGGGTATCATTCATGGAGCTGAATCCTGCCTGGCACGGCGTGGCTCCTAAACCGGATGAACTGGACCGTGCGTTGAAAGAACTCCAGCAAGCAGGGATCCATTCCTCGTGACTATTTTTGCAAAACATCAGATGTGAGTTTCGCGGAGCGAAATTGAATGGAAAATAAACCGACAAGAGACGGTTTCGGAGAAGGCCTGCTTGAGCTTGGCCAGACCCATCCTAACGTCGTTGCGCTTTCGGGCGATTTGGAAGACTCGGCACGGGCGGTTTGGTTTAAACAACGCTACCCCGATCGGTTTTTCTCCGTGGGGATTGCGGAGCAAGACATGATCGGTACCGCTGCAGGTCTGGCCCTTGCAGGCAAGATTCCTTTTGCTTGTTCCTTCTCTCAGTTTGTCACAGGAAAGACCCTGGAACAGTTGCGCATGGCGGTCTGCTACCAAAACCTGAATGTGAAAATCGCAGGTTCCCATGGGGGGCTATCCGTCGGGGCCGACGGGGCAACGGCAGAGGCCCTGGAGGAACTCGCCCATATGCGTACGCTCCCGCACATGACGGTTATCGTTCCTTGCGATGTGCTTGAGGCGAAGAAAGCGACGATTGCCTGCGCGGACTATCCCGGGCCTGTGTTTTTGCGTCTGGGTAGAAGCCCGGTTCCCATCCTGACGACCGAACAAGATTCCTATCGGATTGGCCAAGCGACCGTCATGCGTCCGGGGGATGATGTGACGATTATCGGATGCGGCCTAATGGTTGCCCACGCCCTGCAAGCGGCCCAACAGTTGGCGCAAGAAGACATCCAAGCACGGGTCATCAACTGCCATACGATTAAACCCCTCGATGTTCAAACCCTTCTGCGCGCTGCGAAGGAAACCGGTGCTGTGGTTACCGCTGAAGAACATACCCTTTTGGGCGGGCTGGGAAGTGCCGTTGCCGAGCTGCTTACCCAGAACCATCCTGTGCCCATGCGCTTCGTCGGTGTCCAAGACCGATTTGGCACCTCCGGGGATCCCAGCGATTTGCTCAGAGTCTTCCACTTAATGCCCGAGGACATTGTGAGTGCTACCAGACAAGTCCTCCAAGTCAAACCAGCGACTTTGAGCTCCAGGCAACCGGCTAAGCATTCCTGAAGTCCTCCCCAATCGAAATCCCGTGGAGATCAGCACAAAAATTGTTTGACAAGTTTCTACCGACAGCAGTAAGATAAACTCATTCCGATAAATCTGCATGTCTTTGCGAAAGACAGGCAGATTCCTTTTTTGTTTACCTCGTTTTTTATATGTTTTAAAAAGAGGTTGATTAAATAGGGAAGGCAACCCTCCGCTGGCTACATAAGCGGACCAGCCTAATAACTGGGCTTTTGCAAAAATAGCCAACGCGTTGACCGAGTGTTGTGTCATGTCCCAAGAGAAGTAATGAGGATTGTGTCATGTTTCATGAGTCATGTGTCATGAAAGACTGTTTCATGTGTTATGTGTCATGAGTCATGGAAAGCAAAAGGAGCACTTTGGCCCTGTCTGAGATGCCTGTTTATTTTCTGCTTTTTCATGACACATGACTCATGAAACATGACACAGACGTGAGTACTGGAGCTTAGAATCATGATTTACTTTCTTCCTGGCCATGGGCTACTTGGCCACTAATCTCGATGCATTTTGCAAAACCTCAGTTTTAATTTGAACCGCTCACACAGAGAGGAAGGGAATGCGGCGCTTGAGGTCGAGGCGGCCGACATCTATCCTGCATCGGCTGTGCCATATAGTGATCAGTGTCGCCTGCATCAATACCCAAATCTGCCCGCCAGTTGCCGCCGGTTTTGGGCAGCGCATCCAGCATCAGGTTATCCACCCGCTTGGAAGCTCTGAGTCCGTCGATTCTGCTCACTCGACAAATCCCACCACGCTTTTGATTCCTGATCATCTCGGCCACAAGGTTGAGGTTTTTCAACCGGAGTCTCCCGCTCACACGCATCTGCCGGTGCGTGTGGTGATTCATCTTCAAGATATCCACACCCACCCAGACGCTCAAAAGGCCTTGGCTGAACTCATTGACCTGTTCCATCAATCGAGTGGTGTATCCCTGATTGCGATGGAAGGAGGCTCAGGGCCTGGCGATACCCAATTCTTCTCGTCCTTTCCTGATCCAGACACCAACCGTCAGCTCGCCGATTTCTTCGTAAACAAGGGACTCTTTACAGGCCCTGTATCCTACGCCGTCACACATCCAGGCACCGTCAATCTGTACGGTGTTGAAGATGCTAAACTCTACCTGGACCATCTATCCACCTACCAAGCGGCTTATCGAAAGCAGAAAGACACAGCCTTGCATCTCGACGCACTGGCAAGCGTCCTTGAGCAGCTTGAGGATCAGTTGTATTCCAAACAACTCAAAGCCCTCATAAAGATGAGTGCCCAGTATGAAGCCGGGACGTTGGATATCACCCACTATCTCGACGGACTCAAGCGCCTGAGCGACAAATGGCAGATGAGTCTTGAAAGCTACCCTAACCTGACCCAGATGTTGTGGTTGATGAAACTACAGGAGCAAATCGATCCGTACGCCGTCGAGCAAGAACATCGGCACCTGCTTGAGGCGTTAACCCGGAAGTTATCCCAGACAGACATCCAGCTACTTCTGAAGCACCAGCTTTCATTTCGATCGGGAAAAATTTCTGAAGCCCAGTACTACACCGGTCTTGAACGATTCGCTCAAAAGGCCGGCATTTTCCTGACGAGCGCCCAGAGGCGGGAAACTTCTGTCGTGAGCCACGCCATCCGCGCATTCAACGAATCCCTGGGTCTTTTCCCTGCGGGCGCATACGCGCACTTAGGTGCTTACACAGATTCGTTAGCCGTCGCAGAGACCCTCCGCTATGACCCACTCGCATCCGAATTGGACCATCTTTCGGGGGCGATCAAGGATCGTCTGTTGATTGATCTCCAGCAGCGTCACCTCGATCAGTTGCTAAGTATCCTGGCTGTTCTCAAAGATCTCTACACCCTCAGGCTCTTCCATCCGCAGCTCGCCTACTATCAGAGCCATAAAGCCGACTTCACGGCAGGATCGTTCTTGAGTTTTCTCGCCGCCCACCAGCGTCTGACACCGCAACTCAGGCAGAGTCTTGAGCGTGTGTTTGAGGATTTATCGGACCAAGAGCGCTTCTATGAGCTTGCCACCAAGCGAGACGAAGCTTTAGCTGCCAACACACTCAAACAAATGGAAGACCACCATCAGCAAACAGCCATCTTGGTAACCGGTGGTTTTCATACCGAAGGAATCACACGCTTGTTGAGGGAACAAGGCGTCGCCTATGTCGTCATCTCACCCGCTGGTGGTGGCGAGGTGGATGAAGATCTCTACAGCTCACTTTTGTTTGATCGATTGCCGCCCTTGGAACAACTCCTTAGCGAGTTTGCAACAAGATTGGCGCGTGCGCCTTTAGCTAAGAATCATCCGGAAACCCTGATCTCTCCTGTTTGCGCCTTTGCTGATCCAAAACCTGAGATCCAAGACCGGGTGCAAGAAGACTGGACGCAAGGCCATGTCGAGGCCTCTTTCGCCAAAGGCTGGTCGCCTCAGGAGATTCAGACGATTTATCCCGAAGCGCATCCCACCTTGAAACAATTGGATTTCACCGCAGTAGCCACCGGCAATCGCCAGGCCAAGATCAGCGTCAATGGAAAGACAGCCACCTACAGTAAAAGTGGCGAGTCGATAGAACTTGTCTCGATTGAACAAACACCGACAACCCCCGCTGAGCCTGCTGCATGGCTGAGCCGACTCAAACAGAAAGAGCGCGCAGGGAACGTAACTGCTGACGATATCGAACGACTCCACGATTTATTTGTTACCGAGCAACTTCCCAAAGGAGCACTCAGCTTCTACGTCGGTTTTCTCGCTCGAGAGCGATTTGCTGCCGATGAAGCCACCCGCAGCTTAGCGATCCGTTACTCCAACGAGTACAGCCAACGCGCCGCAGGGATCAAAGCCATGGCGGATGCGGAAGCGGTTGACATAAACGCAGCCGCTGCGGATCAGCTTCAAGATCAGCTCGCTGAACTGCTCCGGCCGATTGTGCCTGATGAGGCAAGCCGTCACAAGCTGATTGATCGGATCATTCAGCTTCGGCCATTCTCGACTCTAGAAGATCTCGGTCGTGTTCCAGGCATCGGCAAAGGGCGCCTCAAGCAGATTCAGAATCAGTTATCTTCCCGAATTCAGTTTGGACAAGGTACGGGACAAGAAGAACCCACTCAGACACAACCGCCTCGTCCTATCCTTACTCCTCTACCGGATCCTGTGCGCACGATCTTTCCTTTCTTTCATCAGACTGCTGGAGATGCTCAGTGGGCGATTGACGAGTTGCGCCGCTCCTTAGAAGGAATCGAAACGGACCGTCCAATTACTGTGTGGTTAGAATGGGCTCATCCTTCAGGAATGCCGGGTGATGTAAGCAAAGTACAACGCTTCTTTGAGCAGATGATCGGTTCTGAAATGAGGCGCAAAGGATACCCAATGAATTGGGCCCTTGAGTTGATGCGCTCACCCATGCAGAAGCTGTACCGGGACATCTTGAAGAAGGCTTTTGATGGCTTCCAGAGGGAGCAAGATTCCAAGTCTGTTGAAGCGATTCTGATTAAGGAAAACCATCCCTTCCTCGTTGGTCTTCGAGAAGGGATCGAAACGCTGAGGCAGGAAGGGTGGAATATCGAAGTTCGATTGGAGCCTCCTTCTTTTGAAGGTTATCTCAACCATCTTCGGGAACAGGTGCGTCGCTTAAAGATCTATGAGTTCTTGATCCAAGGACGGGCGCAGGATGCATTCGACAGCCTTGCCTTGGCTGTCGATGATTTGACAAAAGCCATGAGCCTTCGGGACGAAACACTCGGCTTGCAGATTGCTCAAAATCAACAGGACCACCCCGAGACCTTACAGATTGTTTTCCGAGGGACAGCATACGCACAGACAATCGCCAAGGTACTTACGGTTCATAAGATCGCGCAGCGAAGCGTGGTTCAAATACCTTCTCGCGCGCCGACTTTCACGCGGGTATGGACTCGTTATTTGGCAGAAGGCGCTCCCTCGGCAAGAACCCGACAAGGTCGAAGGCTCATGATGGAAATGCTTCTGGGTTTGTCGTTGCCGCGCTTAGCTGCCGAGGTTGAGGTAGAGCTGACGCAAGAAGAAAGGCAGTTGAGTCCGCAATGGGACAGACTGTTGGTAAATCTACCCGACAGCTTGATCGAATCCTGGTTCGCGCAGATCGCCCATCAACGCTCAGACGACCTATCGTTGCTGCGGGCGATTACCTGGAGTTGGCTCAAACGGCAACGAGCCGTACTTTCTCCGGAAGCCGCAGACCGGCTGGAGGCGATTGAGCATGTGATGGAGCAGCAACGTCTCCTCGGGCAAGAAGCGGTTAGCGTTGGGTCGAAAACTGAAGAGTCGACACCCCAGCAAGGGCCAACGACTGCATCTTCATCTCAATCCCAGCCGCAGCATTTTGAGGCATTGAAACTCTCAGGCAATCGCCAAGCGGTGGATGTGGCACGTGAGGTTCGCCAGCGCAGCACCAATCGCCAGCCAGTTCCGATGGTCGCTATCGAGAATAACAAAGGCGAGGCTGTCTTTGAGATGGATCCTGCGGAGCGCCAAGAGCTATCCCGCGCCTTAGGCTTGAGCGATGCTGAGCTTGGGGCGTTAATCACCCGTGCATTTGAGACGTTAGCTCAACGATGGGGTATCGATCCCCGCCGCATTCAATCAAAGAAAGTTCTCCTTGCCCTCCTGAACGAAGATGCCTCTAGGCATATGTTCGAAGACCATGCAGAGAATCTCATTGAAGATCGAGGTAACATCCTTGGTTTTGTGGGAATCAACCGGACCCTTCTAAAGATAGCACAAGACAATCCTAAAATCGCTCAAGCCTTGTTCGTCGTTGGCCTCGCTCATGAGCTGCGTCATGAGGCAGGGACAACGGAGGAACACGTGGACTGGGATGCCCAGTGGATGGTTGAGCTATTACAGGAAGCTGGGTTCACTGTGCATGATTGGATAAATACCCTCGACAGTCATGTCGATCCAAACGCCCCAGAGGTCCGAGGGTTTGCAGATGCTGTGCTCGATGCTTGGGTAAAAGCCGAAGAAGAAATCAGCGATCCGCTCCATGCGGGAGAGCCAAAGCCGATCACTCAAGAAATGCGCAATGCCCTGCAAGAGGAGATTAAGAAGCAGGGGATTCCCATCAGCCTCCCTAAGGATCGTCTGGAAAAACTCTTGGCACATCCAGGAGCCCTGACGGCTGTGGAAGCCAATAGGATTCTGAAAGGGATTCAACTGAAGAAAGGCTGGGCGGAGAGGATTGCACAAGCAGCCAATAAGCTGAAGGGAATAGAGGTTGTTGTGCGTCCTCGTAAAGATGAGCAAACTCAGTTAGTCAAACAGATTACAGAGCTGTTTATCCGTGCCAGCCGCGAGTGGGTGCGTCTCGATCTTCGTCCTGCTCATCCTGAAGATCTGCGCGCTTCTCGTCTGGAGCTATTTACCTTGCCGGGTGGCCAGAATGTATGGGGGATTGCAGAGAGGCACTGGGATCCCCATGCCATGGGTCTTTTGGCGAAGGTGATTGTAGGAACAGGCGACGAAGTGACGGACATCAGCAATCTGCCTGACGTCATTCAGGCAAAATCGCAAGCGGTCAACTTGCATTTGACTCAATGGATTGAGCAAGCCCGTACCGGGCAATGGCTCTTTGTCCTCGAACCTATGATTGGACAGCCACCCGCGCAAATGCCAGTCGATTCTCGGGAGATTGTTTCACAGTTAGCCAAGCTTCTGAGACTTCCTGTGGTAGAGGCATTGAATATGGCTGATTGGGAAGTGATCCATCAGACCCACGAGGCCACCCGTCAGCAGGGAATCACTGAAGCAGATCTTGTGGGCTACCTTGTGGAAGCGGGTCTTGCCTATTTTCCTAATGTCCGAACGCCTCAGGCTATGCGCCAGGTTCTTGAAGGGGTCATGCGCAACATTGCCAACTCTCTGCGGGCTCAACCGCTCTATCAACGTGATGAGAATTTTCAACGCTTCAAGAATGTCAGTCATCTGCTCCAGACCTATGCCGACTTCATCCGTCAGCCTCGTGCCGAGCAGTTGCGCAGGCTCCAAATCATTTCGGACTATTCTCTGCCAATCGCCGATCGTTTGACTCGAGAACGATTGCAGCAGGCGCTTGATGGCAATCCAAAGATCAAGGATGTCTTAATGATCGCTGGCGCAAGGCATGTCGAAGCCTTGAAGGGTCAGCCGTCTTCATCCTCCCCACCCCAGCCCGGCTCCATGGCTGCTCCCGAGGCTGCGCAAGGTTCTCAGCCATCGACAGAAAATCTTCAGCCACAGGAACAGGCCAGGCTGCGCCGATCCCTCGAAGACATGAAGACTTACTTGCAAGGGTATGCCCGTGCCTATGAGACCCGCCAGCTTTGGATGGAGAAACTCATCGAGGCCAAGACTCAGATTTTCTTGTTGCGCTCCCCTGCCGAGGCTCGGGCTGCAGAGCGAGTCTACATGTCCATCTTGGAGCCATTGGCGGCTCAATCCAGAGCCGCCTATGCAATGGCTGAAGGGAGGCAGCCAACCTATGGACCTAGCCTTCAGGCTATCGAACAATTCGCTGCCGCCAAGGAAGCATCCCAAGAGTTTTCTGGCCTACTGAATGCCTTAGCCTTAAGGAAGCAAGAGTTTGACCAGACGTTCCGTGCTTCGGGCGCTGTTTCAGACTCGGTAGAAAAATTGAAGAAACTCCGTCAGACTCTCCAACTCTGTATCATGGCATTGGATCGTCTGTTTCCATCTGCCGCTGATCCATCGGCTACCGCAGCTTCCAATCCCACCCATCCCGCATCACCTGAGTCGGCGTCCGTTAGCCTATTCGTAGAGCGTATTCTTGAGTTGTTCCGCAGGGCCGCCGATACTGATTCTAGCCATCCACGGCCTGCAAGCCGAGCCAGTCAGGATTCATTTGCATTTCACGGACGATCGGTCTCAGCGATAGCGGATGCCCACGGGGATCCCCGTGCGAAAAATCTATTGATGCAGATCCTCTTTGGGATTCCGAATCTTGACAACTTTGACCCGGACGCGGCCCGCCAAACACTCGAAGGATTCGTCGAAGAAGCCTTGGCTGGTAAGTGGCTATTTGCTATCGAGGCTGTTGAAGAGTTTGAGCAAGGACCATTCTCCGCTCACGCGGGTGATATTGCATTACAGATGGCGAAGGCTCTTGGCATTGCTGTTGTGTCTGTTCCTAATCCTAGTGACTGGGCGGTACTGCGTGAAACGATAGCCTTAGCTAAAGCAGAAGGAGTTTCCGAAGAAGATGTGGCAGGATTAAACATGAGCAGTCGTCTTCCGCTTCCTTCCGAGAGACAATGGGTGCAGCCTACCCAACAGGAAATAGAACAAGCCTCTCAAGCAGAGTCCCAGTCGTTGCATCTGCCGCAAGGGCAAGCGCCGGATGAGCTTTACCAGCGGTTCAAAGACCCAGCCTTTTTGACTCGAGCCTTTCTACAATTTCGGGCTCAGCCAATTGAAGAAATCAATCGCAAGTCCGAGATCATTATGAGGCATGTTCTAAATGCCTCCGATCGATTGCTTCGGCAACGCTTAGAACAGGCCATTTTGAATCATCCAAGCATTGAAAAGATATTGCTGATTGCAGGATACGCTCATGTGGATGCGCTGAAGGCTTCCTCATCTCAGGCGCCACAGTCTGGCAATGCTCCTGCCGGTTCCACACAGCCACCATCTGCCACACAGCCACGCGATCCCCTTCATGCGGGAGAGCCAAAGCCGGTTACTGATATAAGAGTTTTAGAGCAGGTTGTGCTTAGGCCAATAGGACTGTTGGTGCATGGTGTTGGACGAGAAATGGAGGTGGAGCGGTATCGTAAGATCCGAAGAGAGGGGCTTCGGCCATCCGCAGTGACGGGAGTGGATGCCGTGACTGTGTTTCCAGACAAAGTTTCCCTGTCTTTGTCCAGGGATCAGGTAGTGAGCGCATCGGCACTCACCACCTATGGTCCACTCGCCAACCCAGGGTATATAGCCTTCGTTATTCATCCGGCGTATGTCCAAGCCCATCGTGATCAATTTGTAGTGAAGGGATCGGGTTTGAGTGAGCAACAAGACGAATATACCCAAGGTCTGCGAATGCTAGGGCTCGATCAACAGGTGGACGCCTTAGCCGATGTGATAGATCTGGTTCCCATTCCTGATGAAATCCAGGTTTCGCAAGTTCCGCCTGAAGCGATTTCGGGGGTACTCGTTTCTGTTGAAATGGCAGATGAAGTATTCCAATGGGAAGAAGAGCTTAAGGCCAGCGGTTTGGATCAGTTACCTATATATGTGCTGAGCAGCCCCTCTGTTCAGGAGTTAGGGCCTTATCGCCCTGTCGATTCCCATCGAGTAGAAATCCGCGACCCGCTCCACGCGGGGG
>JAHFGV010000018.1 GCA_023247255.1 Candidatus Omnitrophota bacterium | reverse complement strand
GACCCGCTCCACGCGGGGGAAGGCACGAAGGTAGCGATTATTGAGGTTCCTGGTGGGCTGCACGAAGGGATTTCGCTTGTTGGGATCTTTGGAAACCAAGACCTTGCCCGGATGTTTGAGGAAGAGCTCAGCAAGGCGGGCTTTACGAAGCTGCGCATCCGTGACAACCCGCAGGCTCCGGGGCTTGTGTGGATCGATATGATTCAACCGAAGCAACTCGGTGGAAGCTGGGCTGTGGCAGAGGGGGAGCTGGGGTTTTATACGCATTTCGCCGAGATGCTGAGTTCTGTGTATCGAGCCGATTCCAGTCCAGGGCATGCCGAAACCAGGACACTGATCGCTTCTCTTCTTCGTATTGAACAGGCTCGGATACGCTGGGCCGCCAAACAACGCGATTCTCTCGAGGCTAAGAAAGATGCCTTGCGAGACAAGTTATTTACGCCGACTGAGCTTGAGCAGCTTTCGGCCGATGACATTGAGCAGAGTCTGAGGCAGTACATCAAACACCAACTGGCCAGCCAGTCCTATTTCGCCAGCCAATTCCTGCTTGACCATGCCCTGCAATCAGACGGCCAACGAAAGCCCGGTGAAATCAAAGAGCGTCTGCTTGAAGACCTCGCCCGGTTTCTCTGGATGGCCAAGATTTTCCGGAATCGGGACGATTATACAGCGAGCCATGATGCGGGTGCGTTTCGCGATTGGGTCAGGTCTATAGTGGCAGAAGAAGTCGGAAGTCGAGGTACGCAGGGCGATCTCCAATGGTTTAAGCCAGCCTTTATAGATTCGCTCGTTGAGAAAATTATGCAACTGGATCAAAGGCTCAGCCCTCGCGATCCCCTTCATGCCGGGGAACGACGAGGGCAAGACAAGGCTGAGGCAGAGGCCCACAGGAGTTTGGAACAGGCCGAACGGCTTGCGGTCCAATTGCTCAGAGAGAAAGCCTCGGTTAATCCGAGTGAGGTGTTACGGACGTTTGAAGAGCTAAGAGCTATTGCCACATCGAAACGTAACAGCCTCAAGTTGAGGGAGCAAGCGACAGCCTTCATGGCTTCATTAGCCGTCGTGATCGTGGAAAAGAGACTAGCGACTGCTCCGGAAGCGGTTCGGAGGATTTTGGATCAAACCGTTGAGCAGGTGCAATGGATTCTCGTGCAACAGCCCGATGCTCCCCAAAATGTCCAAGGCATGCGTCAGTTTCATCTGGCCTGTCTGTGCCGATTCCGCAACGATTTCCCAGCGGCCTGGCAGCACTGGGCGAAAGCGACTCGTCTGATTGCCGTCGAGCAAATCGGATCCAGCCTGGCGCCGGTTTTGCAAATGGTCAACGAGGAATTGGCTCAGATTAGCACCCAGCGACAACGGCGGTTAAGCGAAGACGAAGCCCATCGGTTCCTGCTTGAGAAAATCCTGGCTGTGTGGCCTTCACCCTTTGTTCTGGAGAATCTATTAGCCAGCGGGCGAGTCGATCGTAACCGGCTGCTTGGCGTCATCCACAGCGTCCTTCAAAATCCATCCGATTCCCTTCATGCTCGTCTGCTCATCCATCTTCAGGAAGCCAAGGACACACCCCATTGCCGGCTGATTCGACAGTTGGAAACATTTCGAGAAATCCGAGCCATTTTAAGCGGGCTTCTCGATCGCACGGATGAGCGGCGCGATCCGATCCACGTGGGGGAGCCGAAAACAGGAGTGCTTTCTGTTCAAGAAGACTATGGGAATCGACGGTGGGTGGAGGATCAACTGGAGCACTTTCTCCAGCAGCTTGGGCAAGCGCCACAAGATCAACGGCCGCAGATCATTCAACAGGGGGAACGGTTCCAACAGGTTTTGTATCAGCGCTGGAAGAATCCGAAGACGCGGGAGAGGTGGGCAGAGAATGCCCTTGCGAAGTTGAGCGATTCTCTCAGTCAGGCCAAAGGGTTGCTTCAGGCAGCAGATCAAGCATCCGGTGTTTCGCAAAAGGCAGGCTCAGGTAGCGCAGGAGGCCAGACACAGATCCGGCCGCGATTCCTCAAACTTGCTGACGCAGGGTCTTTTGCTCGTCAGGATATTCGAGCTTTGAATTTTCCAACGGAGACCGATGCGATTAAGACGGCCGCCGCGCAGGTGCGTCAGGTCGTCCAGCAGCCTGTGATCATCCCTGCGGATCTGCTTGAGTTGTACGGGCTTCCCGAGACGTTGCGTCTTTCTGTTTACATAGACCCTGGATTTTTAGAGTACATCTCGCAGGATGCCCTGTTGGCCTTGTTGGCCGAGGCTCTGGCACGCGAGCATCGGCGCGATCCACAGATTTCCATCCAGAATCTCCAACACAAGCCGCTTACGATTCTTCTCGCTGACGAATACGAATACCTGGCAGGCAATCACACAGCCGATGGCGTGATCCTCCACCGACGGAATTTCACCGATGCGGATACCCAGTTTGGAAAATATTCCCCACAGGCTCGCGCCATCGTCCGGAGTCTCTTACTGACTGCATTTGCCCACCAGTGGGGCGCTCACGAGTTGCCCGGCCTTGGTTCTGAGGCCGATACCGATGAGCGCACAGCCAGGGATCTTGAAAACCTGAGTTTCTTCGCAGGTCCTCATCGAGATCTCATCCAGCAATTCCTGAATCAGCCGGGCCTGTTGGTCGGTCCTTTAGAGCTTCCTGCTGATCCCACAGCGAATGATCCCATTGACGCTTTGTTTGTCCGTCTGCTCAGGGCATCTGTCCTTGTCCCGGGGGCGCGTGCAGGCTATGGACAATTCCCATTGCCAGGCGTTGAGGTTCATGGGTTGAGTCTGGAGCATCGCTCTGAGAGGGCCTTGAGGGTGCTGCACGATTCGATCGCTCCTTTTGTGCGTGAGCATCCTGAGGAGTGGCTCTTCATCGTTGAGATGCCTTCTGAGGAGGACCGTCGGATCACGGAAGATCTTTCTGGCCTTGTGGGTGAAACAGGGATGCCTGCGGAAGCCTCCTTTGCTGAGGAGCTGGGGCGCCTATGGGGGATTCCTGTGGTAAGCCCAATCCTTGGTGTTCATGATCGACGGGTTCTTGAGTATGCAGCAGGGCAAGGCTTTGATACCCAGCATGCATTCCAAGCAGCCTTTTTGGATCATCAGGCGTACACTCAAGAAAAGACCCATCGAGATCCTACTGATGAACAAAGCGAATTTTTAATCAAGCAGACCGCTCGTCGCTGGAACGTTGACGAACAGACGCTTCGACAAGCAGCGCAAGACGCCCTTGAATTGGAACGCCGCGATCCTCAAGGGGCGTTGCGGTTGCGCCAATTCTGGATGAATTTCCTGACGGCGGTTTCTAATCGGTTTACACGGCAAGCCCTGGAAAATGTTCTTCATGCAAATGCCCAGAAGCAGAAGATTCTCATCATCGCTGGTAGCTCCCACACAGGTTCGGTTGCCAGCTTCATTGCATCTCATCCGATTGCTGCACCAAGGCCAGAAAAGGAAGTACCTGTCAGCTTGCCTCCGCTGATTGAAGGACTTTTTCAGCAAGCGCGCCTGGTTCATCCAGGCTCTTTAGATCCGAGCCACATCGGCCGCTCGCATCTTGAGACCTTTGATTTCCTTGGTCATCGTGTCATGGGCATTGCAGAGATTCATCAAGATCCTTATGCGTTGAACTTGCTTCAGCAGATCAGCCGTATGGAGTTAGGCGGAGCGTCATTCATGGAACAAGCCCGGGCAGCTCACGTGCTCTTTGCTGTTGAGGGGGCCGGCCTTGCCATGCAGCAGGAATTCGCGGGTGAGGCAGGACAGACAGCCGTAAGGCTTGCGGGCACGTTGAATATTCCTGTGGTGAATCCTATTTCTAATCCAAGCCATTGGAACGTGATCCGTGAAGTGATTCAGGAAGGAAAAGGTACTGGAGAGTTTTCATTGGAGGATGTTGCTGGTTATTACGTGGGATCGACCGCTTACCAGTTGACTCATGGGAATGTTCGGGAAGCCGCTCGCCGCATCGCAGGTACGTGGGGGACGCTGACACAAGGGGAGCTTTTAGCAGCCTTTCAACAGTTTAACTCCCTTTCGCATGACGAACAGATGCGTAAAGCGCAGCAGATCGCTGGATACTCGGTTCGAGTGGCGGATCGGCTGACGCATGACGCCCTCAAACAAATCATCGAGCAACAGTATCCGCAGGTGCAACACATCGTGCTTCTAGCCGGCTACCGTCACGTCGATGCCCTGAAGGCTTTTGCTCAAACGGTTCCCCCTTCTTCCGCAGACGCTGGTGGAACGTCTGTTGCGACTCGACAGAAGGCTCCTTCAGAGCCGCAACAAGCAGACGGCGCAGATGCCAGCATCCCTGAGACTCGCGATCCCCTTCATGCGGGCGAGCCTCGCGGTAGCCAGGGTCTATCGACCCAACCCGCCGAGGCAGAAAAAACTGTCCCAGAACAACTGGTCTTTTCTGTATTCCAGCACGATCCGATTCTAAGAGAACTGGCAGGCAGTGGAGCAGGGTTGTTGGAGAAAGCTACTGAGGGAGGCAAACGTCCTTTGGTGTATCTGGTGGGAACCGAGGCCATCAAGACTGTGACCGGGCTTGCGACGTTGGTGACTCTTCGAGACCAGATTACCGCCTCAAAAACCGATAAGCTGGTGAATATCCTCTACGTTCATTCGGATCCAACGCTGTCACAGGCGGAGTTGTTTGAGCGACTCCCGATCGATGCTGAAAAACTCTTCGATGGGACGTTTGATGGAATGCCCGTGGTGCAAGAAACAGATGGCGTTATACGCAGTAGCCTCACCCAGGCGCTCCGAAAGCAGATCTTACAAACCGTGACTGCCAACCTAAAGAAATACCGGCAGGCTTACCGAACACGGACAGGACAGGATGCTGAAGTCAAACCGCTTCAAGGGCTGAGTCATGAGAACACCGTCACTCTTGCCAGCCACGCAGACGAGCAGTGGATATTTCATACGCTGCTCGAAGACACAAGGCATGTCTGGGTGCAGCCACCGATACGAGTCGATGAGCCGGCCGTTGCGGATTATTCCACCGCGGTCATGCGCACACTGACAGTCTTGAGTGAATCGAAACAAACATCTGCCGAGCTTGAGGGTCCAGGGCTTAAGCACACGGTAGAAAATGATGTCCCGGCGATACAAGAGGGCCCAGACATCCTTATCATCCCTCCACGCTCAGGTGAAGCCGGTCGCCTCCTCCATAGTATCGACAAACAATTCAAGGCTCAACGCCTGGTGCGTTCGCAGGTCTGAACCCGTGTCACACTTATCGCCCATTTGCTTCTATTGACGCTAGAGTCTTTTGTGTGCTAACGTTCCCCGATACCCCCACATTTTTGGAATCTCATGAAAGCATTTCTTCTGCGTGCGCCGGCGAAAATAAACCTCTATTTGCGGGTGTTAGGCCGACGCGCCGACGGCTACCATGAAATTGAGACCCTCTTTCAACGCATCGATTTGGCCGATGAGATCAGCTTTGAATCCCATCCCAGCGAGTTAATCCTCACCTGCTCTGATCCGGACCTTTCCTGCGCCGAGGACAATCTGATTATAAAAGCGGCCTGTCTACTCAAGGCAAAGACAGCTACGCGCCAAGGTGCTAGCATCCACTTGACCAAGCGCATTCCGATTGCTGCTGGTCTGGGGGGAGGCTCTTCTGATGCGGCGTCCACCCTCCTTGGGTTGAACGAGCTTTGGGAACTGGGACTTACCCGACCCACGCTCATCGAGTTGGCGAGTCAGCTGGGGTCGGATGTTCCTTTTTTTCTCTGTTCGAGTGCCTTCGCTATCGGGCGGGGCAGGGGACAGCGTTGCGAGGAAGTTTCAAGCAAGCTCCGCTTGATCTATGTCCTGGTCAATCCAGCCCTTGCGCTGTCTACCCAGCAGGTCTATGAATTCGCACAATTTGACTTGACACAGTCGAAGCCTTCCCTTAGCATGGTCAGACACGCCTTAGCCAACGGCTCGCTGGACGAGCTCGCTTTAGGGTTATGGAACGATCTTGAACCTGAAGCGATCCGACGTTGTCCCTCAAGTGGGATTCTCCGTACACGGCTTGTGCGTTTGGGCTGTCTTGCCGCATGGGTTTCGGGCAGCGGTCCTACCGTAATCGGTTTGTGTCGGGATCTCCTTCAAGCGCAGCAGATCGTACACCAGCTTCAGGCTGCCGCTGTGCCAACGTGGCGGATTGAGATAGCCCAAACAGATGCGCGCTTATTGCGTTTAAGCCATTGCGTTGCGTCTTGTTGTTCGGAAAAGTACAGGCCCCCCTCACCGCATCATGGGGTGGATTGATGGGCTGTGTGTGATTGGGGAGTCGGCTAATGGTAAGCCATCAGATTTTGGATCTGAGTATCCAGGTTCGATCCCTGGCTCCCCAGTATGTGCTTGAGCAAGGAATCGAACGGAGCGCCGACTTTCATCTGTGTCATGGTTCATGTGTCATGTGTTATGAAGTGGAAAGAAGCCGCTCTTTACTTTCCCCATGACACATAACACATAAAACATGACACATTTTTTGAAGGGTGGGTGGCCGACCGAAGTCCCCAGTGCTTCGCTTTGCATCGCTGCGCGTTGGGGACGGAGGCGCCGATCCCTGGCTCCCCAGTTTTGGAGTCGTGAGTCAGGACTCGAATGCAACAGTTGAAGAATCTTTACTTCGTGGTTGTTGAAGCGAAGGGTATGGTATCGCAGTGGCCGAATGTATTTTCCAGCGTCTAATACCTCTAAATACAAAGGAAATTAGTTTTATGTCATTCCAACGCTCCCTCACCCCACCCCTCTCCCCTACGGGGAGAGGAAACAGGTGAGGGGAATGGTTGCAAGACTTAGTTCCTTCGTATTAGTAACAAAGGGAGAAACTCAACAAGGTGGTGAATGATGTCCACACTCCAAGCAATTATCTTAGCGGCGGGTGGCCGACCCGGAGCCCGAGCGTAAGCGAGGGCGGAGGGCGCAGAGCTCAATCAAGAGGGCCAAGGGAATTGTCGATTGGAAGACGGCCGTTCAATCCAAAATCGACAATCGAAAATTCCCAGGCTGTTTCATGATTGCTTAGGAGCGGAGGGCGCAGAGCTCAATCAAGAGAGCCGATGGAATTGTCGATTTTCGATTGAAGATCAGTCTTCCAATCGGAAATCCCTATCGGGGGGATATCTACAAGGGCTAGGCTTTTGCAAAAATTGCCAACGCGTTGACTTAAGTATTGTGTCATGTTTCATGTGTCATGAGTCATGGAAAGCAAAAGGAGCCCTTTGGCCATGCCTGAGATGCCTGTTTTCTGCTTTTTCATGACACCTGACACATGACTTATGACACAGACGTGAGCGCTGCTACTAATCTTGTTCATTTTGCAAAACCTCAGTAAGGGGACAAATGGCGAGGAACATGGGGAAAACGAGCATAACCACACTCCAAGCAATTATCTTAGCGGCGGGTGAAGGCACACGGATGAAGTCCGAGGTCTCCAAGGTTCTTCATTCCATCTGCGGCCGACCGATGATTGCTTATATGTTAGATTTGGTAGCTGCAGCCGGGGTCACGCGCCCCATCGTAGTTATTGGACATGGATCGGATGTGGTCAAAGGGCACTTGCCCAAGGAAGCCAAGGCGGTCATTCAGCCCAAGCGTCTGGGAACCGGCGATGCGGTGTTGATGGCCAAGCGGGCGTTAGAAACTACTGTCGGGGATTTGTTGATTCTTTATGCCGATGTTCCTCTGGTCAGACGGGCTACGATTCAACGGTTGATTGAGGCCCACCGCAAGGCAAACGCGACTTGTACGCTGCTTACGGCTCATCTGGCCGATCCGGCGGGCTATGGCAGGATTATCCGCAATGAGCAAGGTGTGATCAGCGGCATCATGGAAGAATCGGAGCTCCACGCACCCCAACGCACGATTCGCGAGATTAACGTGGGCCCTTTAATTGTGAAGACGCAAGCGCTGCTGGATGCGCTTGCAGAGGTGAAAACGACCGCATCGACGAAGGAATTGTATCTGACCCACGCGGTGGCTCAGATGAGTCGTCAGGAGCACTCCAAGATCCTATCCACTCGGGTGGAAGAAGCCACGGAAGCGCTCGGCATCAACACCCGAGCCGAATTGGCACGCGCCATCGGGGTGATTCGTCAGCGTATCGTCGATTCCCACCTCCATAACGGCGTGACCATCGAGGATGTCCACAGTACTTTCATCGACCATGGAGTAACCATCGGTGCGGATACGGTGGTCCATCCCTATACCGTGATCGAAACCGGAGTGTCTATTGGCAAGCGTTGTTCCATCGGGCCGTTTGCTCGACTCCGTAAAGGGGTAACGGTTGGCAGTGATACGCGGATCGGTAATTTCGTAGAGCTGGTTCGCGCGAAGATTGGCTCCGAGGTGCGGATCAACCATGTGAGCTATCTGGGTGATGCTGTGGTGGAGGATTCAGTCAACATCGGCGCAGGGACGATGACCGCCAACTATGATGGACAGCAAAAACATCCGACGCACATCGGCAAGGGTGCTTTCATCGGATGTGACACAGTGCTGATTGCACCGGTGAAGGTAGGACCCGGAGCCATTACCGGAGCCGGTAGCGTGATTCCAAAGACCCATGACGTTCCTCCTCGGAGCATTGTGGTCGGCGTGCCCGCACGGCTCATGGATGGCCTCAAGGCATCGGAAGAGACGCTTGCATCAGTCAAGAAAGTCAAGGAACCGAAGGCTGCGGGTGCCGCCTCGGCCTCAGCCAAGACCGACAGCGCCAAAACGAAACGATCCGCAGATCGAAACCCAATTTCTGTTCGGCGATCATCCACCCAGCGGATGGCAAAATCGGTGAAGGCGCGCCTTTCTAAACGCCTGATTGCTTCCAAAACGACCGCACGTCGTCGTTGAGATTATGGCACAGACGTCCCCGCGACAGCGGACATCCCGTAGAAAAGCGTTGGATTCGGAAATCGCCATTGTCAGCGGCAATGCGCATCCGTCTCTGGCCACAGACATCTGTCGCCATCTCAAGGTTCGGTTGGTGGATTCACTGGTCAGTCGGTTTAGCGAGGGGGAAATCAGGGTCAAGATCAATGAGAACGTGCGGGGCAAAGATGTGTTTGTGGTGCAGCCGACTTGCCCTCCGGTCAATGAAAATCTCATGGAGCTGTTGATCATGATCGATGCCCTGAGACGTTCCTCCGCCCGACGGATCACTGCGGTGATTCCTTATTTCGGATACGCCAGACAGGATCGCAAAGATCAGCCCCGCGTTCCGATTACCGCTAAGCTGGTCGCCAACCTGATTACCACGGCGGGAGCCAATCGTGTGCTGACCATGGATCTCCATGCGGGGCAGATCCAAGGCTTCTTCGACATTCCCTTGGATCATCTTTATGCGATCAACGTTTTTGAACAAACCATTCGAAGCAAACGTTTGAGGCCGCTTGTGGTCGTCTCACCGGATGTCGGCGGCATCAAGATGGCACGGGCCTATGCGAAACGGCTCGGCGCCGGGCTTGCGATTGTGGACAAGCGACGGGACGGCCCGGAGGCAACGGAGGTCATGCACATTCTGGGGGAAGTCGATGGAAAGACCTCCTTGCTCGTCGATGATCTGATCACGACGGGCAGTTCCCTGGTGGAAGCCGCGCGGGCCCTTAAGCGCGCCGGTGCCATTGAATGTTATGCCTGCGTGACGCACCCGGTGCTGTCCGAGCCTGCGCTTAAGCGGATTGAGCAAGCCCCTTTGCGGGAGTTGTTTGTCAGCGACACCATTCCCGTGAGGTATCCGCATCCGAAAATCAAAGTGTTATCTGTCGCCCCGTTGCTCAGCGAGGCGATTTCCCGAATTCACTACGAACAGTCTCTGAGTGTATTGTTTGACGGCATTCCTGGATGATGAGAGGGTAACGAGGAAGTATCTGATGGAACGCAGGTCAAGGAAGCAGGGACATGGGGTAGGGGGATGGCTTAACTCTCTCTGGTCCGTTCTACTGTCGGCCTGCCTTGTATCTCTTCAGTGCGTTCCCCCCGGTTTTGCGGCTGAATTCACGGTGTTTAAGAGGGCTTATGTTCGGGAGGCTTCCAGTCCGCAGAGTGTGAGCGAGAGTTTTTCTGTTCTCGATCCCGCAACGAGCTGGAAGCTCAGAGCCGTCAACGGAAGCCTCAAAGACACAAGTGTCGAGAAGGTCTCAAGCTCGACGCTCAGCCTCAACGGTGTTGAAGTTCTTAAGCCCAATCAGTTTAGTCAGAGCGTCAGCTTTCTGGAGGCACCTGTCAATCTTCAGAGCTCCAACACGATAGTGACCGAGCTACGCAGCAAGCCAGGGGGTCAGCTAACCGTTGAGATTATTGGAGAAGACTCGAATCCCCCGATTCTCACTTGGTTAAGCCCGGCTGAGGGAGCGTTTTTCAACACAGACACCGTTACAGCCTCACTCCAGCTTACGGATGACATATCGGGGCTCGATCCGAGCAGTCTGAGCATTACGTTAGATGGCGTCTCTGCATTAGCCTCATTCGATCCTCCCGCCACAGCCAGCCTATCGCAGATTCTCCGAGGGACTCTAACCCTCACCGAGGGTTTCCACAGCCTCAGTGCAGAGGGTGCGGATTTAGCGGCTCAAGGATCGAGTGGTGTTGTTTCCTTCACCGTCGACCGCACCCCTCCCGCGATCACGACTCAGCTTGATCCCTCCCCCAATTCTTTTGGCTGGAATAATAGTCCCCTAACCGTCAGCTTCAGTTGTACAGACCATTTAAGCGGGGTAGTAAGCTGTCCGAGTCCTGTGGTCGTAGAGCAAGAAGGCTTGAATCAGACTGTTTCAGGCACAGCGATGGATCGAGCCGGAAATTCATCCAGCACCGACGTCACGGTGAACGTTGACACCCATGCTCCAGCCATTACCGAACTTTCACCTTCACAGGGCTCGATTGTTACCAGCGCTCATCCTACGATCTCTGCATCCTTCAGCGATTCCCTCAGTGGTGTTGCTGTTTCCTCGGTATCGTTGAGTCTCGATGGCACTGACGTAAGCGCTCAGAGTCTGATTACGGAAAGCTCCATGATATTCATCGTTTCTTCAGCGCTTGTTGATGGCCTCCACACAATCATTCTCAGTTTATCCGATCAAGCGGGAAACGCCCTGAGTGAATCGGTTAGTTTCACGGTGCAGACGCTGATCGAGCCGCCGGTCAATCCCGATTCCGGTTTTATTC
Organism: Candidatus Omnitrophota bacterium; assembly: GCA_023247255.1. GTDB lineage: Bacteria > Omnitrophota > Gorgyraeia > Aquiviventales > Aquiviventaceae > JAHFGV01. The sequence continues at coordinate 40,919 of JAHFGV010000018.1, read as the reverse complement.
ACGGGCAGGTGTTCGATGCTTCGACGAGCCAGCCCTTATCCGGCGCTTCCATAACCCTTCGTGGAACGACGAGCGTTCAATCCAGCAGCAGCGACGGACGTTTTCAGCTTTCCACACCCAGCGGTGGCTCATATGTAGTTGAGATCGCAAAGAGTGGCTACACGTCGGTTCAACGGCCTGTTTCGGTGCTTGCGGGAAGGGACGTGGCAGTGGCGGATGCTTTTCTCACTCCGTTAGATTTGCAGACGACTTTGATTACTCAAGCCTCTGGTGGGAAGGCGACAGATTCCTCCGGGGACTTTCAGCTCGACTTTCCTGCGGGCGCTTCCCCTTTGGATCTTCAGGTTCGGATCACGCCTTTGCATGAAGATCATCAGCTTCCCGGACCTGTCCCTTCCGACATGGCTCATATCGAGGCGGTTTACTTCGAGCCTAGGTTTACGACCTTCAATCAGCCTGTTTCTTTCAAGCATCGCAATACCAAGCATCTTCCTGCCGGGCTCTCTGTGATTCTCACTTTATGGGATGAGACGGCACAAGTATGGTTAGATGCTGGGACTGGGACAGTCAGTGCTGATGGAGAGTGGGTTGAGTTTAGGATTCTTCGGTTTTTCTGCTGGTACTGCAGTCGAGTGGGCGCAAAGCTTCCAGCACAGTCCAAGAGCCCTGACTGGGAAGATGTCACAGAGACCACTTCTGAGGTGATAGATTCCGCCAAGGAATGTCAGGTGACGGGTAACTCATCCGTGTGCCTGCACTCCGGTGAGCTCTCGATTACACATAGGCTGCCAAACCTACGCAGCCTTGGCCAATCACACGCTCCAGAGTTCCTCTACCGTTCACTAAGGGCTAACCCCTCGGTCGTGGTGGGAACCGATTACCAGCTCAACACTGCCAGCATTCCAGGTGATCCTGGCACTCTGGTGCCGGTGACGACTTCAACGATGCTTCAGATCGAAGGCCAACGGCTTGAGGCTCACTTTCTCGGCAAGGCTGGCCAGACGCGCCAGGCGTTTCTTTGGGATGCGCGTAACGCTCGTGGCGAGTGGGTACCCACTGGCGCCTATGCTTATACCATCGAGCTGTCGAACAACTATCAAACCACGTTTGGCACGAGCGGTATTCCCACTCCCGATTTACGTCCGCTGACGCGCTCCATCGCTGGGCGCGCCATCGTGGTGAACGAGCGTGCTTGCGCGTTTGGTGCCGGCTGGAACCTCAAGACCCTAGAGCATATCTTCCCCCAACCCGATGGCACCGTGCTTGTGACAGACGGTGATGGATCCGCTAGCGTCTTGCGGGCTGGCCCAATGCTGGATATAGCTGTGGCGAATTTCAGCTCGAGCGATGTCTCTCTACTCACCGGCCACGGCGACGGGACGTTCCAGCCTCAGCAGAGAATTAGTCTAGCCACGCCTACAGGCTCCTCGGTGCCGTATTGGCTGACTGCGGCGGACTTCAATCAGGATGGGTTTCAGGATATGGCCGTTGTGCTGATTGAAGGGAAGGTAGCGATCCTACTCGGCCGTGGGGGCACGTTTGATCCACCGCAGCGATTCGAGGTGGGGGGTGGCCCGATCTTTATCGTCGAGGGCGACGTCAATCGAGATGGGCAGATCGACCTGGTCGTGGTCAACCAGACCTCCAACGACGTCTCCGTCCTGCTTGGCAACGGGGATGGGACATTCCAGAGCCAGCGTCGTGTTGTGGTTGGCCGACTGCCTGAGTCAGCGGCGGTTGGGGACGTCAATCAGGACGGCTATCTCGACCTGGTGGTGGCCAATCGCGGGGAGCTCAACGCGTTTGGTATCACCGGGGATAGTCTTTCCATTCTATTAGGGCATGGGGATGGCACGTTTGGGTCCCAACAGACATTCGCCGTTGGGATGCAGCCCCGATCGGTGGCCCTGAGGGATTTGAATCGAGATGGTCGGCTGGATGTGGTGATGGTCAGGAATAACCAAGGTCGGATTGCTGTTTTTCTGGGCAACGGCGATGGGACGTTTCAGGGACCCACCGATTATCCGGCTGGCGCGACATCGAATTCGGTCTTGGCGCTGAGCGACTTCAATGAAGATGGTCTGACGGATGTGGCAGTGAGCGACCAAGCGACCCAGGTAATCTCTCTATTCTTTGGAGCCGGGGATGGGACATTTCTTCCGCGCAAGACACTTGGAGCATTCGTGGCTGGCGATATGACTGTGGCCGATTTCAACCAAGACGGGCATCCCGATCTGGCCGCCTCAGGCGCAGGACAAGACTTCTTTGTTTTCCTGGGCAACGGCGATGGGACGTTCCAGCCGTTTCTTCGTCTGACGGTTGGAAGTCAACCATTTGGGATTGCCGTGGCAGAATTCGACAGTCGCGCTGGAGATTCCGACCGTATCTTCAGCGGCTTGCCGGGAGACTTCTCAGTTCTGCGCAAGCATCCGGACGGTACCTGGACTCGCCGCCTAAGCGATGGGACGGGAGTGCACTTTGACGCGAGAGGCTTTCACACGAAGACTCTGGATCGATCTGGAAACGAGACTCGATACGTCTACGACTCCCAGGATCGTCTCGTGCGAGTCGAATACCCCGGTGGGGTTCGTTTCGATCTTAGCTACGACTCCACGACAGGCAAGCTCGCATCCATTACAGACTCTGCGAATCGCGCAACGCAGTTTACCATCGACTCTGATGGAAATCTCATTGAGATTCTTCCACCCCCATGCTCCTCGCCCCTCGCCCCATGCTCCTCATCGGCGCACTTCAGCTACGACCCCGAGCATCGGCTCGTCTCAAAGACGGATGAGCGCGGCTTCACCACCGACTACGTTTACGACTCTTGGGGAAGGATCGACAAGGTCCTCTCCCCCGCGAGAGACATTCTGAGTCCCTTGACTGGTCAGATCACCTCAGAGCGTGAGACTCGCGATTTCCTTCCTTCTGAGGTTCAAGGCCTCATCAACACGCTCCCCGAAGGGCTAGGCACACCCAGTAACCCCTCTTTCGCACTGCCCATTCCGCTCGCTCTCTTTCAAGATGGCCGTGGAAACCTCACTCGGTTATTGACTGATCCTTACGGAGCCCCGACGAAGATCGTCGATTCTCTCGGCCGCACGAGCACCATTCAGCGCGACGTCAACGGCTCTCCCACGAAGATCACAAGGCCTGATGGGAGCGAGGTTTTTCTGGGCTATGATGGTCTCGGAAACCTCTCTTCGAGCCGGGAGACCGTCACTATTTCCTCGATGCCATCCTTCTTTCAGCAGCGGGAATATCGCTTCCAGTACGAGCCGCAGTTCAGCCAGCTCACGAAGATTGTTGATGCTCGAAGAGACAGTGTTTGCCCGAATGGCTGTGTTACCACGATCGACCATGACAGCCAGGGAAACCCCCTGACGATCACGGACGCATTAGGAAACGCGAGTCAGTTTCGCTACGACAGCCGTGGGCTGTTAGTATCCTCGATGAATGCCCTCGGCAGCCTAACGCAGTTCAGCTACGATTCACTCACGGGCAATCTACTCTCCAGCACCGACTCATTGAATCGCAGCACGAGTTTCAGCTACGACTCCACTGGAAACGTCGCAAGCTCACGGGATGCTTTCGGCACAACCACTCAATTTACCTACGACTCCCTCAACCGTCTCACTTCCGTCACTGATGCACAAGGCAATGTGACTCGCTACGCTTTTGATCCTGCCGGCAATCTCATCGAAGTCCGTCCCCCTCCATGCCCCCCGCCCCCCGCCCCTTGCCCCTCGTCGCATCAGTTTGCTTACGACAGCCTCAACCAACTCATCAGCAGCCAGCAGATAGCGAGAACCAAGCAATACTTCTACGATCTCTCCCGAAACCTCGTCAGAATCCTCGATCCCAAAGGCCAGACGATTAACTTTCTCTACGACTCTGCCGATCAGCTCATTCAGAAGCGCCTTAGCGATTCATCGGCAGCTCTCACCGATACCCTCAGCTATACCTACGACGCCTTGGGAAATCTCACTTTAGTGCAGGACAATGACAGCAGACTCCGCTTTGGCTATGACTCGGTAGGAAGGCTCATCAAGGCAACGAGTGGTGATTCCAGCAATCCTTCTCTCGCCCAGCCTGTTACCGAGCTTCAATACTCTTACGATCCCAACGGCAACCGCACCCTGCTTCTCGGTCCTGTCAACATTCAGACTGCCTATACCTATGATGTTCTCAATCGCGTGATTGGAGTCAGCGACCGAAACGGTGTAGGAGCTCGTTTCGAATACGATGCTTTGAGCCGCTTGATCCGCAAAAGTGCAGGGGCTGAGACCACCTACGGCTACGATTCTGCCAGCCAACTCATCCACCTCCAAACCCTACTGGGCAGCACTTTGATTGACACCTTCAGCTACAGCTATGATTTAAGAGGAAACCGAGTCAACCTCACGGATCGCTTTGGCCTTCACAGCTACGCTTATGATTCCCTCAGCCGGCTCATTGCCGCCGCGCATCCTTCGCTCAGCGGCCTTGTCCCTGAGCAATTCAGCTACGACTCGGTGGGCAATCGCTTGTCCTCGCATCTTTCGACGAGCTATGGTTATGACGACGCCAATCGTCTGCTTGAGGATGATTCGTTCACGTATGCTTACGACGCCAATGGAAACCTGATTGAGAAACGTCCGCTTGCTTGCCCCTCGCCCCCCGCCCCTTGTCTCTCGTCAACGGTGTACAGCTACGACGTTGAGAACCAGCTCATTAAGATTCAGCACATGGCAGATAGCACACAGCACATAGAGACCACCTATCGCTACGACGGGTTAGGACGAAGAATCGAGAAGGCCGTCAACGGTGTGATCACTCGCTACGTTTACGACAACGAGGACGTCGTCGCTCTCTACGATCAAGCCGGCTGCTGGAAGCAGACGATTGTGCATGGTCCAGGGATCGACGATCCGATTGGTTTCATCCAGGACACCAACGCCAACTGCAACGCGACGGACGCTGCAGGTTTTCCTGAGCCTGCTCGCGTGCTCAACACAGACGCCTTAGGCTCGATCACGAGCCTTCTTTCTGAGACCGTCGGCTTCCAACGCGCCATCGTTCTTCGTGAGCGCTACGTCTACGATTCTTTCGGTAACCTGACGATCACCGACCCCAATGGCACCGTCCTTCCCTCGTCTGGCTATGGCAACCTCTATTTCTTCACCGGTAGGGAGTACGATTTTGAAAGCGGGTTGTATTACAACCGTCATCGCTACCGAGATCCTCTCACCGGCCGATTCATGCAGGAGGATCCGGTCTTTAACATAAACCTCTATCCCTACGCGCGGAATAATCCCGTCAACTTTACGGATCCTTTTGGGGAGCAGCCGTTTGGTAGATGTCTAATGTGTGGGGTAACGAGCCTTGGATTTGGAAGCAGCTTACCACCGCTTCCAGGCGTCGACATTCCACTTCCGAATCCATTGACAGACAAGAAGGGCACAACAGTTTGCCCCCTGGAGTCCGATGAGGCAGAAGGAGGAGAAGTCGTCTGTAACCTTGTCGATCAAAGCGAAGATAACTGCCAATACCAATGCAGTGATGGAGGGTTTGTAAACCTGAATCGGAAGCGGCTGGGCGGAACATGTCCACCGACGATCATCTACCGACGCTGATGACAGAGACGAGGGCTAAAGATGAGTGATTTTGGTTTTCCTAAGCGAAGCACGGTGAAAAGGCTGCTCTTTAATCCGGTCTCAAAAGCGGTGGCCGTTTCAGTTCGGCCTCGCGGTGAAACCTCACCAGTTACTCGATTGTATTGGCGGAGAAACAACGAAGGTATATACCATCAACTTGGAAGGCCGCAAGCTAACATCTCATTCGATTCGCCAGTGGTGGCTACATCAGCTCCATTTCTGTTCTTCAATGTCATACGATATAGAAAGTTGAACGCCGGTATGGTCAAAAAGAAAGGAAGGCCGTCACTAGGAGGACTCTGGGGAGGCGATTGGGTTGGCGTGTATCGTGCTGATCTCCGAGACGGTAAAGTACAAGGCGTGTTGAATGGAACGCAGCTTGCTGCCATCGTGGGAATAGGCCAAGTTTGGGTTAGCTCGCTTGTCTTGGCTTTGGAGGATGGACGTGGTGTCTATGCGGTCATTGGGTTTCCCAAGGCCGCGGACATGTCCACTGACCTGCCAGGAGTGGGGACGGTTAAACTCACCAAGCACGTTGCATATCACCTATGCAAGCTGGACCTCAAGGCGAAGCAACTTGAGAAACTCACCCAGTTGCAGGGCACGTTTTACTGATGGGGAATTTGGGGGACGTGATTAGATTAGAGGCGATGACTAGTGTTCCGTCAGTTTTGAGTTGATAGGTAGCAGCGCCTTGGTACCAAGTACCGCGTACCAGGTACCGGAAATAACGGTGACAGGATACAGCGATTGCTCTTAAGAGTGGTAACATGCAGAGACACTATCATTTTTCAATCGTAGACGATCTTACCGAGCGGTTTGGGACTCACAGCTTTGCCTACGACGCGCTTAGCCGGCTCATTGCCGCCACGCATCCTTCGCTCAGCGGCCTTGTTCCCGAGACCTACAGCTACGGCTCAGTGGGCAATCGCTTGTCCTCGCATCTTTCGACGAGCTACGCTTATGACGACGCCAATCGTTTGCTTGAGTAAAAAGAGGGACGGTTCTTATTTTTGAGACAAGATGCAAAGGCACGATACTAACGATACTAAAGGAGACGGTTCTATTTTGTGACGGAAAAAGATGACTTACTCTACGGTGAATGTTCTGCTGAGTGGGCTACTGGTAGTTAATCCCGCAGTAGTTTCCATTCGTTCGCTCTCACTGACCACGAGTCACGAGTCACTGGTCACTGCTCTTAGCTATGACGGTCTTGGACGTCGGAGTGAGAAAGGTGTTTTGCCACTCAGCCACTCAGCCACTTTGCCACACTCTCTGCGCTACGTCTACGACAGCGAGGATATAGTTGCTCTCTACGATCAAGCCGGCTGCTGGAAGCAGACGATTGTGCATGGTCCAGGGATCGACGATCCGATTGGTTTCATCCAGGACACCAACGACGACTGCAACGCGGCGGACGCTGCAGGTTTTCCTGAGCCTGCTCGCGTGCTCAACACAGACGCCTTAGGCTCGATCACGAGCCTTCTTTCTGAGACCTCCGGCTTTCAACGCGCCATCGTCCTGCGCGAGCGCTACGTCTACGATTCTTTCGGTAACCCGACGATCACCGACCCCAATGGCACCGTCCTTCCCTCGTCTGGCTATGGCAACCTCTACTTCTTCACCGGCAGGGAGTACGATCCTGAAACCGGCCTCTATTATTATCGCGCGAGGTACTACAACCCTCGTACAGGTCGATTCATACAAGAGGATCCGATTGCTGGGGTAAAGTGGAATCCCAAGAGCTTGAATAGATACCCTTATGTTCAAAATAATCCCCTAACTTATATTGACCCCTTAGGTCTATTCATGGTGAAATCAAAGATAAAGGAGAAATTAGTCCAGGAAGGATTTGGAGAACGGTTTTCAAGTGAAGAATTGGACATCATTGCAGAAGAGATCGATAGCGTCTTGAACCCGCTCGAAACAGCCGTAGCTGGTAATGAGAACATTACTAACGAGCAGGCAAAGGAGATCGCAAATAGTTGCAGGGCTGAACTTCGTTCGAAATTCGATGAGAAGCTAGAAGAGATATTGACTCAAAGAATGAAGATAAAACCTGGAAGTAAACGAGCTCAAAAATTACAGCAAGAATTAGACGATGCTAGCATGAGAATCCGTTTGCTGCAGGGATATGACGCAGCTGTAGAAGGTCGCAAACAAACAGTCCCATAAACTCAGTAGCTTTTAAATCCAATACAGCCAGTCAAGCAGATGCAGGGAGCAATGAGCATATGAAAGCATGGTTAGCGATGTCCATGCTCGCTGGAGCAGTTTTTGGAGGTCTTGTTTTAAAGATGGCATTGCTCCTGAATCAGGAATGGATCCTTTACATCATCAGCGCGCCTCTTTCATTAGCCTTAGCATTGACCAACGCTATGTGGGCACTTTGGGTGAGCTGCATAGCCTATTTTTCCCTCACGTTTATTCTTTTAACGAGTTGTATTGTTACTGCCAAAAACAACAGAAGAAATAGTAGGTTACTACTTGGAATCATATCTCTTGGACTTATCGTGTTGCATATTTCCACTCATCAGATGCTGATGGTGCGTTTCTCTAGAGGCATAGATCGCTTAATCGACAATTGGACAGGGAAATAACGGTGACAGGATACAGCGATTGCTCTTAAGGTCGTAACATGCAGAGACACTATCATTTTTCAATTGTAGACGATCTTACCGAGCGGTTTGGGACTCACAGCTTTGCCTACGACGCGCTTAGCCGGCTCATTGCCGCCACGCATCCTTCGCTGAGCGGCCTTGTTCCCGAGACCTACAGCTACGACTCAGTGGGCAATCGGCTCAGCTCGCATCTTTCGACGAGCTACGCTTATGACGACGCCAATCGTCTGCTTGAGGATGATGCGTTCACGTATGCTTACGACGCCAATGGAAACCTAATTGAGAAACGTCCGCTTGCTTGCCCCTCGCCCCCTGCCCCTTGTCTCTCGTCGGTGTACAGCTACGATGGTGAGAACCAGCTCATTCGAGTCCAGCACATAGCAGATAGCACACAGCACATAGAGACCACCTATCGCTACGATGGATTAGGACGAAGAATCGAGAAGAGCGTCAACGGTGTGATCACTCGATACGTTTACGACAACGAGGACGTCGTAGCCTTGTATGACACAAGTGGCTGCTGGAAACAGCCTATAGACTGTCAATAGATGGATATCGTCTGGATAAGGGCCCAGGTTCGCAAAGGGGACTATGAGTTGACATCTCATGCAGATGAGGAACGGCAGGCAGATCAGATCTCGATTGAGGAAATCGAACAGGCGATGCTCAACGCAGAGATTCTCGAAACGTACAGGGATGATCCTCGGGGTCCAAGCTGTTTGATGCTTGGATATGGGCGGGAGGGTTATCCTATTCATCTCGTTTGTGGTCAAACGCCTTCAAAGACACTTCGTATCATCACGGTCTATATTCCTACTCCTCCAAGATGGATAGATCCAAAGACAAGGGGGTGAGATCGATGCATGCGTTTGATGACTGTTCGTATTGTGGCGGTCGCGTGACGATGAGGCGTGTTCAGAAACCCTGTTGGTGGGGAAATCGGCTGATTGCTCTTGTTGACAAGGTTCCTACGGGTGTGTGCGAGCAGTGTGGAGAGCGCTACTATGAAGCCCAGGTGCTCAAGAACATTGAGGATCTCTTGAAGCATAAAAAGCTGTTCAAGACTCAGATTCGAGTTCCCCTAGCACAATACGCCAAGGCTTAGTAGATGTATTACGCAACCTATTCAAATAGAATGAGTAATGTAATCAATACGGATATGTGGGAAAGCACTCAGAATCGTTTCAGCTACGACTCCATCGGCAATCGGCTGACGTCGCATCTTTCGACGAGCTACGCTTATGACGACGCCAACCGTTTGCTTGAGGATGATGCGTTCACGTATGCTTACGATTCGAATGGGAATTTGATTTTACGAACGCGCAAACTCGACAACGCGCAGACCCAGTACACGTATGACGTTGAGAATCAGCTCATTAAGATTCAGCACATGGCAGATAGCACACAGCACATAGAGGCCACCTATCGCTACGACGGATTAGGATGATGGTGACGAAGCAGAGACAAGGACAACTTGAGTTGATGGCCCAGAGGCGCTCAACGGTTGGAACGCGCTCGACCAAACGCTTGCGCGAGGAAGGAGTCATTCCGTGTATCGTTTATGGAAAGGCTACAAAACCCATACCGATTCGCGTTGAGCATAAAGCCTTGATGAATCTGCTCCACGCCAAAGGGGGTGAGCATCCCTTGGTTCATTTGGATATTCAAGGGGACACGTCATTGAAAACGCCTGCTTTGGTTAAAGCCCTCCAGTACGATCCTATCGATGGCCACATTCTGCACGTTGACTTCCAGGCCATTACCCTGACAGAGCGCATTCGGGTGAAAGTTCCCGTGGTTCTCAAGGGAGAGGCCGTAGGAGTCAAGCAGGAGGGAGGCATTCTGGAGCAATTCTTGCGTGAAGTGGAAGTGGAGTGTCTTCCCACAGAAATCCCTGCGCATGTCGAGGTGGATATCAGCGCCCTGAACATCGGCCAGACGCTTCATGTGTCGGATCTTCCGGCTGTTTACCATGCGAAGATCACCACGGATGCCACGGGCGTCATCGCCTCGGTACAACAACCGAAGCAAGAGAAGGTCGAGGAAGTAGCACCAGCGGTGACGGAGCCTGAGGTGATTCGTGAGAAGAAAGAAGAAGCACCAGGCGCTCCTGCTGAAGGGGCCAAGGCCGCTGCGACAGAAGCTAAGGAATCTTCTAAGGAAACCAAGAAGGAGAAGTGAAGACCATCTTGGGATTGGGCAATCCGGGCCAGCGCTATCAAGACACACGACACAATATCGGCGTGCGCGTCATTGAAGAGCTGGCAAGACGCCGCGGCCTTTCCATAGCCTGCAGTATCCTCGATTCCCAGACGCATCAGCGAGTGGGCAGCTATGGAGATTACAGCCAAGAAGCGAAGGGAGCCGTTCGCTTATTAATTCCTCTCGTCATGATGAATGAATCTGGTAAAATCTTGCATGTTGTACAAGCGAATCCGCAAGATCTGCTTTTGGTGTATGACGACGTCAATCTCCCTTTAGGAAGACTTCGATTGCGCGCCCAAGGCAGCAGCGGGGGTCATCACGGGATGCAAGACTGTTTGGACGCTTTGCAAACCCAACAGGTGGCCCGGCTGCGCGTGGGAATTGGGACAGAAAATCTTCCTCACGATCTAGTCGGTTTCGTTCTGGAACCGTTTCAGGATTCGGAACAGGCACGGGTGCGACAGGTTATTGAACGGGCGGCGGACGCCTGTGAGACCTGGGTCAAGGACGGCATTCGTGTGGCCATGGACCGCTACAACAACGCCCCACAGGTAGAATGAGACAACGACATTACGAAGCCCTTTTTATCTTGAAGGCCGTCGGTACCGATCAGGATATGCTCAAGTCGGTTTCGCGTCTTGAAGAGCCGATCAAGAAACTCGGCGGAAAGATTGAACAGACCCAGACTATCGGTCGTCGTCGGCTGGCCTTTCGGATTGCGCGACAGCAGGAAGGACACTATCACCTTGTCCGGTTTACGGCTCAAACCGATTGCATTGTTGAGCTTAAACGACTTCTGCATCTTGAGGAATCGATCCTGCGATTTCTGATTCTCAGTGAAGATGAGCAACTCGCAGGCGCCTCTGCTGCATCTGGCGAGCGACGCCCCTTAAGGAAAGCAATGGCGGTACCCCGTGTTTCTTCAACAGTGCCGACAGCATCCGAGGCACGCGGGGCTTCTTCGGTTGCCCCATTCTACGAAAAGCCTTCGAGTCAGTGACTATTTTTGTAAAAGCTCGGCACCTCACTGAAAGGAGATGAGCGGTCATGGTGAGTCTCAATCGTGTGTTATTGATCGGCAACTTGACGCGCGATCCTGAGTTGCGCTACACCCCGAGCGGAACACCGGTGGCTAATCTGAGACTGGCGGTGAATTCTTCTTTCAAGGACCAGGCAGGCCAGAAAAAAGATGAAACCTGTTTTGTGACGATTGTGGTGTGGAGCAAGCAGGCGGAAGTTTGCAACCAATACCTCAAAAAAGGGCGCCCTATCTTTGTGGAAGGCCGTTTGATTTATCGGAGTTGGGAGTCGGAAGGAAAAACCAAATCCACTATGGAGGTGCGCGCGGATCGCATTCAGTTTTTGGGGCCTCCCCCGGGAGCCTCGCAAGCGACTGCTCGCGAAGAACCCCTGGTCGATGAGGTATCCTCCAGCCGTTCAGAAAATCTGCCAGCTGAAGATCCGGAAACTGCCAGCAGTCCCGACGTTGAAGTGCCTTTTTGACCCTTTTGGGACAACGCTCCCTGGTGCTGTAACCGGATGCTGGAGAACTCGTCTTTCCTGAAAATATGAGTATGGGGACGGGGCAATGGAATTAAAGACAGGGATGGGAGACGTGGGGCGTGGGAAAACAGATTACAAGCTCAATTCCCGTGCCCCACGCCCCTTGCCCCTAGTCTTGACTCCCTCACCCCCTGTCTCGTGCCCCTTGCCCCCGATCATGAGCTTTAAGCAAGCGGGGTTTTTTTCCGTGGCCTACTAAACGAGAGATTGCTACATGGAGAAGAAACGCGTAGTGAAAGGTATGGTGGTGATTCGGCGTCCATTCATCAAGAAGGCCTGTCGGTTTTGCAGCGATGACGCCGAGCGGATTGACTATAGGGATCTTGAGCGAATCGGACGTTACGTGACGGACCGCGGCAAGATCCTGCCCTCCCGGCTGACAGGAAACTGCGCTCGGCATCAACGCTTGTTGGTGCGTGCCGTCAAACGCGCGCGGTTCATGTCCTTCATTCCTTACGTTTCGGTTTGACGTCAGGGGGATCGAGCTTGCGAATCACATCGGGAAAAATCAGCGCCGGTTCTCTTTTTTGATTTTGCTGCCAAGAAAAATAAGAACAGGGAAAAATGAGAACCGGTACTGATTTTTCCGTGGGACTTCTGATCGAGGAGCGTTTCTATGGAAGTAGTCCTTCTTAAAGAGGTTGAACGGTTAGGTCAAGAGGGTGCCGTGGTTCGTGTGAGTCCGGGATTTGCCCGCAACTACTTGTTGCCACGAGCCCTGGCGGTACCCGCGAGTCCTGAGCGGGTACGACAAATGGAAGAGATCAAGCGCCAGCGTGCGCGCAAACTCATGCGCGTGAAGATGCAAGCGGAAAACCTCAAGCGACGGCTAGAGGGCCGCTCCCTTACCTTAAAGCTGAGCCTCGGGGAGGCTGACAAACCGTTTGGCGCGATTACTTCTCACGATGTGATTGAAACGCTCAAACGCGAAGGCATCGAGCTTGAAAAAACAGCCGTCCATCTGGATGAGCCGATCAAAACGCTGGGTATCTACGATATTCCGGTTCGCGTTCATCCCGAAGTGACGGCAACCCTAAAACTCTGGGTAGTGAAGGCGTAATGTAGGTGAGAGGTGCGCGGTGAAAAGGACAACACGCCTATCCCCCGACACTTATCCAGTCGTCCCCGATTCACACCTCACACCAAGTGCTCCGTCTACATCGAACTGATGGATAGTCCGCTGCAATTCATAGCCTGCTTTAGTATCGGCAACCCGTCATTTCAATCTGGATGGAGCACTAGCAGGTTGCGGAAAAACCCTTCGTGGTTCTGGGTTGAGGGTTCAGGGTTCGGGGTAAATACACCACCGCTCGTCGGTGAGACGGGTCCTGGCCCCCAGCCCAGAACCCCGAACCCTGAACCGACTGGCATTTTTCAGCAGTCTGCTAGCACCCCTCATCTGCTCTAATATGCCTGGCCTTTCCGATCTGATGACTATTGAGCGGCTGCCACCGCAGAATCTGGATGCGGAGCAGGCGGTCCTAGGATCGATGCTCCTTGAAGGCGAAGCGATTGTGCACGCCGCCGAACTGTTAGAGGAAGCGGCCTTCTACGCCGAAGCCCACCAGCAGATATTCTCCGTTTTGCTCACCCTTTACCGAAACAACATCCCCGTGGATCTTGTGACTGTGACCGATGAGCTTTCCAAGCGCCAGTTGCTTGAGAAAGTGGGCGGGGCCAGTTATCTGGCGATGCTCACCCGCATTGTGCCGACAGCGGCCAATGTGGAGCACTACTGTCGGATTGTCAAACAGAAAGCGATTCTCCGCCATCTGATTCGCGCCGCAACCCAGATCGCCACCGAATCCTATGAGGGAATGACCGAGCCGGATCTTTTGCTCGATCGAGCGGAATCTCTCATCTTTGATATTGCCTCCAAGAAGGTAAAACGCGATGCGGTGGCGATGAAAGAGATTGTAAAACAGTCCATTGAGTTGATTGATCAGCTCTATCAACGTAAGGGCATGATTACCGGGCTTCCCACCGGCTTTGTCGAGTTGGATCAGCAGCTGGCAGGATTGCAGCCGGCGGATCTGATTGTGGTGGCTGGCCGTCCAGCGATGGGAAAAAGCTCTTTCTCCTTGTGTGTCGCCGAGCATGTGGCTTTGGCGCAGAAGATGGGGGTTGCGCTGTTCAGCCTGGAGATGTCCAAGGAGCATCTGGCCCAGCGGCTTTTGTGTTCGTACGGGCGCATCAATGCCCATAATGTCCGTTCTGGAATGTTGTCCAGCAGTGAATGGCCCACGTTGACTAAAGCGGCCGGCAAGCTCTCCGAAGCTCCGATTTTCATCGATGACTCGCCTTCCCTTTCGATACTAGAGCTGCGCGCCAAGGCCCGTCGGCTGAAAAGCAGACACGACATCCATCTGGTGGTTTTGGACTACCTTCAACTGATGGACGAATCGGCCGTCACAGAAAACCGGCAGCAGGAGATCTCTGTGATTTCTCGAAGCCTGAAAGCGTTAGCCCGGGAGCTCGATATTCCTGTCATTGCGGTCAGCCAACTCTCACGGGCCCCGGAGCGTCGGGAGTCCTTCCGCCCACGGCTGTCGGATTTGCGCGAATCGGGAGCGATTGAGCAAGACGCCGATGTGGTTTTGATGCTCTTTCGCGAAGAGTACTATAACCCCACTGAGGAGAATCGCGGTGTTGCGGAAGTGATTATCGCCAAGCAACGCAATGGACCGACGGGTACGGTCAAGCTTGCCTTCATTAAGGAATACACGCGCTTCGAGATGCTGGCCCACGTATGATAGAAATTGTCGACCGCGGATTGACGAAAATCTTATGACTTCATTGCCGCGGTTTCGCAATCCAAAATCCATCATTCGAAATTTCCATGTCCATTATCCTCATCCAACGCGGGTGGGCAGGCGAAGCCGGTTTATCGGCATCGCCGTGGTTGGAGCGATTGTTTGCCTAATGGCACCAAGGGCCTGGGCCGAGGAGGGCCAACGCATCATCGGGGTCGAGATCGGCGGGACAAAGACGATCGCCAAGGAAACCATCCTCGCGAAGGTGCAGACCAAACCCGGCATGAGCTATCAGGATTCTATTGTCAGTGAGGACATCCGGAGGATTTTCTCACTGGGCTACTTCACCGATGTGAAAGCCGAGGTGGAGAAGCTGCCGGAGGGGCTGAAGCTTGTGTTTAGGGTAAAGGAAAAACCCACCCTATTGGTGATCGATCTGGAGGGGATGCGGGCTTTATCCAAGCAAAAGATTCGTCCGATGCTTGGAATTACCGTAGGATCCCCCCATAATCCCGCACATGTCAAGGAAGGGATCGACCGCATTCAAGCGGAGTATGAACGTCGGGGTTTCTCCCAGTGCAAGGTGATCAGTCGCATCCAGGTCGATGAGACGGCTAATACCGCGAATCTATTTCTGATCATTGACGAAGGTCCCCGGATGCGCATCAGGCAGATACTGGTCGAGGGCAATCAATCCTTCTCGGATGGGAAGATCCATAGCCTGCTTAAGACCAAGCGCAAGGGTTGGATTCACTCAGGGGTTTATCAACAACAGGTTATTGAAGAAGATCTGGAGCGGGTTCGGGCATTCTATCGCAAGCACGGTTATCAGGACATTCAGGTGAGCCATGCCATTTACCGCGATCCATCCGGAGCCGGCCTGATTATCCACATCAGCGTGCAGGAAGCAGACCAGTACCGCGTGGGACAGGTGGCGTTGGAGGGTTCGGTTCTTTTCCCCGAAAGAGAGATCCTCCAGATACTGAAGTTGAAGCCGGGCTCCATCTACTATACCGAGGCGCTTCAGGAAGATCTGCGTGCGATCAAGGAGTATTATGGGGATCGAGGACACATCCACGCCGAGGTGAGCCCTGATCCGCGCATGGAAGGCCAGCCCCCCAAAGTGCATCTGGTTTATCACATTACAGAAGGTTCCTTGGTGCATGTTCATAGCATTGACGTTCGGGGAAATCTGAGGACGAAAGATAAGGTTGTTCGCCGCGAGCTGCGTATCTATCCCGGTGAGCCGTTTGATGGCGCCAAAATCCGTAAATCCGTGGATCGTCTCTACAACCTTGGGTATTTCGAGGAAGTCAATGTGGAGACAGAACCCACCTCCCTTGCGGATCGGGAAGATCTGATTGTGCGCGTCACCGAGGCTAAGACCGGCAGCTTCAGCTTCGGAGGCGGCTTTTCTTCCGTCGATCGGCTGGTCGGGCTGCTGGAGTTGGAACAACGTAATTTTGATCTGACCAACTTCCCAACATTTACCGGAGCGGGCCAGGATCTTCGGTTAAAGATCGAGGCGGGAACGGTGCGTCGTTACTTTGATCTTTCGTTTACGGAGCCGTGGATTTTGGACCATCCGCTTTCCTTTGGAATCGATGCGTATAGCCGCACGCGATTGCGCAGCCGCAATCTCGGATTGGCATTTGAGGAGCAACGTCAGGGTGGCGGTCTGCGTCTGGGCAAAGAGTTTAACGACGTTTTGCAGATCAATCTAGGCTATCAGCTTTTTCGGACGGAAATCTCCGATATCATTGCGGATGCCTCAGCCGATCTTTTGGCAGAGCAGGGACGTAGCGACATCAGCATGGGCAGTGTATCGGTAGCCCTGGATCGACGGAACAATCGTTTTGATCCTTCGCAGGGATTCTATCTGGGGACGGATCTGGATATGGCAGGTGGTTTCTTTGCGGGGGATCGTGATTTCTTCCGTTTGCAAACCGTAGCCAGCCACTACTTGCCGCATTGGGAGCGTCTGGTGTTTGAATCTCGCGTCCAGGCGGGGTGGGTGGATGCTTATGGTGACAGCTCGGAGGTGCCGATCTTTGAGCGTTTCTTCGGTGGCGGCGCCGGGACCGTTCGCGGATTCCGTGAACGCCGTGTGGGGCCGCTGGATCCCAATTCCAACGATCCCATCGGAGGGGAGGCGATTTTCGTGGGTTCGCTGGAAGAAGTGGCGACGCTCGTGACCAACGACCGGGGCAAGCCCATCCTTCGAGGCTCCGTGTTTTTGGACGTCGGCAATGTCTGGCGTCGGGTATCTGAGTTCGGCGAGTCGTTCAAAGCCGGAACCGGTGTGGGCGCGCGGGTGACCACACCCATCGGTCCTCTGCGATTGGACGTCGGTATTCCTATTACGAATGAGGAAGGCGAAGATAGCAAAATCAGGTTTCACTTTAACATCAGTCGTAGTTTTTAAGACATAAGACAACAGAAGAATAAAAGAAACAGAACATGATATACGAGGAGACAGACGCCATGTTGCATCGCAGGGTATTGCCCCGCACAAGATTTCTGATCTTAGCCGTGATTGGTTCAGGGATATCTGCCTGTCTGCTGTTTTCTGTCTGCTGTCCCGTCGGAGAGGCTCAGGAATTGAAGATCGGATACGTGAACCTAGCCAAGGTTTTTGATCAATATGAACGCACGAAGGTTTCCGACTCGGTCCTTGAGAAAAAAGGACAACAGAAAGAGAACGAGCTTCAGGCAAGGGTCAAGGAATTGCAGACACTACGCGGTAACCTCGAGTTGTTGAGCGCACAGGCTCGCGAGGCCAAGGCTCGAGAGATCGAGGAGAAGGCGGAAGATATTCAACGATTCCGCAACCGAACGGCGCGTGATTTGCGGCAGGAGCGGGATCAGGCTGCCAAAGAAATTTTGGATGAGATTCAACAAGCGGTGGATCAGTATGCGCAGGCTAATGGCTTTACCTTCATCCTCGATCAACGCGCTTTGCTTTACGGACAGCAGGCAGCCGATGTCACAACCGGGATCCTTGAGTTGCTAAAGACCCGATCCGCCGGCAAACGCTGACAGCTCACCCCTGTCAATAGGGCCACGACCTTCGAGCCATGGGGAATCCACGATGAGTGAGCAGCAACAGACAATCGCCGGTGAGATCTTCGCCAGCGGTGTGGGGCTCCACACGGGCCAAGCGGTATCGATGCGCCTTTTGCCGGCTTGTGCCGATGTGGGTATCGTTTTCATCCGGACCGATTTGCCCCATCGACCGGTCATTCCTGCACGATCCATTCAAATGGTGGATGTGGGAAGGAGTATCCGTCGCACGACCCTGTCGAAGGACGGGGTTGAGGTGCAGACGGTGGAACACCTCATGGGGGCTTTGTGGGGCATGGGCGTCGACAACGCCTATGTCGAAGTCACCGGCTCAGAGCTGCCTGGATTCGACGGATCCGCATTACCCATCGTCCAACGGTTAAAGATAGCGGGTGTTGTGGAGCAGGATTCTCCCCGTCGCTTTATGTCCCTGCGCGATCCGGTGTGTGTAGAAGAGGGCGAGTCTTCCATCGCGGTATTTCCCGATCGTACCCTGCGGGTTTCCTACATACTCAGTTACAACCATCCGGCGCTCAAATCCCAATTCGTTTCCTATTCCAAAAACGGCTCCTGCTTTGAAGAAACCATCGCTCCGGCTCGGACATTCTGCTTGCAGCAGGAGGCGGAGGCCCTCCAGTCCCAGGGCTTCGGCAAGGGAGCGAATTTTGAAAACACCCTCGTCATCGGGGATCAGGGCGTGTTGCAGAACCGCCTGCGATTTGAAGACGAGTTCGCCCGCCACAAGGTCTTGGACTTGCTGGGTGATTTATATCTGCTAGGGGCGCATCTGCGGGCCCATGTGGTAGCGATCAAAAGCGGACATTCCTTGAACGTGAAACTGCTGATGAAGCTCAACCAGGCAGCCGAGCAGTGGCGGTTGGGTTCGTTGCAATCGGCTACTTCAGAGGTGATGATCGGGCCGCAACTGGACATCACTCAGATTGAGAAGATCCTGCCCCATCGGTATCCCTTCCTGCTCGTGGACCGGATTGTGGAGTTTACCGAGACCCGGGCGGTGGGAATCAAATGCGTGACCATCAACGACTATTTCTTCCGGGGCCACTTTCCCGGTCGGCCGGTGATGCCGGGCGTTTTGATCGTCGAGGCCATGGCGCAGGTCGGCGGGATCATCATGCTGAATAAACGGGAAAACCAGGGCAAACTGGCTTATTTCATGGCTGTCGATAAGGTGAAATTCCGCAAGCCTGTTGTGCCTGGGGACCAGCTCGTCATTGAGGCTGAGCTAGGCAAGCTGCGCTCCAGGACCGGCGTCATCTTGGCCCGGGCATACACCGATGGCAAGCTGGTCTGCGAAGGGGAGCTGATGTTTGCCTTGGTGGATACGAACAACGGATGATTCTACACTAGCTGTGATGGGATGAAGAAACGTACGCGTTCCTCGGTTCGCTCAATGGGCCCATCGGGTTCTTCGAAAATCAGTCCTCACAAAAACGGTATCCACCCCACGGCCATTATCCATCCCCAGGCGCGGCTGGATGAAGACGTTATCGTCGGGCCCTATACCGTGGTCGATCGGGATGTGACCATCGGAGCGCACACGCGCATCGGTGCCCACTGCGTGGTCGAAGGGCATACGACCATCGGCCAGGAATGTGAGATCTTTACCGGAGCGGTCATCGGAAGCATCCCGCAGGATCTCAAATACCGTGGGGAAAAAAGTCTGCTCATTATTGGTGATCGCAACAAGATTCGTGAGTACGTGACGATCAATCCAGGAACCGCAGGCGGGGGAGGAAAGACGGTGATTGGCTCTGATTGTTTGTTGATGGCCTACGCGCATGTTGCCCATGATTGTGTGCTGGGGGATCGAGTCGTCATTGCCAACAGTGCGGCCCTGGCCGGTCACATTACGATTGAAGATCGAGCGATTGTGGGGGGGCTGGTGGGTATTCATCAGTTTGTTCGGGTAGGTACCCTGGCCATGATCGGTGGCTGTTCGCGTGTGGTTCAGGATATCCCACCCTATGCGACGTGCGTCGGGTATCCGGCCAAGGTGTTCGGACTCAACCGCGAAGGGCTCAAGCGTGCACGCATTCCCAGTGCGTCGCTTGGCTGTCTTCATCGAGCCTTTCGTCTGCTGTTCCATTCTCAGCTATCCATGAGCCATGCATTGGAGCAGGCAGCGAGTGAGACTTCAGACGATTGCCCAGAGCTGGAACACCTGCTTGATTTTATCCGGCAATCCAAGCGTGGTGTGTGCCGTGCCTAGTGATGGCTACTGGAGTCACACCACCACCGTCTCGCATCGGTCTCATTGCGGGCGCAGGGCAATTCCCCATTCAGTTGTCTAGAGAAGCCGCTCGTCAAGGCACATCGGTCGTTGCATTCGGCATTCAGGGTTGGGTCGATCCTGGTTTGGCCAGCGCCGTTGCGGTCTATGAGGAAGTGACGATCGGACAGTTTCAGTTTCTGATCGAGCGACTCAAAGCCCACGGTATTTCTCAAGCGGTGATGGCTGGCAAAGTGACCAAAGAGGTTTTATTCGATTCCCAGGCGCGTTTGGATAATGAAATGTATCAGCTGCTCGCGCAAGCCCAAGATGCGTCTGTGGCGAGCCTGCTTGGTTTGGTGGCTAAACGTCTGGCACGGGAGGGGATTGCTCTTTTGGATTCCTCGACGTTTCTGCAATCGAGTCTATGCCCGGTAGGCGTTTTGACTCGTCGGCCACCGACAGATGCTGAGCAGGCGGATATTCAGGTAGGCGTTCCTGTGGCCCGGGCCTTGGCAGCCTTTGACGTGGGACAGACGGTTGTGGTGAAGAAGAAAGTGGTGGTTGCCCTCGAAGCGTTGGAGGGAACCGATGCAACGATTCAACGGGCGGGTTCGGTTGCGGGAAGAAACTTCGTGGTGATCAAAATGGCTTCTCCGAATCAAGACCGTCGCTTTGATCTTCCCATCGTTGGAAAAGACACCCTTGAGCTGTTGAGTCGAACAGGGGGGACGTGTTTGGCTGTGGAAGCAGGCACTACTCTGTTGCTTGAACGTGACCTGCTTGTGCCCATTGCCGACCGATTTGGGCTGTGCCTCGTTGGCCTTCCGTGCGAAGTCTCTACCCGCTGAACGCGGGATACCTCCTTCATGAATCCTCCTTCTATCCCCCAGGTTTCTGCCGGTGGGGTCGTGGTTCAGTTAGGCCAAGGAAACGCGTATGAAGTCTGCCTGATCCGACGGCAGCGGCATCAGGGTTACGCCTGGTGTTTGCCTAAGGGACATTTGGAATCCAATGAGCAACCGTCAGAGGCGGCCTTGCGCGAGGTTCAAGAGGAGACGGGTTTGGTCGCTCAGATTCTGCGTCCGCTTGGTGAGATCAGCTATTCGTTCACAACCCCGGCGGATGGCTTAAGCTATCAGAAGACTGTAACGTTCTTTCTCATGCGTCCGGTCGGGGGACAATTGGGTCCCTGTGATGCCGAGGCCATTGAAGCGCGGTGGGTTCCATTTCAGCAAGCCCTGGCGTTGGCAACCTATGAGAACGAACGTCAGGTCCTCCTCAAGGCTCAGGAGGTTCTGACGGCATGATTCCACCTGCGGCGGGCTGCTTGCGGCAGCCCATGCAATCCGAAGATGTTTTTCTGACAGGTAATAGCCATGCGATTGTACAAAGGGGGACGTTTTGCATTGCCACACCACAGGCGTGGCAGCCGTAGGTGGTGGGATGATCCCTATTCGTGACACGCTACCTTCCCGGCATATTCCTTGGATGAGCCGGGCGTTGATTTTCCTCAATATAGTCCTGTTCATCGTTGAAATCCGGCAGGGAGCCAACCGGGAAGTGTTTCTCTATCGCTTCGGTCTGGTGCCGTCCCATTGGCTGATCAGCGGTCCCGGTGACTTGTTGGACTGGCCGCCGCTATTTTTGACGCTACTAACGTCTCAGTTTCTTCACGGCGGGATTTTTCATCTTGCCAGCAACATGCTCTATCTTTGGATTTTTGCCGATAATGTGGAAGACTTTCTTAGGCCAATCCGTTTCCTTCTGCTTTATCTTGGAAGTGGAGTCCTGGCGGGTATCGTTCAGATGTTTGCTTCTCCCGGTTCTTCGATTCCGATGGTGGGAGCCAGTGGCGCGATCGCCGGAGTCCTCGGTGCCTATTTGATGTTGTTTCCCTCAGCACGGGTGGTGACGTTGGTCCCTATGGGTATTGTTTGGGAAACGATTCACGTGCCGGCCTTTGTTTTCCTCGGTATTTGGTTTCTCCTGCAATGGTGGGGCGGGTTTACGGCGATCGGTCAGGTTGCGGACGTGGGAGGAGTGGCGTTCTGGGCGCACATCGGTGGGTTTGTGAATGGAATCGTTGCCGGTCTATGGTTGCGTTCAAAGCCGCGGTGGTAGGAACGACTGACAGGTAAGAGCAGAACAGATGCTCGGCCTGACACCGCGCACCTTTCACCTGACGTAGTTTTCTATCTCCGGAGATACGATGGGCAGTTCGCAACAACTTTTGCTCCAGGAAAAAGCTCCCTATGCGCCAGTAGAGGCTCCCTGTCCTTACTTTGGCACTTGTGGCGGGTGTTCGTTGCAGGATATCTCCTACGCGGATCAACTGACTCTTAAGGCTCAGCGCATTCAGCGGGCCTTTGGCAGTCTGGGTTTAGTTCCGTCGATTCCCGTTATTCCTGTGGATGAGCCCTGGAGGTATCGGAACAAAGCCGAACTGACGTTCGGCTGCTCGGAGGGACGCATGACCCTCGGCTATCATGCCGCGCGCTCCTTCTGGCGCCTGGTCGATTTAGAAGACTGTCTTTTGCTTCCTGAGCCATCGGCCCAGGTCATTCAAGAGGTGCGGACGCTCGCGGAACAAACGGGTCTTCCCGCGTATAATCCCAAGACCCATCAGGGTTTCTTCCGGTATCTGATAATCCGCCACAGCCGCTGCCGGAAAGAGGTATTGCTGTGTCTGATCACCACTTCAGGCAACCGTTCCATCGTTGAGAAAATCGTCGACAGGTTGATGGAGCGGATACCGGCCATTGCCAGCGTCTATTGGGGCGTCAGCCAGAAACTCGCGGACGTGGCTGTTCCGGAAGAACTGATTCATCTGCGCGGATCGAAGTATCTTGAAGATGAATTAGGCCCTTTTCGACTTCAGATCCATCCCTTGAGCTTTCTTCAACCCAATGGAGCCCAGGCCCATCGCCTGTACGAGCAGATTGACCGCTTGCTTCCGGAAACTTCTCGACGGGTTGCGTGGGATCTTTACTGCGGGATCGGTTTGGTGGGGTTCTATCTCTCAAAGAGTTTTCAAACCGTATACGGCATTGACGTTGAGCCCCATCATTTGGAGATGGCACGGATCAATGCGACGCGCAATGGCTTGAATAATATCGATTTTCGGGTGGGGCGTACGGAAAGCCTCTTAATGGATCGTCGCTTCTGGCTCCAAGAGGCCAAGCCTGATGTGATTGCCCTCGATCCCCCCCGCGCCGGGCTGCATCCACAAACGCTCAATGGGATTCTGGCTGCTCGTCCTGCGGCGATCGTCTACCTTTCCTGCAATGTCCAGTCATTGGTCCGTGATCTTCAAGGCTTGCTTTGCGGATTTCCGCGCTACCGTCTCTCAGACGTTATGGCTTTCGACATGTTTCCTCAGACCCCGCACATGGAACTGCTGACGGTTCTGGCGCGTTAGGCACTCTAGCAGGATGCTGAAAAATTCCAGTCGGTTCAGGGTTCGGGGTTCTGGGCTGGGGGCCAGGACCCGTCTCACCGACGAGCAGTGGTGTATTTGCCCTGAACCCTCAACCAAGAACCACGAAGGGTTTTTCCGCAGCCTGTTAGAAAGAGAACTGGGTTTTAGACGACTTCCAGGTGGGCTAAGACGAAAGCGCGTTTTGGAGCACACGCAGCATGGCGGAATGGATGTGCCGGTTGGAAGCAACCAGCTGTCCTTGCGCTAACGACGGCGCTTGTCCCTTGAAGTTGGTTACCCGCCCGCCTGCTTCCTCGACGAGCAACATGCCGGCAGCGATATCCCACGGCCAGAGGTCCTTTTCATAGAATCCTTCCATGCGTCCACAAGCGACATAGGCCAGGCACAATACCGTAGTGCCTATGCGTCGGACGGCATGCGAGCGCGATTCAAACGCCTCAAACCAGGCCAGGTACGGCGCTGCGTGCGTGCGGAACTTAGCTGAAAAGCCGCTGGACAAAAGGCTCTGAGAGAGCCTGTGTGTTTTGGATACGTGAATGCGTCTGCCATTCAAGAAAGCCCCGCGATTCTTCACAGCCGTGAACATCTCCCGACGGATGGGATCGTAAGTCACACCCACCACGATACGGCTTTGATATTCCAAAGCGATCGAGACTCCGAAAAGCGGCAAGCCGTGGACGAAATTCATGGTTCCATCCAAGGGATCGACGATCCAACGTAAAGGCGAGCCATTGCGATTTCCCCCGCGCTCTTCCCCCAGAAAGTCAGATCCCGGACAGGCTTGCATCAGGATTCGGTAGATGATTTGTTCGGAGTTTTTGTCCAACTCGGTAACGAGGTCGATGGCTGAGCGCTTGGTCTTCACCGTCTTTGGCTGACCTAACAGCGGAGCCAAAAGCGAACCGGCCTGTTGTGCCGCTTTCTCCGCTTGCCGAGCGTATTGCGCTAACAACGAATGAGTCAAGGCCATCTTCCGCATCACTCCTCTCGATGAGTCGCATTGATTATACACCTTCGTCATCTCAAAATTCATTCGTAGTGTAGCGGCCACCATGCTCGTGACACATTTCAAATGTTCGAAGGCGCGTCCGATCGCTTCGTTCTTGGGAGCAATGGAGCCTCGTTTAAGCAGAAAGTTAACAATCCCCACATCGAAAAAATAGAAACGAGGGGACAGAATGACTCGCCGTTTGGGACGGGTTCGATAGGCGGGAATGAACCGCCCAATCAAGGCATCCTCAAGAATCTGGAAATAACACTTTACGGTTGGCGGTAATATACTGGAAGGAAAGATCGTTTTCCCGGATTTGTCAACCGAGATGAAGATCGGGTATGTTTGGGGTAACCATTCGTGAAGGCTGAAGCGTTCTCCGAAAAGGTAAACCCACGCTAAGGTGGGGGCGCAAAGCTACGGACCTAAGTACCGTCGTTCGTGATTCGTCGTTCGTGGTTCGCGAACGACGATCCATGGACGACGAACGACGGTACTATTGATGCTCGAGGAATTTCATGACAGGCTTCACCGTCGAGAAACGCTGTCATGCTGATTTGCGAGACTCAATAGAATGACTCAAGCGCTGCAAGCCTACAGAAGTGTTCATATCAGAGTGCCTGGCAATACCGCCAGATCTTCTCAAACGCACAGATTCGAGGCAGATCTATCAATACTCTCCGCTTCATACGTATCCCCTCACCCCCAGCTTCTCTGCCCCCCCGTTCAGTACATCTGACATATTGATCCCATCTTTGGTATACTTCTGTCTTGATGATCCTACCACTTGTTGGGTTTCGCCTTTCTACAGATTTACGACTCGCGAAGGCGAAACGGTCGTTGTCACCGCAACTGCTTCATCATGACAGCGGCCGGCCTTCGGCTAATCAACCCCGCCATTGCGCCACGGTCTTCGGCCGTGGGCGACCCGGTAGTGCAGAGCCGGCTGGGTGGGCAGGATGTCGCCCCCATCGGGGTGGGGTTGCCGGTGCCACAGGCTCATCCTGTGGGGCTCCACAGGTGAGGGGATGATCCTCGCCATTGATCAGGGGACGACGGGGACCACAGTCCTTGTTCTTGACCGCCAGGCGCGTGTAGTGGCGCGCGCCTACGAAGAAATCCCGCAGCACTATCCCAAGCCCGGCTGGGTGGAGCATGATCCCGAGGAAATCCTGGCAGTCACCCGATGGGTGATTAAACGGGCACTCGATGCCGGACGTATCCGCTCAAGCCGAATCCAAGCTATCGGCATCACCAACCAGCGCGAGACGACAATTCTCTGGGATCGCGCGACGGGAAGACCCGTTGCCAACGCGATTGTCTGGCAGTGTCGTCGGACGTCGGCGTTATGCGATCGGCTGAAAGCGACGGGCTACTCCCGAGCTTTTCAATCCAAAACCGGCCTTGTGCTCGATGCGTATTTCTCCGGAACCAAGATCTGCTGGCTGTTGGATCACGTGCCTGGCCTTCGCAAGAGGGCACAACGTGGGGATTTGGCGTTCGGCACCGTCGATAGTTGGCTGCTGTGGAATCTCACAGGCAGCAAGGTACACGCGACCGACTACACTAACGCCTCGCGCACCCTTGTTTATAACATCCGCACCCACCGTTGGGATGAGGCGTTGCTTCATATCCTCGGCATTCCTCCATCACTCCTGCCTCAGGTGAAACCTCCCAGTGGTCTGTTTGGAGTCACTGCCGCCCACTCACCGCTTCCTGCTGGGATTCCCATTGCAGGAATCGCCGGTGATCAACAAGCCTCGATGGTAGGGCATGGATGCCTGACTCCTGGCAGCGCCAAAAACACCTACGGGACCGGTTGCTTTTTGCTCTTGCATACGGGCAAACGTTGTGTGCGCAGCCGCCAGGGTCTTTTGACTACTCTCGTCTGGGGAGCGGATAAAGAGCCCGCCTACGCATTGGAAGGCAGCGTGTTTATCGCGGGAGCCGCGATCCAATGGTTGCGAGATGAATTGCGTCTCATTGAAACGGCTGCTGAGACGGAGGCGATCGCTCGACGTTTGAAGGGTACGGACGGCGTCATTGTCGTTCCTGCATTCGTCGGGTTGGGCGCTCCCTACTGGGATATGAATGCGCGTGGGGCGATCGTCGGGCTGACGCGAGGGACCAGTCGTGAGATCATCATTCGAGCGACCCTTGAGTCGCTGGCTTACCAAACAAAAGATGTCGTGGACGCCATGCAGCGAGACAGTGGGATCACGCTCAAGCGTTTGCAGGTCGATGGGGGAGCGGCGCAGAATGATTGGCTGATGCAATTTCAAGCGGACATTCTGGGTATCGACGTGGTGCGTCCGAAGATGATCGCCAATACGGCTAAGGGGGCAGCCCTCTTAGCAGGGATTGGCATTGGCTGGTGGCGGTCCGAGCGGATCGGTGCATTCATGGGACGTCCGGATCGCATCTTCCATCCGCGCATGAAAGCCGCGCAGTGCAAACGTCTTTATTCCGGTTGGCAAGAGGCTGTTTCCCGTGTTCGTACTGCCGATATCCAACGTCGGCATTTCAAGAACTGAGGTTTGTTGTCTGTAGTCTGTAGTCTGGAGTCTGTGAGGAATGACTCGAACGGAGCTGATTAACCGATTGACGCGTGAGCGTTTTCAAGTACTCATCATCGGGGGTGGCATCGTCGGAGCCGGAATCGCACGCGACGCTGCGATGCGTGGACTGAAAGTCGCCCTGATCGAGCAAGGGGATTTTGCGAGCGGCACGAGTTCCAAAACCTCGAAGTTGATCCACGGAGGCCTGCGCTATCTGGAGCAGGGGCGGGTGCGTCTGGTTCGTGAAAGCCTGCGCGAGCGGCAGATCCTGCGGACGATCGCTCCCGCCTTAGTCTGTCCTGTGTCTGTGTTGCTTCCCACCTACGAAGGCCATCGCGATGAGCCTTGGAAAATCAAGCTGGGGCTTTCCCTCTATGATCTTCTGGCATGGGGAGATCCCTTTACGTCCCATCGGATGCTCTCGAGGCGTCGGGTATCGAGCCTGGAGCCTGGCCTGTGCGTTGAAGGCTTGCGCTCGGTGGGGCTCTACACCGACTGCCAGATGGATGACGCGCGGTTGTGCCTGGCGAATATTCTCCAAGCCGTTGAATTCGGTGCGGTCTGTTGCAACTATGTCCGGTTACGAACCCTGCTGAGTGCGAATCGCAAAATATGTGGTGCGGCGGTAGAAGATGTTTGGACGGCGAAGACCCATGAAGTGCACTCCCAGGTCGTGGTGAATGCCGCCGGGCCGTGGGCGGATCGTATTCGTCAAATGAGCCAGGTGGATGCTGAGCCTCGCCTGGCGCCCACAAAAGGTATTCATCTGGTATTGCCACGCTTGGTGCATCAGGGGATTTTCTCCCAGACGCAAGATCAGCGTCGGATTTTCCTGTTGCCGTGGGGAAATTATACGTTGGTGGGAACAACGGAATCGGCGGTGGACGGATCCCTCGATCGCTTGGCTGCCAATGCCAAGGAAGTGGATTATCTGCTCACAGAAGTCAATCGCATCTTACCCGGAAGCCGTGTGGGAATCCAAGAGGTGGTGGCGAGTTTTGCCGGCGCCCGACCCTTGTTGGCTTTTTCCGGATCCGCCAGACAGGCTTCTCGAGAGCATCGGCTCGATCAGGATCCTCAAGGGCTCATCAGTGTCTTGGGAGGCAAATACACGACTTATCGCCTGATGGCTCGCCAAGCGGTGGACTGGATTCTCAAGATGCATCGATGGACGTCCGAACGATGCTTGACGGATCAGGTGAATTTGATGGAGTCTGCCGATGCCATCAATCTCGATCATTGGAAGGATCTGACGCATCGGACAGACCCCGAATTATTGACCAAGCTCTTGACTCGTTACGGCACCCGTGCCATCGCCATTCTTCAGTTGATCGATCGTGAGCCTGCTTTGGCAAAGCCTGTCTGTCCCCACCATGATTACCTGGAAGCCGAATGGGTTCATGCGATTGCGCGGGAAATGGCCTGTACGATCAGCGATGTTTTTATCCGTCGGACGCGGATCGCTTGGAGCTCCTGTCAGGGTCTGGATGCCTTGTCCACCATCGCGCTGTTGCTGACGCGATACGTGCGAAACATTCCGCAATCGATTGATGCCCAGGTTAAGGCATACAAAACGGAACTGGCGCGGGGTCTGTCCTTCCGGTCATCAGCAGGCCAATCCCCGGTGTTTTCCGCTTCGACCGCTGCGGATTCCGATGACTGAGGCTGCGCGTGTTTCCGCACAGGCTACGGATGCGAGTTCCGATTCCGCTCGACGCTACGCCGACATCCGGTATCGGCTGCTGCTTGTGAAGCTTCTCGGCTCGCTGCTTGTGCTAGGGCTCTTTCAAGGCTCCGGGTTCTCCCAAGCGATCGCTCGCTGGTGGACGGATCGGGCTACTATCGAGTGGCTTGTGATTCTGGACTATTGGATGGTGGCCGGTGTTCTTTATGAGATGGTCTTTCTGCCCCTGAATTTCTACAGTTCCTTCCTGCTTGAGCATCGGTTCGGACTCTCTCGTATGACGCTGAAACAATGGCTAGTCCGAGAAGCCAAGCAACTGGCCATCGGTGTTCTGTTCGGAGCCTTGCTCGTGGAAGGACTCTACGCGCTCTTGCGGTATGCGTCCGAATCTTGGCCATTGTGGGCAACGATCGGTTGGGTGACCTTCAGCGTGGTGTTGGCAAGAATGTTTCCAACACTGCTTTTGCCCATCTTCTACAAGATCGCCCCATTGCAGGATGAATCGCTGGCGAAGCGTCTGTTGAGCTTGTGTCAGCGTGTGGGTATCCAAGCGCTTGGAGTCTTTCGACTTGAACTTGGGGTGGAGACCCGCAAGGCCAATGCGGCTCTGGTGGGTCTTGGTAAGACGCGACGCGTGCTTCTCTCAGACACGCTGCTTGAGCAATTCAGCGCCGATGAGATTGAGGGGGTATTGGCTCATGAGTTGGGACATCAGCGCTTTCGGCACATCAGCAAGCTCCTTCTCATCAGCACCTTGGGTTCTTGGGTTGCGTTCAGTCTGACGGCTCTTGTCGGAGGGCTATGGATTATTCCACTGGGCCTTAGGGATCTTTCGGATATCGCCGGCTTTCCGACGCTGGCCTTGTGGTTCTCTCTTCTCAGTTTATTGACCCTGCCCCTGCAGCAAGCCATCTCTCGCCACTTTGAGTGGCAGGCCGATCGGTTTGCGATCAGCACGACTTCTCAGCAGGGAGCCTTCGCCAGCGCGTTGCGCAAACTCGCGGTACTTAACCTTGCCGATCCTTCACCGCCCCGATGGGTGGAGTGGTTTTTCTACGACCATCCCGCCATTATGAAACGGATTGCCGCCGCGGAGAAAACGGTGAGGGAACAGGGAGCGTTCTGAGGTGTCTAATCAAGTAGGTGCGAATTTCTCTTCTGCGGATCCTTTATTTGATGAGGCCAGGTTCATCGAGCGCGCTCAGGCGGGGGATCTGGAAGCATTTGATCGATTGGTGATTCGACATCAGCAGCAGGTCTTCGCTGTGTCCTTGAGGATGTTAGGCAATGACGAGGAGGCGAAGGATATCGCCCAGGAAGTTTTTATCCGGGCCTATCGGGCCATCGGCACGTTTCGGCACGATGCCAAATTCTCCACGTGGGTGATTGCGATTACGTTGAATCTCTGTCGGAACCGTCGCCGGTGGTGGGCACGCAGGAGGCGTTTCATCGTCACGTCCTTGGAGGCGCCTCGGGACACCGAAGAAGGGACTCGAATCCAAGAGGTTGCCGATCCGACACCAGGTCCTGCGGTGGCGATGGAGCGTCGTGAAAAGCGCGAGCAGTTGCTTAAAACGCTTCAGATGCTTGAGGAGCCTTTCCGCAACGTGGTTGTCTTGAGGGATCTACAAGGTTACTCCTACGAAGAGATCGCTCAGATGTTGGGTATTCGTGCGGGAACCGTCAAGTCGCGTTTGAATCGGGCGCGTTGGCAGCTCAAGGCATTGTTGGACGGCAAGCTATAAAGGGTGGAAGCAATGACCAAACAGTGTACGACGTACCGAGAGCAGTTTTCCGAATACATCGATGGACTTCTCGGGACATCCTTGCGCTCTCAACTAGAACAACATCTGGCCGCTTGTGCGGACTGCCGCAAGGAATACCAATCCTTTCAACAGATGCTCGAAATTCTGCGTCGCATCGAGCCTCCCAAGGTGCCAGACCTTTTACCCGTGATTCATGAGCGCTTGCGCAAACGTTCCGGGTGGCAGATTCTGGCTAAGCGTTTCCGGGAGCCTTGGCCGCAGAGCTTACCCCTGCATGGGCTAGCCCTTGCCACGGCGTCGGTGCTTCTCGTGCTTGCGATTGGGATTCCGTCGGTCGTCAAGCAAGGAGTAAAAAGGGACGTGAGTGTTCGGTATGTAGGCACCCAAACATCGCTCTCCAAACCAGGTCCCCGGGTGAGTGGGGAGGGACAGAGTGAGCAGAGAGAAGGCTCTCTGAGTCTACACGCTGCTAAGGAGAAACAAAGATCAAGTTTGGATGCGGGGTCTGTCGATAGTATAGAAAGCAGTGCAGAAATCAATAAGCCCAATGCCGTTGCCGATGCGCCCACTTCTTCATTTCGATCCTTCAATGAAAATGAAAAAGAAGCGGCAGTCGGGGATCGGTTGAGTACTTTGGGAAAAGATGCTCAGGGTAAAGAAGAGGCAGAAACGAAGCTTGCGCAAGGACGCTTAGAGGCTAGAGACGATTTCGACATTTCGCAAGGCTCTGGGGTGGGGGGCATGGGTTTTGAGTCTAAGGTCGAGGAAGGGTTTCAAACAGGTTCTAGAAGAGAAAAGGATGAGCAATCGGTTGGCTTGAAGCGTGAGATGGCCTTCGAAGAGACGACCCCAAAGCTTCTAGGCAATGTTACCGCTGGACTCGTCGATGACAAAAATCAGCAAGAGCAAAAACGTATCCAACCTGCCGAAATTCCCACTCTTTCTGGAAAGTCAACCTCAAGCGATGCGGATAACGTCTCAATAAACGACCGTGAATACTCCAAAGGTCTTAGCCCATCGCTTCAGGTCCAGTGGCAAGTGGAGGATCTTAAGAAGGCCAGCGTTCAAGTCAAGGATTGGGTGCTCGCCAAACAGGGATTCGTCAAGGTTACAGATGAACGCCATCTAGAGATTCAGCTCTCAGACTCAGAGCTGCCAGTTTTTCTGCAGCAATTCTCAAACCGATCTGAGGCGGTATCAAGGAATGCAAATGCAGAGGTGCTTCTTGACAAGGCTCAGAGGAATCTCAAGGACACTCAAGCGCCGATACTGTCCCCGCCATCCCTCCGATCAGCGCCAATCCCAGCAGCCGGTCCTACCGCACCGCAGCCCCGAGTCGTCACGATCTTTCTGGAACTGGTTCAAGATTGAGGAACTTTTTTCTGCGAGCGGTGTCTCATTGAGTAAATAGGAGCTGCGGGATGGGAAGATCCACACGAATTCGAACTTATTTATTAAGTGGAGTTTATACCCTCCTCTGCCTGGTCATTCCCGTCCACCGAGTGCATTCCCAACCATCCAACCCATCCTACGAAACGCTGAAGGAGGAAGCCGAGCAGTATTACGCCGAAGGCTCTTTCCGTTTAGCCCATGAGCGCTATGTTCAGGCGGATGCCCTGGAGCTTCCACTGGACGAAGCACGGTGGGTGGATTTCCGGTTGGCGGATACTCTATGGCGCTCGCAGGCGGCGACGGAAACAGCCGATTCCACCCGCTATGACCAGGCGCGCCAACGATTGGAAGCGTTGGTGCGCGACATTCAGCGTGTTGAGGATCATGACCGAGTCTGGGCCGAGGTTCAGGAATCGCTGGGCGATTTCTGGTGGGCGCGTCGAGATTCCAAGAACTGGTCCACAGCTTCGCCCTACTATCAGCAGGCGCTGGACTGGTGGGCTGGGGCAGCGGATATCGAGCTAGCGCGCCAACGCTATCTGCATATTGTCTGGACCATCGCCAAGCCTCACTGGGCCGAGCCCTATTACTATTACGGCTACTACGGCAACATTATTCCTCTAGAAATTCTCGAAAACCTCCTCAAGATCGCCAAGACCGACAACGACAAGGCTCATGCGCACTACCTTATCGCTATGACGATTCGGTATCAGGGCGGCGATTGGGATCAGCGCGTGCGTGTGCCTGAAGAATTCGAGGCTGCCCTTTCAGCAGGAAACACCACCGACTGGTATGACGACGCCCTCTACTACTATGCCGAGTGGATGACGAGCTCTGGCCGTGCCGTCCCACTTGAAGATGGTCAGTGGCGTCAGGAGCCGGACTACGTCAAAGCCCTGGAGCTTTTCCAGAGATTCATCACAGAACACCGAGAAGGCCAGACTCGCTATTTCGATGATGCGAAACAAAGGATTGAGGAGATTACCAAGCCGATCGTGGGCGTGAGCGTCTCCAACATCTTCCTTCCCGACTCACAGATCCAGTATCACCTCAGCTGGCGCAACGTCAAACGCGTGGACTTTTCCCTCTACAAGGTCGATTTGACACGCACTGTGGAATTCCAGGGCAA
Organism: Candidatus Omnitrophota bacterium; assembly: GCA_023247255.1. Lineage (GTDB taxonomy): Bacteria > Omnitrophota > Gorgyraeia > Aquiviventales > Aquiviventaceae > JAHFGV01. The sequence goes on along the minus strand of JAHFGV010000018.1, from coordinate 7,886 downwards.
GGATGTCGGCAGTGGGAGTTGGCTTGCACAGATCGATCTTCCATGGCGAGACAAACTAAAAGCCTGGTCGAAGGATGTTGAGAATAAAAGTGATTATCGGCCCGGACAGGAAACCCTGCGCATGGATAAGCCCTTACCGATGGGAGCCTACGTTCTGGAAGCGCAAGCGCAAGGGGCGAAAGCACGCGACTTAATCCTCGTGACAGACGCGACTCTGGTGCTCAAGACCTCTGGCAAGCAGGCACTCGTCTATGTCTGCAACGCCCTCAACGGTTCTCCTATTCCTCAAGCCTATGTAAGCCTATGGGAGCGCTACTACACCCGCTCCGGCCAAGTGGGCAAGAGCTATGAATGGGTTTGGCGGGAGCAAGTCAAAGAGGCCGATGCAGAGGGGCTTGCGCTCTTTGATCTCACAGAGACAGAGGATGGAAACAGCCGGGAGATTTTCGTTAGCGCGCGTAGTCAGGATCGACAGGCCTTCAGTACAGGCTCTAGCTACCGAGACAGCAGCGATACGGAGTCTTGGCGCATCTACGCTTTCACTGACCGTAGCGCCTACCGACCCGGGGAAGATGTGCAGTGGAAATTCATCGCGAGGCGCTACAATGGCTCCGTCTACTCGACACCTTCCCACGAGATCATCGAGTATGAAGTTCATGATCCACACGGTACGAAAGTGGATGAAGGAAAGACGATGTTAAACCCCTTTGGCAGCGTTTGGGGATCACTCGGTCTCGGCGAGTCCATGCCGCTAGGTGAATATCGCGTTCACTTCTATTTTCAAGAAGGCCATAGTCGAAACGCTATCGGTGAGGCGACGCTGTTCCGACTGGAAGAGTACAAGCTGCCCGAGTTCAAGGTTGCTGTTCACACCCCTGAAGAAGGAGGAAAACCCAAGGCCTTTCGTGTGGGTGATAAGGTTGAAGTCGAGATAGAAGCCGAGTACTATTTCGGCGGACCAGTCGCCAACGCGACCGCTGAAGTTTTGGTTTATCAAAATCCTTTCCATCATTCTTGGCAGCCGCCGCTCGAGTTTCCCTGGTTCTATGAAGATGCGTCTAGTCAACATTACCGCTACTGGGGTGGTGATGGCCAGATCGTTAAGCGCGAGATACTTAAGACAGATGCTGCGGGCAAGGTGCGCCTGACTTTTCAAACGCCCCGCAATGCCGGGCAGGATTTCGAATATCGCATCGAATCTCGCGTGACGGATTCTTCTCGACGAGAAATTATCGGAAACGGCACAGTCCGTGTTACCCGTCAGCGATATTACGTCTATCCCCGAGCGCAACACAACCTCTATCGTCCGCAGGATAAGGTTACGGTTGAGATCAAGACGATCGATGCAAATGATCAACCCGTGCGAGTTGAAGGTATGATGAAGGTTACCCGAGATTTCTGGTACGAGGTGTGGGTGAACCCTGAAGGCAGGGAAGTGAGGGGAGAAGAACTCACGTTCCTCCGCGCCAAACACCCGGTCTTCCCACCCCCGCCCGCATCTTCCGAAAAGCGATCCTGGGCGCTCAAATTCCAAGGCTATGAACATGAGGAGATTCTTACAAAGTCAGTCAAAACAGATGCTGAAGGAAAGGCCGAGTTTAACTTTAGCCCGGAGCGTGAGGGCTACTACCGAGTTGTCTGGACGAGTCAGGATCCTGGCCGTCCGCCGATCACAGTCGAGACGACGGTTTGGGTTGCAACCAACGCGACGACAGAGCTTGGGCTAAGGCACGGCGGTCTTGAGATTATCTTGGATAAAGACACCTTCCGTGTCGGGCAGAAGGCGTTTGTGATGTTGAGCGTTCCGACCAACGACCGCTACGTCCTCTTCAGCGTGGAGGGCGAAGACCTCCACAGCTACCGACTCATCCATCTCGATGGCACGGTGAAGCTCTTGGAGCTTGCCATTGAAGAGCAGCACGTTCCCAACAGTTTTCTCAGCGCAGCGATGGTCAGCGATCAGCAGCTCTTCCTGGATACTAAAGAAGTCATCGTGCCGCCGGTGCAACAATTTCTCCAGGTCGAAGTCAGCTCGGATCGCGAAGAGTATCAACCACGCGACTCAGGCAGCTTGACGCTGACGACGCGCGACCACGAAGGCAAACCGGTTTCCGCAGAAGTAGCGCTGGCGCTTGTCGATGAATCAGTCTCGTACATCCAGCAAGACTATGCCGGCGATCCTCGGCAGTTTTACTACGGAACCAAACGCCAGCAGCGTGTCCAGATTCAGAGCAGCTTTCAGCAGAAGGGCTACGCCAAACTGGTGGAGAATGATAAAGAGCTGGTTGACGAGAGGGAAATCCTCTTGGGCGAGGGGAGAACCGGTGGTGGGCTGGGTGGGGGTAGAGAGGAGACCTTCCGCACATTGAGCGAGACGGGTTCTTCTGAGGATAGCAATGGCGAATCAACCACGCGCTCCTTCAAACTAGCAAACGCTCAGAAGAAGGTAGCGGGAGGGGCTAAAGAGGACAAGAGGTTGGAAAGAGAGAAACGTGAGAGTCCCAGAGTACCAGCAGATAGTCTTGCTCCTCACCCCATTGAAGGACAGGGAGGTGTCGTTCAAGTCCGCAGCGATTTTCGCTCCACAGCCTTCTGGCAGTCGGATATCGTGACCGATTACGAGGGCAAGGCGATGGTGAAAGTAACTTACCCGGACTCCTTGACGACTTGGAAAGCTACAGCCCGCGTTGCATCGCATCACAACCAGTTCGGCATCGCGACAGCGAGCACGCGCACGAAACAGCCGCTCATCGTTCGATTGCAGGCTCCGCGGTTTTTCGTCGTCGGGGACATCGTCACCGTATCAGCAGTGATCAACAACAATACCGATCAGACATTGGTGATCACCCCATCATTAGAAGTCGATGGTGAACGGATTCACATCGTTGGTATGGTGCGTGATGGCAAGAGGCTCAGTGATGAGTATTTCGCCCTTTCAGACCTACGCACCTCAGTGGCAGCCAATAGTGAATCAAGGGTGGATTGGATGGTTGGTGTTCAAGCACCAGGGACTACCAAACTTAAGGTCACGGCGATCGGTGGACAATACACCGACGCGATGGAGAAGACCTACGTTGTCTACGAGCATGGCATCGAGAAATTTGTCTCCGAGTCCGGCAAGATGCGCGGCGATGAAGTCACGGTGAGGTTGGATATTCCAAAAGAGCGCAAGCGCGACTCGACGACGCTGACTGTCCAGATCACGCCGAGCCTTGCCGTCACTATGCTGGATGCGCTGCCTTACCTTGCCGACTATCCCTACGGTTGCACCGAGCAGACGATGAGCCGGTTTCTGCCAGCGGTCATCACGGCTAAGACGCTTAAAGATCTGGGATTGAAACCTCAGGCGATTGAACAAAAGCTTTTTGGAGGTATTGAGCCAGAATTTATTGACAAGACTCATCCTGATGGCACACAGGATCTCCACAAACTCAACAAGATGGTCAAGGAAGGGCTCAATCGCCTCTACGATTTCCAACATTCCGACAGCGGCTGGGGCTGGTGGAAGGAAGGCGAGAGCGACCACTTCATGAGTGCTTACGTCGTGTGGGGACTGACGCTGGCGCGTGAGGCTGGCATCGTAGTCAGGTCCGACGTGTTGGAGCGCGGTGTGCGCTATCTCGATCAAGAGATCGTCGAGGAAGAAGACTCCTACGATCAGCAGGCCTGGATGCTCCATGCGCTTGCGACTTACCATGCTTCAACGCGAAGGATAGACGTCGGCGAGTTTCAGGCCAAGGCCTTTGACAACCTATGGGCCAATCGCGAGAAGCTCAACGCCTACACCCGTGCGCTTCTTCTTCTTTCTGCGCACCCCTTCGGCTACGCGGACAAGGCTGATATTCTTATTCGCAATCTTGAAAACGGGGTCAAGAAAGTTGACTCTCCGGATATTTCCATCGTTCAGCGTGGTGTCCAAGGGTCCCACGAAGCCGTGATGGGGACCGCACATTGGGGAGAAGATGGCATTTATTGGCGCTGGTCGGATGGAGGCGTTGAGGCCACGGCCTTTGCCTTGCGCGCTTTGCTGGCCGTCGATCCAAATAACGCTTTGATTGAGCCAGTCACAAATTGGCTCATCAAGAATCGGCGCGGCGCGCAATGGAGCAACACGCGCGATACGGCGATCACCGTTCTTGCGCTCAACGACTATCTGCGTAAAAGCGGTGAGCTTAAACCCGATCTGACTTACGAAATGTTAGTCAATGGCCACCCAATCGTGACTCAGCGCGTAACGGCTACGGAAGCCTTGAGTGCGCCTAGTCTGTTCGTAATCGACAGGCAATATATCCGGGATGGCGCGAATGAAATTCTGATCCGTCGAACATCCGGTGAAGGCGCGCTTTACTTTGCCGCACAGGCAACGTTCTTCAGTCTCGAAGAGCCAGTCACGCCATCGGGCAATGAGATCTTCGTGCGTCGCCGATACACCAAACTCGTTGGCCGTCCGACGCTGCTTAAAGGCTACGTCTATGACAAGCAACCGCTCAACGACGGGGATACGATTAGCAGTGGAGAGAGGGTTGAAACCGTCATCACCATCGAAGCCAAGAACGACTATGAGTATCTCGTCTTTGAGGATCTTAAGCCTGCAGGCTTCGAGGCGGTGGAACTGCGCAGCGGGGAATCGCTCTATGCGAAAGAACTCAGAGCCGATGCAGTGACTCGACGCTTTGGGGCTGATGCTAAAGCTCCCGTTGAGTCGCATGGACGCCAAACTCGCAGCTCTGCCTCAGAGCAGCCTGCCAGACTCAACCAAGAACGACTCACGATTCTTCCAGTGCCTCAGGAGGGAGCGGGGAGCGACTATACCGACCGCAGCCGCTGGGTCTATCAGGAATTGCGCGATCGCAAGGTCGCCCTCTTCATCGACACATTGCCCGAAGGCGTTTGGGAAATCCGCTACGATCTGCGCGCCGAGGTTCCCGGGACGTTTCACGCCCTGCCGGTCATGGGCCATGCCATGTACGTTCCTGAGATCCGCTGCAATGGCGAGGAGATCAACGTTACGGTGGAGGATCGGGAATGATCCGTTACGTCTGGTTATTGTTGAGTCTGATGATGAGTAGCATGGGGGTGGGATCCGCGCTAGCCGAGACTGAGGCTGTGCAGGGAAAAGGTACACACATTGACGGTCGGTCGTATTGGTACCATGAGAAGCTCGGTAACGTCCGATCGTTTGAGGCCAGGAACGATGTCGTTTCTGTAACCATCTTTGGCCACCATGGACCCATGCCCTATTGGTTGTCCGGTGAGGAAATGCGTAATGGGGTTGAAAAGATGCGGGGCTATCGGGATGCGCTGCTTTATTGGCAGGAGTTCCTGCGCTCCACGCTGCTGCATGAGCAGGAGATCGGCGTGCAGAAGCTTCAGGAACAAACAGGCCTGAATCTCTCAGAGCCTGAGGGGTGGTTGAAGTGGTTTGATGAGAACGGGGATTTTGTGACGTGGGATGAAGCGCAGGATCGTTATATCATCGATGAGGAACGTAAGGCCAAGCATTGGGCCGAGGCTATCAGAGGTTTGAGGTTGACGATGAGGCTGGACAGATCGCGCTACAAAGTGGGTGAGCCCATTTGGATCTCGGTACGTCTTGAAAACGTCCACCCCTATTCAGGAACCTTGGATACGCATCTTTGGGTCAATGGCCGTTTGTTATGGGAAGCGGACGTTGCCGTCGAGTTACGGACGCACGCAGCCCATGATGTGAGCTACCACCGCCTGCGCGATCTGCCCCCAGCGCCGGCATTGACTCAGGGAGACTTTGTCTATCTGGATGGACAAGGGGCTGTTGAGAAGTCGTGGGAGCTGACCACTGCCTTAGCGAATCCACGGTTGTCTGCTGGCCGATATTCTCTCAAGGTCCGGTATGTCCATTCCGATACCGGAGCGGCTATTGGATTGCGCCCCAATGCGCTTTCGGAGCAGCTTCCCCAACGCGGTCCTGCCTGGACGGGTACGCTTGAAAGCCTCACCGAATTCTTCTCCGTTGCCCCAGACCCACAGATCGACACCCTGAGCGTCCGTTAGCTCATTTAAGGAATTCGCGGGTCGGAGGGAAAAGCGTTACAAACTTCTTGGCTTGGGGATCGAGAAAGCCACGTAGAGAGAAATAGCCCAGATCAGTAGCCCGATCGGGGAGACGAGGTTTCGAAGAAAATTGGGATCGAAAGGAGAGATGAAGAAGAATTGTCCCGCATAGCCTTCAACCTTTTGTTCGAGCAGGTATTGCCTCAAGAAATGAAGAAAGGTAAAGTATTTCGCTGCAAGAAGCGTGGTAAGCGTGAGGGCTGCGCTTAGAATCTGAAGCGAAAATCCACGCTTGTGGCCCGAACCCAAGCAAACAGCCCACCCCATCAAATACCCCGCTCCGATTCCAAGATATCCGATCTCATAATGCGTAATGACTACGATGAAATACCAGATTATCCCAGCCGCCAGACCGCCCAACGACCCGAGTAGGATGGCACCCAGCAAATGGGGATTTCGAGTCTCTTGCTCCAGCGCACTTTCCACTTTTCCCCGGCATTGGGCGCACAAGAAGATGTCTTGGCCTTGTTGCCCTCTATAGGAATAGTACTCACCTGCCGGGATTTCCTGCTGACACTGCTGGCAAGGAACACTCTGTGTTGCTTTGGCGCCTATTTGAATAGGCTCCGGATACTGTGGATTAGCCATCTCGATTGGCAGGAGACAGAAGTTGCGTTGTCTCTATGGTCCTAGCGCTTCTAACTGGCGGATTCTTTCTTCAAGCGGTGGATGCGTGGAAAACAGCTTCTCCAGAAAGCCAGCGATCTTGTAAGGATCTGAGAAATACAGATGGGCTGTAGCACGATTGACTCCAGCCAGGGGTCTGCGATCTATGCTGATTTTCTTGAGGGAAGAAATGAGATCAGAAGGATTCGTCATCCCAGCGCCGGAGGCATCGGCGAGGCCTTCCCGGTTCCTTGAAATCGCCAATTGGATGAGCATCGCGCTTAGAGGAGCGAACAGAGAAAGCAAAATCCCCACCCAGGCGACGACACCCGATCGGTCTTTTTCCTCAATCTTAGAGGCTAAGTTTCCACGCCAATAGATGTCCGCAAGAATGCTGATGCAACCGGCCAAGATGGAGATGACCGTCATGAGTCGCATGTCGTAATGCTTAATGTGAGAAATTTCATGGGCGATGACCGCTTTCACCTCTTCGGGTTTCAGTTTTTCCAACAGCCCCTTGGTGACAGCGACCGCCGCATGTTCAGGATCTCGCCCTGTCGCAAACGCATTCATCGCGTCTTCATTCACCAGATACAAGGCAGGCATCGGTATCTGATGGGATAGGCAAAGCTCTTGGGTTATTGAAAACAGCTGCGGTATCTGCTGAGCAGTCACTCTCTGAGCGCCACTGACACGCAGGATCAGGCGATCTGAAAAATAAAAGGCGATGAAATTGATGATCCCGGAAATGATGAGAAACACGCTGGTTCCTGTGAGTCCCCAGTGGAACACGTAAGAGATTAAGGTGCCCACAAGACCCAAAAGGAAGGTAAGCAAGGCCATGCTCACATAAACCTTGAGCCTGTTTTGCCTGACGATGGGATGAATCATGCAAGAACTTTATCATACCGCCTGTCGAAAAGCAACCCTACCCGCAGACGACACAAGGCTTGCGACAATCCTGTCGCGCGTTTTTTAAAATGTCATGATCGCGTTCAATAGAAATGTCATGGTCCAACTGGTAGAACGTCCCTCCAGAGGAGGGACACATGAAGGAGTTGTTGACCATAACGACACGGGAGATCGACCGGTTACGGTTCATCCGTCAGGTGCTGGAGCGCAAGCTCAGATGGCGCGAAGCCGCCAGGCAGTTGCGATTGTCCACGCGCCAGATTGCACGGCTGTGTCTG